>NZ_JBSFHW010000007.1:0-293611 GCF_053597275.1 Streptomyces sp. NPDC001492 | reverse complement strand
TTTTTTGGGGGGTGTTGAGTGGATTAAAGAGGTGTAAAAAACCAATCACAACACACCCCCCCCCCCCCCCGGGGGGGGGCGCGGGGAACTGCGCGATCAGCCCCCACCGGCCCGCGGTCGAACAGCAGCCCAGCGGCAGCTCAGCCGTGCAGCCGTGCCCCGCAATGCGGCCAAGGGCTCGCCCCCCGGCGGACGTACAGCTTCTTCGCGCGGGCCGTCTGTTCCGCCGGGGACGCGTCCTCGGGGCGGCCGGTGCCGCCGAGGCTCTGCCAGGTGCGGGACTCCAGCTGGTAGAGGCCGCCGTAGGTTCCCGAGGGGTCGACGGCGTGCGGGCGGCCGCCCGACTCGCAGGCCGCGAGGCCCTTCCAGTTGAGGTCGTCGGCGCCGCGCACGGACGTCGGGAGCGGTTTCGTGCCCACCTTCACGATCTGCGGCTGCGGCTCGCGCACCACCTCGGTGCCGGTCAGGCGCGGCTTCTGCCGGACTCCGTTGACGATCCGCAGGGAGTAGGTGATCCGCCGCAGCCCCGGCTGTCCCGCCCGGTCGACGACCTCCGTCCCCTTGAACAGCCCGGGGTCGTCCTCCCGCTGCACCTTGAACGGGATCTCCTCCTCGCGGACCTCCTTGGTGCCGGTGACCCGCAGCACGGTGACGGTCTGCCCGTCGCGCGGGAAGCTGTCCGCCGGGACGGAGGTGGTGTCCTCGCCGTGCAGGGAGATCCCGGCCTCCTCGACGACCTCCTGCACGGTCGCCGCGTTCGTGCGGACCGTGCGCGCGTGGCCGTCGGCCATGACCGTGACGGAGCGCTCGGTGCGCACGTCGAGCGCGAGCCCGGCGCGTCCGATGTGCCGGGAGCGCGCAGCGGACAGATACGCGCCCTGCGCCCGCACCCCCATCTCCTCCAGCGCCTCCTGCACGGTGTCCGCCGTCGTCCACACCTCGCGCCGGTGCCCGTCGATGGTGAGCCGCACGGGGCGCCCGTACTGCACCACGATCTCGTCACCGTCGCTGAGCGCCGTGCCGGGGGCGGGCGCGATCACGTCGTGCGCCCCCACGTCGACGCTCTCCTGTGCGAGCAGTTCGGTCACGTCGTCGGCGAAGGTGTGCAGGGTGCGCGGCTTGCCGTCGACGTTCAGCTCGACGGCCTTGTCCTTGGCGACGAACGCGGTGGTGCCGCCGGCCAGGAAGGCGACGACCAGCGCCTGCGGCAGCAGCCGGCGCATCGAGCCGTCCGGGAGATCGATGGGCCGCGCCCTGCGCCGGCGAGCGGCCCGGCGTCTGCGTCCTGTTCCGGCGCGCGCGGCGGGCGCGGGCAGTTCCTCGCCCGCCGCGCTCCCCACCTGCCGCGGAAGCGGCGGCTCGGGCACCAGGGCCGCTTCGTAGGCGGGCCGGTACGTGTCCTCGTACGCCCCGGGCACGCCGTAGGCCAGGGTCTGCGCGCTGTGCACGTCGTCGGCGTACGCCGGCGGATACGCCGGGTCGTACGCCTCATACGTCCCGTACTGCGAGTACTGCCAGTACTGCGAGTTGCTCACGCCGACACGCTCCAGGGGCCGTGGGGTCCAGAGGGGTCCGGATCGGGCACCAGAACCTAGCGGAGCCCGTATCACTCTCCAAAGCGGCGTGATGACAAAGAGTTACAGTGGTGACGGTGGCGAGTCCGTCCAGGCCTGATCGTAGGGTTATGAACGACTACCCTCAGTAGCCGAAAGCGCGGGCCGTGTTCGCCGCGAGGGCTGTCGCCAGCGCGTCCTCGTCGATGCCGCGCACGGCGGCCATGGCGCGCACCGTGACCGGAATGAGATACGGCGCGTTGGGCCGTCCGCGGTACGGCGCCGGTGTGAGGAAGGGCGCGTCCGTCTCCACCAGGACCAGTTCCAGGGGTGCCACGGCGAGCGCGTCCCGCAGATGCTGGGCGTTCTTGAAGGTGACATTGCCGGCGAAGGACATGAAGTACCCGGCGCGGGCGCACACCTGAGCCATCTCCGCGTCCCCGGAGTAGCAGTGGAACACCGTCCGCTCCGGAGCGCCCTCCTCCTTGAGGATGCGCAGCACATCGGCGTGGGCGTCGCGGTCGTGGATGACCAGGGCCTTGCCGTGCCGCTTGGCGATCTCGATGTGGGCGCGGAAGGAGGCCTCCTGCGCCTCCTTGCCCTCGGGGCCGGTGCGGAAGTAGTCGAGGCCCGTCTCGCCGACGCCCTTGACCTGGGGAAGCCCGGCCAGCGCGTCGATCCGTTCGAGCGCCTCGTCGAGCGCCACCGCGCCCCCCGCCTCGCGCGCCCCCTGCCTCGACCAGCCGTCGGGGTCGCCGTGGACGATGCGCGGCGCCTCGTTGGGGTGCAGGGCGACGGTCGCGTGGACGGCCTCGTACCGTCCCGCCGTCTCGGCGGCCCACTGCGAGCCCCGCACGTCGCAGCCGACCTGCACGACCGTCGTCACGCCCACCGAAGCGGCCTTCGCGAGGCCCTCCTCGACCGTGCCGTTCTGCATGTCGAGGTGGGTGTGGGAGTCGGCGACGGCCACCCGGAGGGGTTCCGGGAGCGGCGGCGCCGCGTTCTTCTCGACGGACTTCTCGCCGGAGCTGGAGGAGGGCATGCTCCGATCCTACGAAAGGGGCATGCCCGCCCCGCCGCCGGAGCGGTCAGCTCGCCTTGCGGTGGAAGGGGTGCAGAAGATCGGAGAGGTGCCAGTGGTGGTCGCGCTCGCCGGCCTCGGCGCCCTCGGCGGCCGCCTCCTGGGACTCGTTCCGCGGTGTGCGCCGCTGCTGCTTGTGCACCGCGTCGCGCACCGACGAGACCTGCCCGGGTCGCATGATCCGTACGACATGACTGTCGCAGTTCTGGCAGGTGGGCTTGGACAGCGGAGACGGCACGACCTGCCCCTCGGCCACGTACATCACGAACTCGTGGCCCTCGGCGTCGTTGTGGTGCTCTATCTCGTACGACTGCTCCCAGCCGTGCCCGCAGCGCATGCAGGCGAAGGAGTACGACTCGTGGACGACTGCGGTGGCCGCGCCGCGGAGGCCGGACTGCCCTGAGATCTCGCTCATGCCAGCTCCTCTTGATCTGCTGGACCAAGGGACGGGTGCGTCCCTTGGTCCAGTGGACGCTTCTGGCGGAGCGAATGCATCAGCCCTGTCGACTGTTGGAGGCGATTTGGATTTTCCTTGCCATACCCCCTCGCCCAGGGGGTCTGGGCTTTGCTTTTCACGACCTTGCTTTGCCTGTTTGTGGGGCGCTTGCTCAGGCGAGATGCGCCCTGCTCAGAGGGGGTGTGGCCGACTTCACGAAAGCCTCACGAACCACCGGCCGATTGGGCATTCTTCGCGGCGACAACGGCGTCGAACACTTCCCTTTTCGGCAGCCCGGCCTCTGCCGCAACCGCCGCAATGGCTTCTTTTCGCCGCTCCCCCGCCTCTTCCCGCACCCGCACCCTGCGCACCAGCTCGGCGGCGTCGAGTTCCTCGGGCCCCTTCTCCGGCGCGCCCTCGACCACGACGGTGATCTCACCGCGCACACCCTCGGCGGCCCAGGCGGCCAGCTCGCCGAGCCCGCCCCGCCTGACCTCCTCGTACGTCTTGGTCAGCTCCCGGCAGACGGCGGCACGCCGCTCGGCCCCGAAGACCTCGGCCATGGCGGCGAGGGTGTCGTCGAGACGGTGCGGGGCCTCGAAGTAGACGAGGGTGCGGCGCTCCTCGGCGACCTCCTTCAGGCGCGTCAGCCGCTCGCCCGCCTTGCGCGGCAGGAACCCCTCGAAGCAGAACCGGTCGACGGGCAGCCCGGACAGCGCGAGCGCGGTGAGCACGGCGGAGGGGCCGGGCACGGCGGTGACGCGGATGTCCTTCTCGACGGCGGCGGCGACCAGCCGGTACCCGGGGTCGGACACGGAGGGCATCCCGGCGTCGGTGACGAGCAGCACACGCGCACCGCCGACGAGTTCCTCGACGAGTTCGGGCGTACGGGCGCTCTCGTTGCCCTCGAAGTACGACACGATCCGCCCCTTGGGCGTGACGCCCAGGGCCTGCGTCAGCCGCCTGAGCCGCCGGGTGTCCTCGGCGGCGACGACATCGGCCCCCGCCAGCTCCTCGGCCAGCCGGGGCGGCGCGTCCGCGATGTCGCCGATGGGGGTGCCTGCGAGTACGAGGGTTCCGGTCACGCCCCCATCCTCCCAGGAGCCCACCGACGGGACGCATCCAAGCCCTTACCGCCCATGCACGGGACTCACACAGAACGGTTCCCTACGATGGCGCGGTGACCAGTACCGCGTCCTCCCCGGACACCCGGCAAGGCCAGAGCCCGCAGGACCAGCGGCCGTCGTGGCAGCAGCGGCTGCGCCGTTTCGGCTACACGGCCGGGCCGAGAAGCGACGTCCGCGAGCGTCTGGTGCCGCCGTACGTGCAGCCCAGCCCGCGGATGTGGCAGGTCCTCGGGGTGCCGCCGACGCTCGTCGAGCGGATCACGCGCTGGTCGGCCTGGGGCGGCCCGCTGCTGGTCACGCTGATGGCGGGCGTGATGCGCTTCTGGCACCTGGGCAGCCCGAAGGCGGTGATATTCGACGAGACGTACTACGCCAAGGACGCCTGGGCGCTCGTCCACCGCGGCTTCGAGGTCAACTGGGACAAGAACGCCAACGACCAGATCCTGGCGCTGAACGGGCACGTCAGGATCCCCACGGACGCGGCGTACGTCGTGCATCCGCCGGTCGGCAAGTACGTCATCGGGCTCGGGGAGCTGATCTTCGGGTTCAACCCGTTCGGCTGGCGGTTCATGACCGCGCTGCTCGGCACCCTGTCGGTCCTGATGCTGTGCCGTATCGGCCGCCGCATCTTCCGCTCGACCTTCCTCGGCTGCCTCGCGGGCGCGCTGATGGCCGTGGACGGACTGGCCTTCGTGATGGCCCGCACCTCGCTGCTCGACGGCGTGCTGATGTTCTTCGTGCTGGCCGCGTTCGGCTGCCTGGTCATCGACCGTGACAAGGCGCGCGAGAAACTCGCCGCCGCGCTCCCACCGGACGCCGACGGCCGGGTCCGCCCCGACGCGCGCATCGCCGAGACCACCCGCCTCGGATGGCGCCCGTGGCGCTGGCTGGCAGGCCTGATGCTCGGCCTGGCCATCGGCACCAAGTGGAACGGCCTGTACATCATGGTCGCGTTCTTCCTGATGGCGGTCCTGTGGGACATCGGCGCCCGCAAGGTGGCCGGCGCCGGGAACCCGTACAAGGCGGTGCTGCCGGACGCGGCCATCACGTTCGTGGCCACGGTCCCGGTCGCGATCGTCACCTACCTGGTCTCCTGGACCGGCTGGATCCTCTCCCCCACCAACGGCAAGGGCGGCTACTTCCGCAACTGGGCCGCCACCGACGGCAGGGGCGGCAACTGGACCTGGCTGTTCCCCGACTGGTGGCGCAGCCTGTGGCACTACGAGCACGAGGTCTACGAGTTCCACCGCAACCTGCACTCGCCGCACACCTACATGTCCAACCCCTGGAGCTGGATCGTCGACGGCCGCCCGGTCTCGTACTTCTACGAGTCCCCCTCGCCCGGCAAGGACGGCTGCCCCGTCGACGCGGGCCAGAAGTGCGCCCGCGAGGTCCTGGCGATCGGCACCCCGCTGCTGTGGTGGGTGGCCTGCTTCGCGGTCCTGTACATCCTGTGGCGCTGGCTGCTGCGCCGCGACTGGCGGGCGGGCGCCATCGCCTGCGGCATCGCGGCCGGTTATCTGCCCTGGTTCCTGTACCAGGAGCGGACGATCTTCTTCTTCTACGCCGTCGTCTTCCTGCCGTTCCTCTGTCTGGCGGTGGCGATGCTGCTGGGCGCGATCATCGGACCACCCGGGTCCAGTGACACCCGCCGGGTGGCGGGGGCGACGGGAGCGGGCGTACTGGTCCTGCTGATCGCCTGGAACTTCATCTACTTCTGGCCGCTGTACACCGGGACCGCCATCCCGATCGACGACTGGCGGTCGCGGATGTGGCTGGATACGTGGGTCTAGCTGGGCTGACGCCGTCATGGCGCGACCGACCGTGTCACGCCATGACGGTCGTTGTTGGTCATCAGCGGCGGTCGTTGGTCTCCCTCGGACGGCCCGGAGACGGCCCGCCCCGTGCGGTATCCGCGCAGATGGGCACGGCTTCATGTCCCTGGATGTCACAGGTATGCCCGGCTGTACCCACGGCTCCGTCGTAAGGCGTAAGTGGCAGCTACCTATAGGGCATTCACTGCCGACACTGGCAAAGGCGCGCGGGTCGTAATCTCGTTTCAAATCAGGCGGCCCGCACCGAACGCTGGCGCGGCCCCAGGACCAGCGGACACAGTCGCTCCGGGTCACCAGTCCAACGCACCTTCGGTGCCTCAAGGCTGTCGCGTCGGTTGGCTACGAGGCGGTCTTTGTCCCGATGCCGTGGGCGAGGAGGCTCTCGGCGGTCTCCGCGATGGTGTCCTCGATGGGACGGGCGCGCCATCCGAGGAGCTTCTCCGCCTTGGAGCTTGTGGCGTCGAGGTCCCGGCCGAGCTGGTGCTTGAGCAGGCGCAGTTCCGGGTTCACGATGCCCAGTGTGCGGGCGATCCACACGGGCAGTTCACGGGTCGGGGCCTTCGCGGCGCGCTCACCGAGGCGGTCGTGCAGGATGCGTGCGATGTCGATGACGCGCAGGCTGTGCCCGGCGATGGCCAGGAAACGTTCGCCGGCGGCTGCCGGATCGGTCATCGCGCGCAGGTGCAGATCCGCGACGTCGCGCACGTCGACGAAGCCCATCCCGAAGGGAGGGCACGCGGGAACCTGTCCTTCGAGCATTCTGCGGACCAGACGCAGAGATGGCGGGTCGTCCAGGCCGAGCAGGGGTCCAAGGACTCCCACGGGATGAACCGCCGCCAGTTCCAGGCCACCGCCTTCGTCATGGATGAACTGCCAGGCGGCGCGTTCGGCGAGTGTTTTGGACCGCTGGTAGGGCGGGATGTCGCTGTCGACGTCTGTCCAGTCCTCCTCGGTGAACGGGGTCGAGCGCGGGGGGTGCCCGATCCCGATGGCGCCGAAGGCGCTGGTCAGAACGACCCGGCGCACACCGGCGTTGCGGGCTGCGCGCAGCACCCGCAGGACACCCTCGCGCGCGGGGACCACCAGGTCGTCGTCGTTCGTCGGCGTATGGCGCAGGGTCGGCGAGGCGACGTGGAGGACGAAGTCGCAGTCGGTGACGGCAGCGTCCCAGCTCTCGGAGTGTTCGAGGTCGGCGCGCACGACGGTGAGCCGGTCGCCGTCGAACGGTGTGGCCGCGTGCAGCCAGGAGCGCAGCGCCGGCTCGCGCCGCAGGTCGCGGACCGTGGTGCGGACGGTGTGCCCGGCATCCAGCAGGGCCTGGATGCACCAGCTTCCGATGAATCCAGTTCCTCCGGTGACCAGTACCTGTGTCATCTGTCTCTCCTTCAGCTCTCGGCTCGTGCGGTAAGGGATGCCGGCGGGTGCGTCGCACGGTGGCGCTGGGTGGCGGCCACGCTGCTTCCGAGGAGGGCGTGGCCGATCATGATCGGGTAGATGACGGCGCGCTCGAACAGGCCGATGTTCCACATCCAGCCGGTGAACACATCGGTCATGAAGAGGGGGAATGCGATCAGTCCGGCGGTGCCGAGCGCGGTGCTCGCGATCGAGCGGCCCCTGGTGAGACCGATGCGGGTTCCGCTGGTTCCGACGGCGATCGCCATGATGTTGCCGGCGAGCATGACGCCCTGCGCGCCGACGGTGTGGAAGGCGATCAGGCCGTTGTCGGCGTTGGCGTTGGAGCCCTGGAAGATGCCGACGAGCGAGACTCCGACACCGGCGAGGACGGCGAGGCTCACGATGACGATGGGGCGGGCGGCCTTGCGCGGGTCGAACACGAGGAACGTACCGACGATCAGGAGGGTGCCGTAGATCACCCAGCCGGTGTCCATGACGGCACCGAGGGGGAGTTGGCGACCTGCCCGAACGCGGTCTGCGGCGGGCCGGTCAGGCCGAGGTGGCTGACCCAGTTGTACAGGGGCGAGTACGGCGGGTCCTGCCATGCGGCGGCAGTGATGAACTCGGCGACCCAGGACACGAGCGGGCCGACAAGGATGAGGAGGGCTCCGGCGCGGGCAGCGGCGCCGGAGCGGACGATGGGGTTCATGCGAGAGCCATGCCGGGAACGCGCTCGCGGATGGCCTCCATCTCGGCCTCGTCGGATACGCCCTGCCAGTCGTGGCGGGGGGTGTACGGGGTCTCCAGGGCGCGCACGTCCTCGTCGGTCAGCGCGATGTCGAGAGAGACCACGGCCTCGTCGATCTGCCGGATCGAGCCGGCGCCGACCAGGGGTGCGGTGACGACCGGCTGGCGGCGCAGCCAGGCGAGCGCGACCTGTGCGCGGCTGACGCCGTGTGCGGCGGCGACCTTCCCGACGGCGTCGATGATCGCGTGGTTGGATGCCTCCTCGGCCGGCGAGTAGAGCAGGTCCGCGTATGCGCCGTCCGTCTCGGAGCGCGCCGTCGAGCGGGCATCGTCCCATGCGCGGGCGAGACGGCCGCGGGCCAGCGGCGACCAGATGATCGTGCCGACGCCCTCGTCCAGGCACAGCGGGATCATCTCCCGCTCCTCCTCGCGGGCGAGCAGGTTGTAGTGGTCCTGCATCGACACGAACCGTGCCCAGCCGTGCTGCCTCTGCAGGTGCAGCGCCTTCGCGAACTCCCAGGCGTGCATGGACGAGGCGCCGAGGTAGCGGACCTTGCCGGCCTTCACGAGGTCGCTGAGTGCCTCCAGCGTCTCCTCCCACGGAGTGGCGTGGTCGTTGCGGTGGATCTGGTAGAGGTCGATGTAGTCCGTGCCGAGGCGGCGCAGCGAGTGGTCGACCTCGGTCATGATCGCCTTGCGCGACAGGCCGCGGCCGTTCGGTCCCAGCCGCATCGGGTGGCGCAGCTTGGTGGCGATCACCACGGCATCGCGGTCGGCGAAGTCCTTGAGCGCGCGGCCGAGGATCTCCTCGCTGGAACCGTTGGAGTACATGTTCGCGGTGTCGAAGAAGTTGATCCCCGCCTCCAGTGCGTGCCTGATGAGCGGGCGCGCGTCCTCCTCGCCCTTCGACCAGACGGGATGCCCGCGGTCGGGTTCGCCGTAGGTCATCGCACCGATCGCGATCGGGGACACGTCGAGGCCGGTCATGCCGAGCTTGATGTAATGCATGACGCTCCTTAAAGTATGCGGAGAGCTCTCCACATAACGTAGTGGAGAGCTCTCCACTTAGCAACGTGAGGTCCCGTGGTCCGTTCAGACGCCCGTGAGAACAGGGCACGCATCCTCGCCGCCGCACGCGAAGCGCTCTCCGCGGACGGCAGCACGTCCATGAACCAGATCGCCCAGCGCGCCGGAGTCGGCGCGGGCACCCTGTACCGCAACTTCCCCACACGCGAGGCGCTCGTCCTGGCCGTCAACCAGGACGAGGTGGCACGCATCACCGGCACCGTGCCCGACCTACTGGCCCAGATGGCGCCACTGGAAGCCCTCCGGCACTGGACGATGGACCTCGTCGAGGCCATGCGTCGAAAGCACGGCCTCGGCGACGCACTCACCCCGGGCGTGCACCAGGCGATCAGCGAGCAGAGCTACGGGCCGGTCATCGCCGCGATCACCGAACTCCTCGACGCCGGCAAGAAGGACGGAAGCATCCGTGAGGACGCCGCACCTGGGGACTTCCTCCAGCTGACCGGCGCGTTGTGGCGTGCCGCATCCAGCCCCGTGGACCGGGCCCCCCACATGCTCGCGCTCATCCTCGACGGACTCCGTACGCACCGGTAGTGGAGGGCCTCACGGCTGCAGGGGTGCGCTGCCGTGCCGGCAGGCGATATCGCGGAAGGTCGGGATGCCCAGGTCCACGGCGGTGCTGCGGCGGGCTTGTTCGGCATCCAACTGGGCGAGCTTGTCCTGGGCTCCCGCAAGGCTGACTTCAAGTCCTTCCAGCTCGCCAAGCCAGCCCTCGCGTTCGGCCTCGATGATGCGGGCGAGGAGGTTGTCGCGGATCTCGACCAGGCGGCCGCGCTGGTCGGGGTCGGGGCGGAGCATCGAGCAGCGGACGCAGGCGTGTTCGTGGATGCACGCGGTGCCGAACGCGCGGGCGCAAATGCCGATGGAGAGCTTGCGGCGCTCAAAGTGGCCAAGGAAGGCATCCCACTCCTCCGTGGTGGGGGTGCGGGCGCTTCAGCAGTGGTTCGGCTACGTCCTTTCCGGCCGTACCGACCAGCAGAAGATCCTGCTCATGGTCGGCCCGTCCCGTTCCGGCAAGGGCACCATCGCCCGCGTCCTCAAAGAGCTGGTCGGCAAGGAGAACCTCGCTGGTCCGACCCTGGCCGGACTCGGCACGAACTTCGGGCTGTCCACCCTGATCGGCAAGCCGCTCGCGGTCATCTCCGACGCTCGCCTGTCCGGCAACGAAAACAGCCAAGTCGTCGAACGGCTGCTGACCATCTCGGGTGAGGACACCATCGACATCGACCGCAAGTACCGCGAGGTGTGGACCGGCAAGCTACCCACCCGGTTGGTGATTCTGTCCAACGAGCTGCCGCACTTCGGCGACTCCTCCGGCGTCATCGCCAAACGGTTCGTGCTGCTCAACATGCGGGTGTCATGGCTGGGCAAGGACGACCCCACCCTCTTCGACCGGCTCGTGGCAGAGATGCCGGGCATCCTCAACTGGGCCCTGGACGGCCTCGCCCGCCTCCAGCAGACGGGGCGGATCACCGAACCGGCATCCAGCCGCGAAGCGGTCACCACCATGCAGGACACCGCCTCACCCACGTCCGCGTTCGTCCGCGAGCGCTGCACCACCGGACCCACGTGCAGCGTGCCCGTGGATGCGCTGTGGACGGTCTGGCGGGAGTGGGCCGAGGACAACGGCGTGCGCCCCGGCACGAAGCAGGTGTTCGGTCGGAACCTGCTCTCCGTGGTCCCCCAGCTCAGCCGCTCCCGTCCCCGCGACGCGTACGGCCGGCAGGTGGTCACCTACACCGGGGTCACGCTGAACCTGTCCGAACCACATTTGTCTGAGTCGCGACTCATCGCGTCTCAAGGCCCCTCTGAGCGCCGCTGAGTCGCGACTCAGAGCAATGTATTTCCAACTCGCGGAGGACTCAGTGAGCGCGCCCGCCCCCGCCAAGTCCGACCCTCGCGCCGCTCTCCGAGGTGGCCTCCCGGACCGGTACCTCACCCCCGACGACATCGCCGCGATGTTCGAGGTGCCCCTCGAAACCGTCTACCAGTGGCGCACGAAGCGGACCGGCCCGCCCGGCTTCCGCATCGGCAAACACCTTCGCTACGACCCCGCCGACGTGCACGCCTACGTCACGGGCCGCAAGGACGCCGACCGCAACGCGGCCTAGCCGAACACCCAACAAAGACAGCAGGGAGAGCCGCTATCAGCGGCTCTCCCTGCTGCATGTCGAGAGGACCGCCGCCACATGGCAGGCCACATCCAAGACCGCTGGTACAAGACCGAAACGACCGCCGACGGAAAGACCACGCGCACCACATCGACCCACGCACAGCACGGACCACCTTCCGGCAGTACGCGGAACGTTGGGTCAACTCCCACACGGGCGAGATCAACAGTCGTGAGGCTGCTGAGCGTCGGCTTCGGCTGCACGCCTATCCGCCGCACATCGGGACTCGCCCGCTCGACTCGTTCAAGCCCGAGCACATCCGCGCCTGGATCGCGGCCCTCGAAGACACCGTGCCGGCCGAGTCGCACCGCCGCATCATCGTCGGCACCGTCTCAGCCGCGCTGAGTGCGGCTGTCGACGACGGGCTACTCAGCAAGAACCCGTGCCAGGCCCGCACCATGCAGCTCCCGAAACCCGGTAAGCCTCGTGTGGTCCCGTGGACGGCCGCGCATGTCTTCGACGTACGGTCCGCCCTCCAACCGCGCTTTCGCGCCACCGTGGACCCCGGAGCGGGATGCGGCCTGCGACAGGGCGAGATCTTCGGCCTGTCGGTCGACGAACTCAACTGTCGAGTCGTGACGCATTCATGGATGCGTCACGTGATTCACTCACGACGCATGCGTGATGGCCGGCTCAGCATCCACTCTGGACGGCACACGTCCATGATCACGGCCCCTGGACGGCCCGGGCGGTCTGCCGCCCCCACGGCCAGCAGCAAACGCCCTGGTCACTCCCCTGCTGAGCCAGATCACGCAGACTTCATCTACTTCTGGCCGCTGTACACCGGGACCGCCATCCCGATCGACGACTGGCGTTCACGTATGTGGCTGGATACCTGGGTATAGCGGACCTTCTGGGCCCTTTGAGCCCTTTCTGAGTACCTCTGAGTATCCGAACGGACACAACATAGGGAAACTCCCCTCACAGCTCCCCCTTGAGCCACATACAGTGCGAGGGACCAACGGGGAACGGGGAGGGAGCCCTTCATGGGCAAGGGGGTCAAGATCACCGTCATCAGCAGCGTCTTCGCTGTGATGGTGGGCGGCGCCGGATACGGGGCGTACAACATCGTGTCCGCGCTGAACGGAGACGGAGGCTCGGACGGAGCGTCCGTGCAGACCGGTCCGCCGAGCCGCGACGAGATCAAGGAGACCTCGGCGAAGTTCTTCGCGGCCTGGGAGAAGGGCCAGGCGGCCCAGGCGGCGACGTACACCAACAACGACGCCGCGGCCGAACCGCTGCTGACCTCCTACCGCAACGCCGCGCACATCACCGGCGTGAAGATCACGCCGGGTACGGCGCACGGCGCGACGGTCCCTTACACGGTCAGGGCGACGGTGTCCTACGGGGGCAGGTCCAAGCCGCTGGCGTACAAGAGCGAGCTGACCGTCGTGCGCGGGAGGACCACCGGGCGCGCGCTGGTCGACTGGCGGCCGTCCGTGGTCCATCCGCAGCTGCACAAGGGCGACACCCTGTTCACCGGCGAGGCGGCGAACCCGCCGATCGAGGCCGTGGACCGGAACGGGGCCGTACTGACGAAGGAGAAGTACCCCTCGCTCGGCCCGGTCCTGGACACCCTGCGCGAGCGGTACGGCGACAAGGCGGGCGGCACCCCCGGCATCGAGCTGGCGATCAAGCACGAGTCCCCGGACGCGGGCGACACCTCGCTGCTCACCCTCGCCAAGGGCCGGGCGGGCCGGCTGCAGACCACGATCAGCGCGAGCGCGCAGGCCGCGGCCGAAACGGCGGTGAAGAGGTTCGCGCAGTCGTCGGTGGTGGCCGTCAAGCCCAGCACCGGCGAGGTGCTCGCGGTCGCCAACCACCGCAGGGACCAGTTCAACGCGGCCTTCCAGGGCGAGGTGGCACCCGGCTCCACCATGAAGATCATCACCGCGGCGATGCTCATCGACAACGGCGTGACCTCGATGAACGGCCCGGCGCCCTGCCCTCCTGACGCCATCTGGCAGGGCCAGACCTTCAAGAACCTCAAGAACATGAAGCCCAACGAGAACGCCACGCTCGCCAACAGCTTCCTGCGCTCCTGCAACACGGCCTTCATCAAGCTCATCGACGAGAAGCCGCTCGACGACTCCTCCCTCACGACCGAGGCCCAGGACCGGTTCGGGCTCGGCCGGGACAACTGGAAGACCGGCATCGTCTCCTTCGACGGCAAGGTCCCCGCCGTCAGCGGCCCGGACCGGGCGGCGAACGCCATCGGCCAGGGCCAGGTCCAGATGAGCCCGCTGAACATGGCGTCGGTCACCGCGACCGCCATCACCGGCACGTTCCGGCAGCCGTATCTGGTCTCGCCGAAGCTGGACGACCGTCAACTGGCCACCGCGAAGGGCCTGCGCGCGAGCACCGCCGCGCAGCTGAAGCAGATGATGCGGCTCACCGCGACGCAGGGCACCGCGATGCAGGCGATGGCCGGGCTGAGCGGGGACTTCGGCGCGAAGACCGGTTCCGCGGAGGTCGACGGACAGACCGTGTCCAACAGCTGGTTCACGGGCTTCAGGGGCGACCTTGCGGCGGCGGCCATGACCGAGGAGGGCGGCCACGGCGGCACGGCGGCCGGGCCGATTGTCGCAGCTGTGCTACGGACCGGCTCCTGAAGTCACCCGTTGAGGACGGGACTCTAGGCTGTTGCCGTCGTTGGTTGGGATGGATGTGGGCAACGGGGACCCTGGGGATCTCTCGGAGGAACGGGAACAGTGGGTAACAGAAGGCGCGTCGCCGAGCGACGGAAGACCAAACCCGCCGTGGTCGGCGGGATGATCGCCGTGGTGGTCGTCGGCGCCGGCGTCGGCGTCTACGCGCTGACGGGCGGCTCGGCTGCCGACGACCGGACGTCGGCGACTTCCTCGTCCACCGACGACAAGCCCAAGGTCAAGACCGGTCCGCTGTCGGCGACCGAGGTACAGACGACGGCCGAGAAGTTCCTCACGTCCTGGCAGCAGGGCAAGGCGACGCAGGCCGCCGCCGCCACCAACGACCCGGCGGCGGCCACCGCCCTGCTGACCGGCTTCACCAAGGACGCCCACATCACGGGCGCCACCCTCACCGAGGGCACCCGCACCGGCGACAAGGTCCCCTTCACCGTCAAGGGCACGGTCTCCTACAAGGGCACCAAGCTGCCCCTCTCGTACCGGAGTGCGCTGACGGTCGTCCGCAAGAAGGAGGACGGCAAGCCGTACGTCGACTGGCACTCCTCCGTCGTCCACCCCGACCTCAGGGACGGCGACACCCTGGTCACCGGCGAGGCCGGGACGCCGCCGGTCAAGGCGTACGACCGCCACGGCGGTGAGCTGACGACCGCGAAATACCCCTCGCTCGGCCCGGTCCTGGACGGTTTGCGGGAGAAGTACGGCAAGACCGCCGGCGGCAAGGCGGGCGTCGAGCTGGACGTGGTGCGGGGCAAGGCCTCGCAGAAGGCCAAGCTGTCCGACAAGACGCTGCTGACGCTGACCAAGGGCACGCCGGGCAAGGTGAACACGACGCTGAGCCCGGTCTTCCAGGCCGCGGCCGAGAAGCAGGTCGCCGCGAAGGACCGGTCCTCGGTCGTCGTCATGCGCCCGTCGACCGGCGAGATCCTCGCCGTCGCGAACCACAGCCCCAGCTTCAACGTGGCGTTCCAGGGCTCCCTGGCCCCCGGCTCCACGATGAAGATCGTGACCTCGACGATGCTGTTCGAGAAGAACCTCGTCCACCCCGACCAGGCGCACCCCTGCCCCAAGACGTACAAGCTGGCGGGCTGGACCTTCCACAACGACGGCGACTCGGAGATCAAGCAGGGCTCGTTCAAGCTGGCTTTCGGGGCCTCCTGCAACAACGCCTTCATCAACTTCGCGCCGAAGCTGTCCAACAGCGACCTGACGCAGGAGGCCCAGCAGGTCTACGGCCTCGGAATGAACAACTGGTCCATCGGCGTCCCCACCTTCGACGGCTCCGTCCCCGTGATGAGCGGCGCCCAGATGGGCGCCTCGCTGATCGGGCAGGGCGGGGTCCGGATGAACCCGCTGAACATGGCGTCGGTCTCGTCGACGGTGGCGGACGGCACCTTCCACCAGCCGTACCTGGTCGCCCCGTCGGTGGACCACCGCACACTGGCGAAGGCCTCGCGCACGATGTCGTCGAAGACCCAGGCCGAGCTCAAGGAGGTCATGTCCTACACGGCCTCGTACGGTACGGCGGCCAAGGCGATGGCGGGCATGTCCGGCTGCGGCGCCAAGACGGGCTCGGCCGAGGTCGACGGCCAGAAGAAGCCCAACGGCTGGTTCACCGCCTACTGCGGCGACCTCGCGGCCTCAGGCGTGGTCCAGGCGGGCGGCCACGGCGGCGACACGGCGGGCCCGATCGTGGCGGCACTTCTCAAGATGGGCGGCTGAGCTGAGGGGGCGCCCCTCGGGGGCGCCCCGAAGGGGCGCGGGGCTGTGTCGATTTGCGGCTCCGCCGCGTGGGCGCGACGAGCCACAACGGCGCCGCAGACGACTCAGCGGGAAACGGGCGCCGCAGCCATATAGGTGCGGCGCAGAAACCGCAGAAGGGTCTTCGACTCGAACTGCACCACCGAGACACCCTCCGCCGAGTGGAACTCGACGACGGCCTGAACCCGCCCGCAGGGCCACACCCGCACCTCACCGCTGCCGGCAGGCGCCCGCAGCCCCTGTTCCAGCAGGGACCGCGAAAAACTCCACTCATCTGCCCCCGGCAGTCCCATCCGCACCTCACGCGGGTCGACCTCGGGGTCGTAGCGCAGGACCACCGGCACCGTCTCGTCCTCCGGTACCGCCGCATCCGTGACCAGGTGGGCTCGTGCGTACTGCTCGACTACAGACATCGTGACGGCCCTCTCACGCTGCGTGTCCTGTGCGGAAGGTGTGCGTCCACCCCCTCCTAATGTCCCATATTTTCCCGAGGACGCCCCTTGGCGTGCGACGACTCACGCCACGAGCCTCTCGCTCTTGCAAGTTGTTCGCAACAAGGCACTATCATCGAACGGTGCATGTGCCTGACGGATTCATCAACGCCCCCGTCTCCGCCGCGACCGGAGTCGTCGCCGCGGGCGCCATCGCGGTGAGCCTGCGCGGCGCCCGCCGTGAGCTGGACGAGCGGACGGCGCCGCTGGCCGGGCTGGTCGCGGCGTTCATCTTCGCGGTGCAGATGCTGAACTTCCCCGTCGCGGCGGGGACCAGCGGCCATCTGCTCGGCGGTGCGCTCGCCGCGATCCTCGTCGGCCCCTTCACCGGCGTGCTGTGCGTGTCCGTCGTCCTGCTGATGCAGGGCATCCTCTTCGCGGACGGCGGTCTGACCGCGCTCGGCGTGAACATCACGGACATGGCGATCGTCACGACGGTCGTCGGGTACGCCGTCTTCCGCGGCCTGGTGAAGGTGCTCCCGCGGGGACGCCGCTCGGTCACCGTGGCCTCCTTCGCCGCGGCGCTCCTCTCGGTCCCGGCCGCGGCGGTCGCCTTCACGCTGATCTACGCCGTCGGCGGCACCACCGACGTCTCCATCGGCAAGGTCGCCACCGCGATGATCGGCGTACACGTGCTGATCGGGATCGGCGAGGCGGCGATCACGGGGCTGACCGTGGGCGCGGTGATCGCCGTACGCCCGGACCTCGTGTACGGCGCGCGCGGCCTGGAGCAGAAGCTCAAGCTGCGGGTGAACGGCGAACTCGTGGACGCTCCCGCCGCCCGCCCGGCGCCCGTGGCGGCGCGCGCCTCCCGCCGCGCGCTGTGGGCCACCGGCCTGGTCACCTCCCTCGTCCTGGCGGGCTTCGTCAGCTTCTACGCCAACGCGAACCCCGACGGTCTGATGAAGGTCGCCCAGGACCAGGGCATCGACAAGAAGACCCAGAAGCACGCCTCCGCCGACTCCCCGCTCGCCGGCTACGGCGTCAAGGACATCACCGACGGCCGCGTCTCCAAGGGCGTGGCGGGCCTGATCGGCGTCGGTGTCACGGTCGTCGCGGGCAGCACGGTCTTCTGGGCGGTCCGCAGGCGCCGTACGACCGACGCCTCTCCCGTCAGCACGGGCGTCTGACATGGGCGCCGGACACGCACACAGGCTCTACCGGCACGGGCACTCCCCCGTGCACGCCCTGCCGCCGCACACCAAGCTGGCCGCCGCGTTCGCCTTCGTGGTCGTCGTGGTGTCGACGCCGCGGGAGGCGGTGTGGGCCTTCGGTCTGTACGCCGTGCTGCTCGCGGTCGTCGCGCGGCTCGCGCGTGTGCCCGCCGGGTTTCTGCTCAAGCGGCTGCTGATCGAGGTGCCGTTCGTCGCGTTCGCGGTGCTGATGCCGTTCGTGGCCGAGGGCGAGCGGGTGGACGTCCTCGGGCTGTCGCTGAGCGTGAACGGCCTGTGGGGCGCCTGGAACGTCCTCGCCAAGGGCACGCTGGGCGTCGCCGCCTCCGTCCTCCTGGCCTCCACCACCGAACTGCGTGAACTGCTCCTCGGCCTCCAGCGGTTGAAGCTCCCGCCGCTGCTCGTGCAGATCGCGTCCTTCATGATCCGCTACGGCGACGTCATCACGGACGAGATGCGCCGGATGCGGATCGCGCGCGAGTCCCGGGGCTTCGAGGCGCGGGGCGTGCGGCACTGGGGCGTGCTCGCCAAGTCGGCGGGCGCCCTGTTCATCCGCTCCTACGAGCGCGGGGAGCGCGTCCACCTGGCCATGGTCAGCCGCGGATACGCCGGTTCGATGCCGGTGATCGACGAGGTGACCGCGTCCCGGGCGCAGTGGTCGTACGCCCTCACGCTCCCCTTCGCCGCCCTCGTCGTCTGCCTGCTGGGATGGACCCTGTGAGTACTGCTTCCCTGGAGGTCTCCGGCCTCGCCTTCGCCTACCCCGACGGCCACCAGGCCCTGTTCGGCGTGGACTTCTCCCTCGCGCGCGGCGAGCGGGTCGCGCTGCTCGGGCCGAACGGCGCCGGCAAGACGACGCTCGTGCTGCACCTCAACGGCATCCTGACCGGCGGTGCGGGCACCGTCACGGTCGCCGGACTGCCCGTCGGCAAGCAGCACATGGCGGAAATCCGCCGCCGCGTCGGCATCGTCTTCCAGGACCCGGACGACCAGCTGTTCATGCCGACGGTGCGCGAGGACGTGGCGTTCGGTCCCGCGGCGGCCGGACTGAAGGGGCCGGAGCTGGAGGAGCGCGTCGACCGAGCGCTCGCGCGGGTCGGCATGGCGGAGTTCAAGGACCGGCCCCCGCACCACCTCTCCTTCGGGCAGCGGCGCCGGGTGGCCGTGGCGACCGTACTCGCCATGGAGCCGGAGATCCTCGTCCTGGACGAGCCGTCCTCCAACCTCGACCCGGCCTCCCGGCGCGAACTGGCCGACATCCTGCGCTCGTTGGACGTCACCGTCCTCATGGTCACCCACGACCTGCCGTACGCCCTGGAGCTGTGCCCCCGCTCGCTGATCCTCAGCGAGGGCGTGATCGCGGCGGACGGCAAGACGGCCGAGCTGCTGTCGGACGAGGAGCTCATGCGCGCCCACCGCCTGGAGCTGCCCTTCGGTTTCGATCCGCGGTCCGTGACAATGGGCGCGTGACGAACGCGGACGATACGGCGGCCAGGACCGGCTCTGAGGGCTCGCTGCTCCTCGACGACCAGTTGTGCTTCGCGCTGTACGCGGCCCAGCGCGCGGTGACGTCCTCCTACCGCCCGCTCCTGGACGAACTCGGCCTCACCTACCCGCAGTACCTCGTGCTGCTCGTCCTGTGGGAGCGCGGCGAGATCCCGGTCAAGGAACTGGCGACCGCGCTACGGCTCGACTACGGCACGGTCTCGCCGCTGCTGAAGCGGCTGGAGGCGGCAGGGCTGGTGCGCCGGGAGCGCGCGCCGCACGACGAGCGCTCGGTGCTGGTCGCGTGCACCGGGCGCGGGGAGGAACTGCGGGAGCGCGCGGCCTGCGTACCGGGCGCGCTGCTCGCGGCGACGGGGCTCGACGCGCCGGAGGTCGCGCGGCTGCGCGAGGAGCTCTGGCGGCTGGCGGCGCGGGCCGAAGCGGCCGCGCACCCCTGATCTCGGGTTACCCCCGGTTGCCGCCCCCAGGTACCGGCTGCTGACCTACCAGCCAGTATCTTGTGCACGATGTACTTGCGCGCACTTGTTATGGGGGGCCAGCCATGAGCGCCATGAGTGACGATCTCGACCTCAACGACATCGACACCCGACCGACGAAAATCATGTACGTCGCCGAGGCGACCGCGCACGGCGGCCGGGACGGCTACGTCACCAGCCAGGACGGGCAGATCGACGTCAGGGTCGCGATGCCGCCGGAGCTGGGCGGGGACGGCAACGGCACCAATCCCGAGCAGCTGTTCGCGGCCGGCTACAGCTCGTGCTTCCACAACGCGCTGGTGCTGGTGGGCCGCCGGTCCGGCTTCGATCTCACCGGTTCCACGGTCGCCGCGAAGGTCGGCATCGGCCCCAACAAGCAGCGCGGTTACGGTCTCGCGGTCGCCCTCAGCGTTTCGCTGCCGGTCCTTGACCAGGACGTCGCGGCGAAGCTGGTGGACGCGGCGCACGAGGTGTGCCCGTACTCGAACGCGACCCGCGGGAACATCGACGTGACGATTCTGCTTGGGTGAGTGGGGAGTACTCACCGGCAGGAGGAACACGGGCGTGGACGTGAACGGCACAGTGGCGGAGGGCTTCGAGCCGGTCAGGGAAGCGTTCGTACGGAACTTCGAGATGCTCGGCGACCGGGGCGCGGCCGTCGCCGTCTACCGGGACGGGCGCAAGGTCGTCGACCTGTGGGGCGGCACGAAGGACGTCGACGGCACCGAACCGTGGCAGCAGGGCACCGCCCAGGTCGTGCGCTCGGCGACCAAGGGGGTCGCCGCCGCCGTACTCCTGCTGCTGTGGCAGCGCGGGGAACTGGACCTGGACGCGCCGGTCGGCGAGTACTGGCCGGAGTTCAAGGCGCACGGCAAGGAGCGGCTGCTGGTGCAGCACGTGCTGAGCCACCGGGCCGGGCTGCCGGTGCTCGACCACCCGCTCACGCCGTCCGACGCGCTGGACCCGCACCGCGGCCCCGAGGCGGTCGCCGCGCAGGCGCCCGCGTGGGAGCCGGGCACCGACCACGGGTATCACGCGCTGACGTACGGCTGGATGCTCGACGAACTGGTACGGCGCGTCACGGGCCGGTGGGCCGGGGAGTGGCTCGCGGCGGAGGTCACCGGGCCGCGGGGGCTCGACCTGTGGCTGGGCCTGCCGGAGTCGGAGGCGGGCCGGGTGGGCCGCGTCGGCCGCGTGGAGGGGCCCGAGCCAGTCGGCGGTCTGCATCTGCGCCCGAAGCGCTCGGTCACCGAGGCCTACGAGAACCCGGACTCCCTCACCCGCCGGGCCTTCGCCGCAATCAGCCCCTTCCCGGACCAGAACGACCCCTCCTACCGCGCCGCCGCGCTCCCGGCCACCAACGGCATCGCCACGGCGGAGGGCCTCGCCCGTTTCTACGCATCCCTGATCGGCGAAGTCGACGGCGGCACAAGGCTGTTCGCGCCTGAGACCGTGGAGCTGGCCCGCACCGAACGCAGCGCGGGACCGGACCGCGTGCTGGTGGTGGGCACACGGTTCGGCCTCGGCTACATGCTGCACGGAGCGGCCTCCCCGCTCCTGACCCCCACCTCCTTCGGCCACCCGGGCCGCGGCGGCGCCCTGGGCTTCGCCGACCCGGACTCGGGCATAGCTTTCGGCTACGTGACGAACGGCTTCCGCAAGTCAGTGACGGCGGATCCAAGGGCGCAGGCCTTGGTGAGGGCGGTACAGAGCGCCATATCGGCATAACGCGACGGTTCGACAGCGCCCCATAAGGGGCGCGGGGAACTGCGCGACCAGCCCCAACGACCCCGCAGACGACGAACGACCCATCGCAGCCCCCGCGGCGGAGCCGCAAATCGGCACGGCCCGCGGAGGTCCACTCAAACGTTGATCGAGTGCGACGTCCGCCCCGACGCCGAGTCGATCTCCCCATGCGCCTTGGTCAGCAACTGCATGGCAAGCTCGTTCAGCGCCCGCGCCCCGGCGATCTCCTCCCCCACCCTTGGCTGATTCGCGTCGGTGTGGTGGCGGCTCGCGTGACCATGGGCCTTGACCTCGGTCCCGTCGGACAGCCGTACCAGCGCGACCGCCCGCGTGTGCGTCTCGTCCTCCTGGAACTCCAGCTCGACGTGCCATCCCACTGCGGTGTGCATCATGACGATCACCTCCGGAAGACCTGCTTCCAGAGTGCTCCTACCGGCCCGTGGATGCACGCAGACCCCGGGCCGGTGTGACGGCCCGGGGTCCGCGGCGCGCTGGGCGTGTGTCAGCCGTCGTTCTCGGCGGACGGCAGGTAGGCGCCCGGCACGTCGGCGGGCGCGTACACCTTCTTGTCGCCGGGGTACGGCTTGGTCCAGTTGTGGGTCTGGTACCAGGTGTAGCGGTTCATCTGCTCGTTGTTGGCGTAGTCGGGCACGGCGTGCGGGCCGGTCAGCCGCTGGTGCGAGGCCCAGGTCTTCCACTGCGCGGCGAGCTTCCGCTGGGCCTGCGGCACCGCGGCGGAGGTCGGCGCGAGTGCCGCCCCGGTGTCCTGCGGGGCCGGGGTGTCCGAGCCACAGGAGGGCTGCGGGCTCACACCCAGGGTCAGCGAGGTCCGGTTGGGCTCGGCCGTGAACGGGGTGTTGTCCGGCTTCAGGGAGAACGCCCCGTACATCGGGGTGGCCGCGCTGTCGAGCTGGTTCATCGGGTGGATCCCGAGGATCTGCTCGATGGTGCGGACCATCGTGATCTGCGAGTAGTAGTGGCTGTCGACGGTGTCGCGCTTGGCCCAGGGGCTGATGATCTGGACCGGGGCGCGGTGACCGTCGACGTGGTCGAGGCCGTTCTGGGAGTCGTCCTCGACGACGAAGATCGCCGAGTCCTTCCAGTACCTGCTGTGGGAGATCTCGTCGACCATCCGGCCGACCGCGAGGTCGTTGTCGGCGACCTCGGCCGCCGCGTTGGCCGGGCCGCCGGTGTGGTCGTTGGAGAACCAGAACATGTTCAGGTTCGCCGGGCCGTTCTTCTCGAAGTCCTGCTTCCAGATCTGTTCCTTGTAGATGTCCGGGACGTCGAGGTCGAACATCGGGAAGCCCTGCACGGACACCTTGTTGAGCGAGGGGATCGCCGAACCCGTCTGGATCGGGTACTGGGTCTGCGCCCCGGTCGCTTCCATGTTCTTGCTGTCGCAGTACAGGTTCTGCCAGGTCGCCCCGGCCGGCTTGGTCTCCAGCGACTGGAACTCGCCGAAGTCCTTGACCGACCTGCCGGCCGCCTGCGCGCCGCTCCAGATGAAGCCGGTCTTCTGGTGGCCGAGGGCGTCGTTCTCGGTGTCGTAGCTGCGCTGGTACTCGCCGGCGGAGGACTCGGTGTACTCCGGGTTGTCCGACTGCATCAGCCAGTTGTGGCCCTCGGCGGAGTTCGTGCCGACGTCGTAGAAGTTGTCGTAGAGGCCGAACTGCTCGGCCAGGGCGTGCTGGTTGGGCGTCACGTTCTCGCCGAACGTGGTGAGCGACGGGTTTCCGTCGCCCTGCGGCAGGTCGCCGTAGACCTGGTCGTAGGTCCGGTTCTCCTTGACGAGCAGGAAGACGTGCTTGATCGTCGAGGGGTCGCCGAGCCGCAGCGGGACCGGCAGCGCCTTGCCGGAGGTCTTGCGCCCGGCCGTCAGGACCGAACCGGGCGTCCAGCCGTTCTGCCTGAAGACCCTGGCGGTCTCGGCCTTGACCGTCTTGTCGTCCGGCAGCGTGAACTGGGTCAGGCTCGACGTCGTGTCGTGGGTGCCGTGCCCGGAGGCGGCGGTGGGGCGGCGGGCGTCGATGCCGCGGGTGTGGGAGACGACCACGTTCTTGCCGACGGTGGCGATCCCCGAGGGGAAGTAGTCGGTCGGGAGCAGGCCGACGTAGCGGGCCGGTTCCTGCGGGGACTTGTACCGGTAGACGGCGACCGCGTTGGCGCGGCCGAGCGTCACCAGCAGACGGCCGTCGTCGGTGAGCGTCACGGCGTTCGGCTCGTAGCCGACCTTCGCCTCCGGCCAGGGCTGGGTGGCGATGGTCTGTACGACCTTGTCCTTGGCCGTGTCGATGACCGAGACGCTGTTGTCGGCGGTGTTGGTGACGAACACCGCGCCCTTGCTCGCGTACACCGCGGTCGGGTGCAGTCCTACGTCGATGCCGGCGACGGCGGCGGACGGGTCCGCCGTGTCGATGACGCTGACGGTGCCGGTGGTGGCGGCGCCGGTGTCCGGGTCGGCGGGCACCTGGGTGCCGTAGGAGTTGATGGTGGTGTCGCCGTCCTTGGCCGGGCGGCCGCCCTCGTTGCTGACGTACAGCTTGCCGCCGACCAGGGCGATGCCCCGGGGGGCGTTGCCGACGGCCCAGCTCTGCTTGACGGTTCCGGTGGCCGCGTCGAGGGCGACGACCCGGTTCTGGCCGTTGACCGCCGAGTACACGGTGGAGCCGTCGGGCGAGAACACCGCGGCACCCACGAGCGCGCGCTTGGTGCCGTCGGCCGGGATCGGGACGGCCACCGGGCTGGAGAGGGTGCCGTCGGCGCCCACGGTGAACCTGGTGTAGCCGTCGGCCTGGCCCAGCCACAGCTGCGTGCCGTCGGGCGAGTACGTCGGGCCCTCCTGGCCGACGGAGCCGCTCTTGATGCGCAGGTCGTCCGCCACGTTGGTGCCGACCTTCTGGATCACCTGACCGCTCGCGAGGTCCAGGACGACCAGCGAGGCGTCGCCGTCGGCGACCGAGGCCGCGAGCCGGCTGCCGTCCGGGCTGACCGTCGACGACATGATCTTGCCGTCGTTGACGACGGAGCGGGTGCCGTACGGCTTGATGTACTGGTCGCTGGAGATGACCTGGCCGTTCGCGGTCTCCTCGGCGACCTGCTGGGTGCCGAACTGCCACGTCGACGCGACCGCGGTGCCGGTGACGCCGAGGGCGACCGCGATGCCCGCCGTGACCAGCACGGCACGGCGGCCGACGCGTCTGCCGAAGAGGTTGACCTGATTCTTCTCGTTGATCCGGCGCTGGCGTGTTACCTGCACGGGGTGTCCCTTCAGTGGACCCTTCGCTGGAACCTTCAGTGGGGGGTGAGCAGCTCGACGTTGCCGTCGAACTGCCACAGCGGATTCGGGGCGTCTCCGGTCGAAGTCCGCAGCAGGAAGTAGCCGTTGACTTCCTTGGGACCGTCGCCGTCGGCCACGAACCGCCCGTCCGAGGTGATGTCGAGCTGATAGATCGCCGTCCCCGGGACCGGGACCCCGGGCAGATGCCAGGTCACGACGCACCGCCAGTCGTTGCCCGCCCCCTCCTGGGCCGCCTGGCCGTCGCTCTTGGTGCATGCCGCCGAGGCCCGCAGCTGCGCCTCGGTGACGGCGGGACGGTGCAACTCCTGCGTCTGCATGCGGTAGAGGTGGGCGAACGCCGTGGCCACCGACCGCTGGACCTTGTCCTGATCGATGCCGGATCCCATGAAGGGGGCGGGGGTCGCCACGGCGACCACGCCGACGGTGAGAGCGGTCAGCCCGGCCAGCGGCAGCGCGCCGACGGTGAGCGCCCGGCGCCCGGAACCGTCGTAGGCGAGGTCGGTGAAGTCGCGCCGCAGGAACAGGAGATACGCCAGCGCGGTCGCGAGCACGGCCCACAGCAGGCCGACCGCGAGGCCGATCAGGAGCGGGCCGAGCTGGGTGGGGCTGGTGAACAGGCCGTTCCAGGAGATGAAGGCGTAGCCGGGCAGGGCGAGGCGCACGGCGACGGGCAGCGGCAGCATCTGGGCGACCGACATCGCGAGCGCCACGAGCGGGGGCAGCAGCAGCCCCGTCGGGGACCGCCCCAGCGCGACCGACCCGAGCAGTCCGATCGCGGCGAGGGCCAGGGTCGGCGCCAGCGCCGCGGTCCAGGCGAGCAGGACCCGCAGAGCGGCATCCCCCGGTGCCAGCAGATGACCGTCGAGGCCGACCAGCGGCCGATTGCCGACCGACACCAGCCCGCCGGCCGCACTGGACACGGCAAGACCGGCCACCAGCAGCAGGATGACGGTGAGACTGGCGAACGCCTTCGCCACGAAGATCCGCCGCGGCGACCGTACGGCGACCAGCAGATGCCGCCAGGTGCCGAGCCGGTCCTCGGCGGCGAACACGTCACCGGCGACCACCGAGGTCAGCAGCGGAAGCGCCCAGGTCCCCGCGAAACCGAGCATCACCAGAGGTCCGGCCCAGCCCGTGGCGTGCATCCAGCGCCCGAAGAGGGTGTCGGAGGGCAGCGTGCTCTGCCGGCTCACACCGGCGACGAAGAGGGCGGGAGCGATCCAGCAGGCAAGCACCAGCAGCCGGATCCGCCACTGCGAGACCAACTTGACCAGTTCGAAGCGGTAGCCGCGCGAGACGGGGACCCGGCGGGCCCTGACAACCTTGTCGGCGGAGACGGTCGCGGTCATCGGCCGGCCTCCTGCTGCTGCTCGGTGAGGGCGAGGAACGCGGCCTCCAGCGGCGATACGACGGGCGCGAGTTCGCGCACCGCGACGCCCGCCCGCACGAGGCCCGCCACCAGTTCGTCGAGGGCGGGCACCAGGGCGCGCACGACGAGCAGTTCGTCGTCCTGCCGTATCCCGGCGTCGTCGACGATCCGGATCCCGTCCGAGGCGTCGGCCAGCCGGCGCGCGGCCCGCGGGTCGGAGGTCCTTATCCGGTAGTCGAGTTCACGGTTCTCGGCGGTCAGTTTGCCGAGCGGGCCGCAGAACACGACCCGTCCGGTGGCGAGGATGGTGACCTCCGAGCACAGGGCTTCGAGGTCGTCCATACGGTGGCTCGACAGCACCACGCTGGTGCCGTCCGCGGCGAGCCGGGTGAGGACGCGGTGCACGTGCCGTTTCCCGGCCGGGTCGAGGCCGTTGGAGGGTTCGTCGAGCACGAGCAGCCGGGGCCTGGTGAGCAGGGCGGCGGCGAGCCCGAGCCGCTGCCGCATGCCGAGCGAGAAGCCGCGGGCCTTGTCGTCGGCGACGGCGGTGAGGCCGACCTGGTCGAGCACCTCGTCGATGCCCGCGGAGCCGGCGTCGAGCCCACGGAGCCGGGCCAGCGCGGCGAGGTTCTGCCGGGCGGTGAGCGAGGGATAGAGACCGGGGCCGTCGACGAACCCGGCGACACCCTCGGGAGCGTCGAACGCCCGCCCCACCGGCGCCCCCAGGATCTCCAGCCGCCCGCTGTCGGCGACGGCCAGACCCAGCAGCAGACCGAGCAGCGTCGTCTTGCCGGCGCCGTTCGGACCGACCAGACCATGGATCTGACCCTGCGTCACATCCAGGTCGACACCGTCGAGTGCGACGACGTCGCCGAAGCACTTGGTGATCCCGCGAGCCGCAACTGCGTGGAGTGTCCCCATGGGCCCCCCTTCTCCCGATGTCCGCAGGGACCATAGGGACAACACACAACCCAGGCACAGACGCCGAGTTGAACTCCGGGGGAACGTGTCGTCAAGGCGTAGGCAAGTGGCGCGCGTGAACACCGACGCGAATCGGACATGGGCAGCGCCCGGTGCGCGAATGACGCCGCGGCGCGGGCAGCGCCCTGAAGGGGCGCGGGGCTGCGTCGGCATGCGCCTCGCCCACGCCGACGCGACAACACCGCAGACGACCGCCCCACAGTGCAGCACCCGCCCTATGGGGGCGCGGGGAACTGCGCGACCAGCCGCAACGCAGCCGCAGACCACCGCGGCGCGGGCAGCGCCCCAAAAGAGCGCGCGGCTGCGTCGGCATGCGCCTCGCCCACGCCGACGCGACAACACCGCAGACGACCGCCCCACGGTGCAGCACCCGCCCTATGGGAGCGCGGGGAACTACGCGACCAGCCACAACGCAGCCGCAGACCACCGCGGCGCGGCACCGCCCCAAAAGAGCGCAGGGCTGCGTCGGCATGCGCCTCGCCCACGCCGACGCGACAACACCGCAGACGACCGCCCCACGGTGCAGCACCCGCCCTATGGGGACGCGGGGAACTGCGCGACCAGCCACGACGCAGCCGCAGACGATCGACCGCCGAGCCCGGGCGCTCAGCCCGCCCGCAGCATCAGCCCGATCCCCGCCACCAGCAACACCGCCGCCGCGATCCGCGGCGCCCCGAACCGTTCCTTGAAGAACACCGCCCCGATGGCCGCCCCCACGATGATCGACGACTCGCGCAGCGCGGCGATCGGGGCCAGTTCCGCCTTGGTCTGGGCCCACAGGACCAGGCCGTACGCAGCGACGGACATCGCGCCGCCCAGCAGGCCCACGCCCGCGAACGGGCGGAGAACGGCGAGGAATTCACCCCGCCAGCGGGTCAGCGCGTACACCGGGATGGCGAACCCCTCCACCGCCATCAGCCAGGCGATGTACCCGAGGGACGAGCCGGACGCCCGCACCCCCAGCCCGTCCACGACCGTGTAAGCGGCGATGGTCAGCCCGGTGGCGAGGGCCGCGCCGATGGCCGCCCAGTTGGGCCGGCTGCCGCGCAGTCCCCACAGGGCGACACCGGTCAGACCCGCGCAGGACAGGGCGATGCCGGCGGCCGCCCAGCCGTTCGGCACCTCGTGCGCGAAGAGGGCGGCAAGCACCGTGACGACCAGCGGCGCGGTGCCGCGGGCGATCGGGTACGCCTGACCGAAGTCGCCGAGCCGGAAGGACCGCATGAGCAGCACGTAGTACGCGAGGTGGATGACCGCGGAGGCGGCGAGGTACGGCCACGCCCCCGACGCCGGGAGGGGGACGAACGGCACCATCGCCAGCCCGATCAGCATCCCGCCGCCCGCGATCAGCGTGAACCCGACCAGCTTGTCCGTGATGCGGTGGGCGATCGCGTTCCAGCCGGCGTGGGTGACCGCGGCGCACAGGACGGCCGTGGCGACCAGCGGCGTCACGAGCTGTGCTCGCGCACGTCCACCAGGGTGGCTCCGGCGCGGGTGACGAGTTCCTTGGGCTCCATGGGGAACACGGCGTGCGGATTCCCGGCGGCGGCCCACACGACCTCGTGCTCCAGCAGCGAACGGTCGGCCAGCACCCGGGTCTTCGTACGGTGCCCGAAGGGCGGCACACCGCCGATCGCGTACCCGGTGGTCTCCCTTACGACATCCGCCTTGGCCCGCGTCACCTGCTCGGCGCCGAGTTCCTGCCGGACCAGCTCGACGTCGACCCGTGAGGCCCCGTCCATCAGCACCAGCACCGGGACCCCGTCCGCCGCGAAGATCAGCGACTTGCAGATCTCGCTCAGCTCGCACCCGATCGCGGCGGCCGCCTCGGCGGCGGTGCGGGTCGCGTCCGGGAAGCGGCGGATACGGGTGTGCAGGTCGTCGAGCCCCAGTTCGGCGAGGGCGGCGGCGAAACGGGGGTTGGCTCCGGAGCTGTCGGTGGCATCGGGGGTCGTCATGCACGGCACGCTAGCGGCGTGTGTACCGGGCACGCGACCGAGTTGTGCAGCCCCGGCGCGGCGCTGGTGCTCCGCCGTGTGTACGAGCGGGACGGTGAGTGGCGGCTCCCTGCCGGGTCGACCATCGATCGCCTCGTACGCCGCCCTGGTCCGCAGCTGAGCTCCCGGCCGTGCGGCCGGTGCCGCGCCGGGCGACGGGCCGAACGACTCCCGATCCCTGCCCGAAAAACCTCGCGGTCCGGAGCAACCTTTCCGGGGGCGGTGACGACTGCGTAGCGTCCGGACAGGGGGTCTGGTCAGCGGCAACACCCGAAAGAGAGCACCAACATGTTCCCTCACTCATCCTCTTCGCCGGAGGAATCGCCCGGCGGCGGCCGCGGCCGCCGCCGCGTGTCCTTCCGCTCGGCCGTTCTGGGGCGGCGGCACACGCACCGCGGCCGTCGGCTGCACCAGCGCCGGAGTTTCTGGGCGGCCCTCAGCCTGGCGGTCGTGGGCGGCTCCGTGGTCGTGGTCAACACGGCCTCGGCGCAGACCGTGGACACGAACGCCTGGTACACGCTGGTCAACCGCAACACCGGCAAGGCGCTGGAAGACCTCGGCTACGCCACCAGCGACGGTGCTCCGGTGGTGCAGTGGAGCCGTACCGGCGGGGCCAACCAGCAGTGGAAGTTCATCGACTCGGGTGACGGGAACTACCGGTTGCAGAACCGGGCCTCCGGCAAGGTGCTGGACGACTACGGGTGGTCGAAGACCGAGGGCTCCGAGCTGGTGCAGTGGAGCGACAGGAACGGCGCCAACCAGCAGTTCCACATTCAGGAGTCGTCGGACGGCTACGTGCGTCTGATCAACCGTTTCAGCGGCATGGCCGCCGAGGTTCCGCTCAGCGCCAAGGGTGACGGGGGCCACATCGCCCAGTACCACGACTGGAACGGCGCCAACCAGCAGTGGCAGCTCGTCCCGGCCGACAGCGCCGGCGGCACCCAGAACGCGGGGGGCTCCGGCAGCAGCACCACGCTCGGCAGCAACTCGACGAACGGTTTCCTGGGCAGTGACACGGTGCTCGTCGGCGGCTCGATGTCCGACGCCTCGGCGGCCGCCGCGCCGTTCGACGTGCGGTACGCCTATGTGCACAGCCAGCCCGCGCCCTCCTCGGACTACTACACGGCAGCGAAGTGCCACGACGACTGGTCGGGCTGGTGGGGCTGCTGGACGGGCAGCACCACGTCGCCCGGCACGTACGTGACCTATCGGGACACCGTGGCGACCCAGGCGACGTACAAGGGCAGCCCGCGCCCGCAGAAGATGCTCTGGACCTGGTACTCGCTGCGCGACCTCGGGGACGCGGCGGGCGAGGGCGACGGTCCGGGCGAGGTCAAGGCCATCAACAGGACCGACCTGCTCACCCGGTACCTCAACGACTACCGGTTCTTCCTCCAGAAGATCGGAACGTCGCACGACGCGATCGACCTCGAGCCCGACTTCTGGGGCTACGTCCGGTCGCTCGGCAATCCGCACCAGGTTCCCGCACAGGTCACGGCCTCGAATCCGACGGACTGCGGATCGCAGGAGAACAGCGCCACCGGCCTGGCCCAGTGCCTCATAGCGATGGCGCACAAGTACGCGCCGAACACCGCCGTGGGGCTGCACCTTTCCTGCTTCGACTGGCAGACCAACACGCAGGCCTGCGTCAAGGACTACGCGGACCTCGGGGCGAAGAACGCCGACTTCCTCGTCACCGATGTCTCGGACCGCGACGCGGGCTGGTACGCCCAGCCGGCCCACGGCGGCAGTGACCACTTCTGGAACGACCAGAAGGCCGCTGCCGCGCTCGGGTTCTACAAGACGATGTCCGAGTCGGTGGGCAAGCCGGTCGTCCTGTGGCAGATCCCCGTGGGCAACATGGCGCAGAACAACACCTTCCAGCACTACCAGGACGACAAGGTCGACTGGTTCTTCTCGCACATGGACCAGGTGGCGAACGCGCATGTCGACGCTCTCCTGTTCGGCTCGGGGCAGCAGGAACAGACGACGCCCGAGACCGACGGCGGAAACCTGATCAACAAGACGATCGCGTACCACAACTCGGGCGGCACGCCGCTCAAGTAGCCACCGCGGCTCGGGCGCACGAAAAGCAAGCCCCAGGCCTCTGGCCGGGGGCTTGCTTCCCTCTCTGGGCCTTCGGGCCGAAAACGGCCGCTCAGACCGCGGCCACCCGCTCCCCGGCCGGGCGCCTGCGCAGCGCACTCTCGCTGATCGACGGCGGCTGCCAGATCCCGTCGGCGCGGTAGAGGTCGGTGCCGGGCGGCACGATCTCGTCGATACGTCGAGTACCGCGTCGTTGAGCAGCAGGTCCGCCCGCGCGAGCAGCGAGGTGAGCTGGTCCATGGTCCGCGGACCGATGATCACCGACGTGACGGCCGGATGCACCAGCGGGAAGGCCACGGCCAGTTCCGGCAGGGTGCAGCCCAACTCCTCGGCGAGCACGACGAGTTGCTCGACGGCCGCGAACTTCGCCGGGTTGCCCGGGGCCTCGGGGTCGAAGCGGTGCGGGGTGAGCTTGGCGCGGCCGGTGGTCAGATCGACGGCTCGGCCCTCCCGATAGGCGCCAGACAGGAATCCCGACGCCAGGGGCGACCAGGTCAGCACACCCATGCCCAGGCGCTGCGCGGTGGGCAGCACGGCCCGTTCGACACCGCGCGCGACCAGCGAGTACGGCGGCTGCTCCGTACGCGCATCCGCATCAGCCCGCGCCGCTCCGCCACATGATCGGCCTCGACGAGGTCCTCCGCGGGAAGGTGGAGCAACCGAACGCCCGGATCTTGCCCGCCCTCACCAGGTCACTGAGGACGGACAGCGTCTCCTCGATGTCCGTGGTGTGATCCGGCCGGTGCACCTGGTAGAGGCCGATCCAGTCCGTGTCCAGGCGCCGCACGCTGTCCTCGACCGCCTTGAGGATCCAGCGGCGCGAATTGCCGCTGCGGTTGCGCCCCTCCCCCAGCGGAAAGTGCACCTTCGTGGCGAGTACGACGTCGTCACGCCGGCCCTTGAGTGGCTTGCCGACGATCTCCTCGCATTCACCGGCCGAGTACATGTCGGCGGTGTCCACGAAGTTGCGATACCGGTCTTGCCCAGGGGGCGATAGCGCATACCAGTACTCCGTCGCAGGGGGGCCGGATCGGGAGCGCCAGCCCAGGACTTGGAGCGCACTGACGGCAAGCCGTTGGCGCAGCCGCGATCGCGCCCGTCACTCGGCCAGGGCCGAGGCCAAGTCCACTCGAGCGGTGCAACTGTGCGCCTCTTGCCTCCACACCCGCCAGGAGTGACCATCACTTACCGTGCGTACGGACCGTCGGAGAACGGGCCGACCACATGGAGGGGGGAGATCGTGCAGATAACATTCAGGGTCATCGCCTCGGACACATCGGTGGAAGCCGAAACCCGTTCCCTGTGCGATTGGTTACGGCTGGAACCCGGAATCAGGCGTTACGCGAACATTTCCATGGGGTCGTCCACGGCACCTGTTCCCGGAGCGCAGGGCCCCGTCCTCGACCTGGTGTCGCTCCTCGTCAGCAGCGGGTTCAGCGCGGCCTCCCTCGGGGTCTCGATCGACACCTGGCGCAGACAACGCCAGGCACACCCCACGGTGTCCGTCGAGCGCGACGGCACCACGGTGATGATCGAAGGATCCGTACTGGAGGCGCGACGCCTGCTGGAGGATCTGTTGCGTGACCCGGACGAAGATCCCGACGCGGGCGGTGCCGGGGGCGGCGACAGCGAGTGAGCGGTCTTCCGGATCCGCGCAGCACCAGGGTCCTGCTGATCGGCTCGGACACCTTCGAACACCTGGAGAACCTGCCGGCCGCCGGGGCGAACCTGGAGGCGCTCCACGAACTGTTCACCGGCTCAGTGTGGAATCTCTCCCCGGAACACTGCACCGTACTGTCCAATCCCGCCTCCCCGTACGCGGTGGACCGGTCGGTCGAGAAGCTGCTGCAAGAGGCGGACACGGCGCTGCTGTACTACGTGGGCCACGGCGTGCTCGACGAGGAGAACGGCAGCCTGTGCCTGGCCCTTCCGCAGAGTGCGCCGGGTTTCCACCATGCCACGGCAGTGCCGTATCAATGGATTCGGCGCCGAGTTGCCCGCGCGCCCCGCGCCTCTCGTGTCGTCGTCGTTCTGGACTGCTGTTTCAGCGGACGAGCCATGCAAGCGGGCGACACCGCATCGTCGACCGTGGCAGCCCTCGCAGACGGCGACGGAATCGAGGGGGTCTACCTGATGGCGGCCGCTTCGGAGAACGCGGCTGCCGTCGCTCCGCCCGGCGCCCACCACACCGCGTTCACCGGTGCTTGGATCGACGTCATCACCAAAGGGGTGGTGCACGGCCCGAAGTACCTGACCCTTGACATGATCTTCGAAGAGCTGAAGGACTCCCTGACCCGGCGCGATCTACCCGCTCCTGTGTCACTGGACCGCAATCAGCTCGGCAGACTGAGCTTCTGCCTCAACCCCGTCCATGAGCCTGTACGCGCCGACCTGTCCGTTCTGCAGAAGGACCGGGAGAACAGCCCGGTGCGGTCCGAAATCGACCGTCTGACCCGGCAGTTGGGACTCCTGCGTCGGGCTCGGCGCTGGGAGGAGTACCGGCAACTCGTCGACGAACTGGCCGCCGACCGCGTCGATGCCAGGAAACAGGCCGTGCTGCTGCGCACTCTGGAGGAGATCGACCCGGACATCGCTGACGACCTGGCGACGACGATCGGCGAGATGAAGCACTACAAGCTCGTGCCGGATGTTGTGCTGGCACTCGACCGGGAGGGCGCCGTGGCCAGTTGGTCGACGGTGCTGCAGGCGGCCGGACACGCCTGCTACCCCGAGTCCAGGGAGTGGCTCACCAACCATCTGCCCGTCGACATGTACGCCGGTGCGGTCTCCCACCTGTATCGCGGGATGGCACGGAAACGGAGCGGGTGGGTGGGGACCCTCATCTTCCTGCTGACCCGGGATCCCTTGACAGCACGCTTCAGCTTCATGGAGTACACGGCCGCCCAGCAGTCGGTGGACGATCTCGTCCGAACGGTGGTCATACTGCACAACGCCTCGCACAAGGAGGCCCCACACGTGTCCGACCTGCTGGAACCCATCGCGACGACACGCACGGCCGAGGATGTGGTCGCTGTCATGGACGCCCTGCGGCGGAGGGGCGAACCCAGCCTCCGGTACTCGAACAAGCTGCTTCGCCTTGCCGCCACGCTGCGTGGCGCGCGCGAGGCCCAGAAGCTCCTGGCCGTCCTGCGTGCCGCCGGCCGGGACTGGGAGGCGGACCAGGCCCTGCGGTGGATGGCAGTCGACAATCCGACCGAGCTCGACACTGTTCTCGGCAGACGCCGCGAAATGCCCACGGTCGCCAAACGGATCATCGCCTTCCGGGAAACGGGTGGGGACGCCGATGCCGAAGCGATCATGAGCATCTTGGCGCGCAAGGGCTCACCCGACGTCTTCGTCCAGACGCTCCAGCAGCTCGACGACGCCGGGCGCCAGCAGGACCGCAAGGCGCTACTGGGCTCTGTCCGCGCCGGGATTCGACGGGCCCGTCTGGCCTCGGCGATGCGCCACGCCGGTTTCACCGAGTTCCGGGTCAGCGCCTTCATCGCCACAGCTGCGAGGGTCGCGCTCCGGGGCTTCATCGGAGTCGTCGCAGCGCTCTTCGTCTTCACGCTTCTGGCCACGCAATGGCTCGACGACGCAACGAAAGTCGACGACCTGCGCTCCGGGACACGGCCTACACGATGTCTGAGTTCGGACTGCGGCTGGTCCTGGGGACACAGCTACTCACTCGCCGACGGTTCCACCGTCCATTCGACGTTCGCGCTACCCGGCGGGCCCCGGAACTTCACCACGACCCTCAAGGTGCGCCTCCCCGACCACTGCTCGGCCCACGCGTCAGCCGTCTCATACGTCTTCGTCGCAGGCGAGTCCCGGGTGTCGGGGCAGGTGACTGCGAACGACGACAAGGGGATCGCCTTCTCCACCCACGGGGCACACGACCTCGTCGTCGAACTGGCCGCTCCCGGAACACCGTCAGGCTGCGCACCCTGGGTCGGACTCACCAACCCGACCCTGCACCGCTTCAGCTGGCAGTTTTTTCAGGACCGGTCATGAAGGGCCGGGGCCTCGTCCTGCTGGACGCCCTCGCGGACCGGTGGGGCGTGGCGGCGGGACCGTGTCCGCGGAACACGGTGTGGGCGGAGTGCACCTTGTGAGCGCCTGTTCGTCATCCAGCGCCGCCTCCGTCAGGAGTTCGCGGACGCGGTCAAGAGCGGCGAGCTCGACCTGAGTGAGATCGCCGAGAACACCGGCCCCCGCAACGCCGAGGGAACCCTCCAGCGCCCTGCGCAGGACCCCAAGTGACCGGCTGCCTCAGCCGCCGAACACCACGTCCTTGGTCTCCGCGACCGCCGCGGTCCGCCCGGGCGCCGAGTGGTACTGCCAGTACAGGTTCGTGTGGGCGATGACCTGGTCCGGTGGCGGCGCACCCCACTTGCTGTTGTCGTTCGTGGTGTGCGCGTCGGCGACCAGCGTGACGTCGTAGCCCCGTACGAACGCGCCGTGGATCGTGGAGCGTATGCACGCGTCCGTCTCCGCACCCGTCACGACGAGACGGCCGACTCCGGCCGCGGCGAGGACCTGCTCCAGGTCGGTGCCCTCGAAGGAGTCGCCGTAGTTCTTGTGCACCAGTGGTTCGGCCTCGCGGCGGGGCAGTTCGGGGACGTACTGCCAGTCGTCGCTGCCCTTCTTGAGTTCCTCGTCGGAGTGCTGCACCCAGACGACCGGCACGTCCGCGGCGCGAGCCTGCTCGACGAGGGAGGCGATGTTGGCGACGACTGCGTCCCGCTCGTGCGCGGACTCCACGACGCCCCGCTGGACGTCGATCACCAGCAGGGCGGTGTTGGGTCGTGCAGACAGTGTGGTCATGTCCCGCAGGCTAGACCCGGCCACTGACAACCGCCTCCGCCTCCGCCCTCGGCCGGCGCCCGGCGACCAGCCCGCCCGCCGGCCCCCGGGGACACCACGCCCATCATCGCGGCGGCGAGGATGCCTCGCCTCCCGCAACGAGGGAGCGGCCTCCCGAACCCATGGCGTAGCGCACTCCACCATGCAGCTCGGAAGGCCGCCCACCGGCCAGAACCCTCAGACCCGCACCAGCTCCCGGTCCTCGTCCGGGTCGCTGTCCCTCGCGTCGCCGAGGGTCTTCAGGCCCTCGCCCTCGACGTCCACGTTCGGCACCGCCCGGTCCAGCCACTTCGGCAGCCACCAGGCCTTCTTGCCGAGCAGGCCGAGGACCGCCGGGACGATCGCCATCCGCACGACGAACGCGTCGAAGAAGACGGCGATCGCGAGGCCGAAACCGATCATCTTGATCATGGACTCGCTGGAGGTGATGAAGCCTCCGAAGACCGCGATCATGATGGCCGCGGCGGCCGCCACGACCCGCGCGCTGTGCCGGAAGCCGGTCACCACGGCCTGGCCCGGCGTCTCGCCGTGGACGTACGCCTCGCGCATGCGGGTCACGAGGAACACCTCGTAGTCCATGGCGAGACCGAAGACCACGCCCACCATGAAGATCGGCATCATCGACATGATCGGGCCGGTCTGCTCGACGCCCAGCAGGCCGCCGAGCCAACCCCACTGGAAGACCGCGACCACGGCACCGAGCGCGGCGAGCACGCTCAGCAGGAAGCCGAGTGCCGCCTTCAGCGGGACCAGGATGGAGCGGAAGACCGCGATCAGGAGCAGGAACGCGAGGCCGACCACCAGGGCCAGATACGGGATCAGGGCGTCGTTGAGCTTCTGCGAGAAGTCGATGTTCATCGCCGTGGTGCCGGTGACCAGCACCTTCGCACCCGTGTCGGCCTTGATCTCGCTGCCCTGGTCACGGATGGCGTGCACCAGGTCCTCGGTCTGCACCGAGGACGGCTTGGAGCCGGGGATGACGGTGATCGTCGCGGTGTCGCCGGCCTTGTTGAACGCCGCCGGGGTCACCGTGGCGACGTCCCCCAGGCCCTTGATCCCGTCGGCCACCTTGTCGGCCGCCGCCTTCGGCGCGTCGCTGTCCTTGGCGTCGACCACGATCATCAACGGGCCGTTGAAGCCCGGGCCGAAACCCTCCGACAACACGTCGTACGCCCGGCGCTGCGTCGTGGAGGTCGGCTGCGAACCGTCGTCCGGCAGGCCCAGTTCCAGCTGGGTGGCCGGGACGGCGATCGTCCCCAGACCGACCACGCCGAGCAGCAGTACGGCGGCCGGACGGCGGATGACGAAGCTGGCCCAGCGGGCGCCCAGACCGGGCTTTTCGGGGGTGCCGGCCGCGCTCCCCCGGCGCTTCTCGCCCGCGGCCCTGACCTTCCCGCCCGCATATCCGAGCAGTGCCGGGATCATGGTCAGCGCGATGAGGACGGCCACGACGACCGTGCCCGCCGCCGCGAGGCCCATCTTCGTCAGCATCGGGACGTTGACGACCGAGAGGCCCGCCAGTGCGATCACGACCGTGAGGCCCGCGAAGACCACCGCCGAGCCCGCGGTCCCGGCGGCCCGTCCGACGGCCTCCTCGCGGTCGCGGCCCTCGGCCAGTTCGCCGCGGTAGCGGGAGACGATGAACAGCGCGTAGTCGATGCCGACCGCGAGACCGATCATCAGGGCGAGGGTGGAGGTGGTGTCGCCCAGGTCGAGCGCCTTGGCCAGGACGGTGATGGTGGAGACGCCGATGCCGACGCCGATGATCGCCGTCAGCAGCGGCAGTCCTGCCGCGACCAGTGAGCCCAGGGTGATGACGAGGACGACCGCGGCGATGGCGAGGCCCACGACCTCACCGGCCGCTCCCGGCTCGGCTCCGGCCTGCAGTGCGTCACCGCCGATCTCGACGGTCAGCCCGGCGTGGCGCGCGTCCTGCGCGGCCTCCTTCAGGGCGTCCCGGGAGGCGTCCTTGAGCTCCATGCCGGAGACCTTGTACTTCACGGACGCGTAGGCGACCGTGCCGTTCTTGCTGACGGCGTGCGCCTGGTAGGGGTCGGCGACGGAGACCACCTCGGAGCCGTCGGCCAGCTCCTTCACCGTCTTCTCGACGGTCGCCTTGTTGGCGGCGTCGGTCATCTTCTCGCCCGCGGGCGCCTTGAAGACGACGCGTCCGGTCGCGCCGTCGGCACTCATCCCGGGGAAGCGCTGTTCCAGCAGGTCGAAGGCCTTCTGCGCCTCGGTGCCGGGTATCGAGAAGGAGGTGGAGCCCGCGGCGGGGGCGTTGGCGGCGCCGACCCCCGCGAGGGTCAGCAGCGCCACCCAGAACAGCGCGACGAAGTGCCGTCGCCTGAAGGCGAACCGGCCGAGTTTGTAGAGGAACGTGGCCACGGAGGCGTACTCCCGGTCAGGTCGTGGGGTGTTTCGGGGCAGGGGTGATCAGCCCGGCGGGGAGGCAGGGGTGACCGTCCCGACGACTTGAGCGGTGACGTCAGGCAGTGGGGAGGGGGTGGGGAGGTGTCAGGCGCGGAGGGCGGGGAGGACCACCGCGTCGATGTACGAGAGAAGGAAGGCCTGGCTCGGCGGCTGCTCGTCGATGATGCTGCGGGCGGCGAACCCGCCGATCATCATGTGCATCATGTAGTCGAGCGCGGGGTTGTCCGCACGGACCTCACCGCGGTCGATCGCCCGCTGCAGCACTCGGCGGAACCCGGCCATCTCCGGTTCGATCAGGTGCTCCCGGAACGCCTTGAGGAGGTCCGGGTTGCCGTGGATCGCCATGGCCAGACCGCGCATCAGCGCGGAGTTGGCCTCCATCTCGCAGTCGTCCGACCGCAGGGTGAGGGCATGCAGATCCCCCCGGAGCGAGCCCGTGTCGATGTCATCGACCGAGGGTCCCGGCTTGTTGTGCCGCACCGCCTTCGCGACCAGCTCGGCCTTGCCGCCCCACTGGCGGTAGAGCGTCGCCTTGCTGGACTTGGTGCGGGCTGCCACGGCGTCCATGGTGACGGCGTCGTAGCCCACCTCCCGGAGCAGGTCGAGCACGGCCTCGTACAACTCGGCCTCACGCTCGGGCGTGATCCGACTGCGACGCGCCGTTGCGACCTCAGTCATGCCACTCACCTTCCCGCTCGGGATGCGCCGCCTCGGCGCCTGCTTCGTACGGTAACGAAGATACCCTGCCCGCCTTCGAAACGAAACCGTTTCGTACGTGTGTTGGCTCACGCAGGTGAAGGATGCGTAAGTTCCCACGAGTTGCCCGGCCCCATCCGGCGGAAAAGCATGGGGAGGTGAGCTATCTGCGCCTGCCCCATCTCAGCGGTGACCTGTTGTGCTTCGTGGCCGAGGACGACCTCTGGCTCTCCCCCCTGGACGGCCCGGGCCGCGCCTGGCGCCTCACCGTCGACCGCACGAAGCTGGGCCACCCCCGCTTCTCGCCGGACGGGAGCACCATCGCGTACACGAGCTGGCGCAGTCTGGTCCCCGAGATCCACACCGTCCCGGTGGACGGCGGCCCGGGCCGGCAGCTCACCTACTGGGGCTCCGCGGACACCCAGGTCTGCGGATGGACCCCCTCCCAGGGGGACAGCGGGGGCACGATTCTCGCCGTCGCCTCCCATGGGGAGCCCTTCTCGTACTTCACCTGGGCCTACAAGGTCTCCCCCGACGGCGACCCCGGCCGCAAGCTCCCCTGGGGCCCGGTCTCCGACATCCAGGTCGCCGACATCGAAGGGGAGCGCAAGACCCTTCTCCTGACCGGGACCCCGCCCCATGAACCCGCCGCATGGAAGCGCTACCGCGGCGGCGCCATGGGCCGCCTCTGGCTGCACGGCGAACGCCTCCTTGCCGACCTGGAGGGCCATCTGCACTCCCCGATGTTCGTCGGCGGCCGGATCGCCTTCCTCTCCGACCACGAAGGCATCGGCAACCTCTACTCCTGCGCCTACGACGGCTCCGACCTGCGCCGCCACACCGACCACGACGCCTTCTACGCCCGGCACGCGTCGAGCGACGGCACCCGTGTGGTGTACCAGTGCGCCGGCGACCTGTGGATCGTCGACGACCTGGCCGCCGACTCCGGGCCGCGCCGCCTGGACGTACGGCTGAGCGGTCCGCGCGCGGGCCGGCGCACGTACCAGGTCCCGGCCGCCCAGCACCTCGACGGCATCTCGGTCGACGAGACGGGCCGCGCGAGCGCGGTCGTCGTACGCGGCAGCCTGTACTGGCTCACCCACCGGGACGGTCCGGCCCGCACGATCACCGACACCCCGGGCGTGCGGGTCCGCCTCCCGGAGATGCTCGGCTCGACCGGCCGGGTCGCCTATGTGACGGACGCGGAGGGCGAGGACGCGGTCGAGATCGCCCACCTGCCGCGCGCGACCGGCGACCGCGAGCCGCGCCGACTGGCCTCCGGCGCACTGGGGCGCGTACTGGAATTCGTCTCCGACCCGCAGGGCGAGCGCCTGGCCCTCGCCTCGCACGACGGACGGCTGCTGCTCCTTGACGTGACCGAGGACTCCGGGGGCACCTCCCGGACGGAGTCTGAGGGAGGCGAGGTCACCGAACTGATCCACTCGGTCAACGGCCCGGTGCGCGACCTCGCGTTCTCCCCGGACGGCGCCTGGCTGACCTGGTCCCACCCGGGGATCGGCCGCTCCCTGCGGCAGATCAAGATGGCACGTATAAAGGACCATTTGATCGTCGACGTCACCAACGGCCGCTTCGAGGACGAGAACCCGGTGTTCACCAGGGACGGCCGCTATCTCGCCTTCCTGTCCTGGCGCGGTTTCGACCCGGTGTACGACGTCCACACCGGGGACCTGTCCTTCCCGCTCGGCTGCCGCCCCTACCTGGTCCCGCTGTCCTCCGCGACCCCCTCCCCCTTCGCCCTGACCCCGGAGGGCCGGCCGGCCGCCGGAGGCCTGGACCCGGTGGAGGACGAGGAGGAGGGCGGCGACGGCGCGGTCACCGTCGAGATCGAGGGGCTGGAGAACCGGGTCACCCCCTTCCCGGTCACCGCCTCCAAGTACTCGGCGCTGTACCCCGTGGCGGGCGGCGGCCTGGTCTGGCTGCGCTGGCCGATCTCGGGGGCGCTCGGCGAGACCTTCGCCAACCCGGACGACACCACCGGCCGCCCGACCCTCGAACACTTCAACATCAGCAAGGCGAAGAAGTCCGAACTCCTGGAGCACCTGGACTGGTTCGCGCTCAGCGGCGACGGCACCCGTCTGGTCGTGGTCGACGAGGGCGACCTGCGGGCCGTCCCCTCCTCCGAGTCCGGAGACGGCGACACGACGGTCTGGATCGACCTGCGCCGCATCCTGCACGAGGTCGACCCGGCCGCCGAGTGGCGCCAGTCGTACGAGGAGGCCGGGCGCCTCATCCGCGCGTACTTCTGGGACCCGGGGATGTGCGGCATCGACTGGGACGCGGTGCTCGACCAGTACCGTCCGCTGGTCGAACGGGTCGCGTCCCCCGACGAGTTCGCGGACCTCCTGCGCGAGGTGCTCGGCGAACTGGGCACCTCCCACGCCTACGTCACCGCCGCCCGCCGCAACGAGGGCCCGCCCCACTACCAGCGCCTCCAGGGCCTGCTCGGCGCCAACCTCGTCCGCAGACAGGAGGGGTGGGTGGTCAAGCGGATCCTGCCGGGCGAGTCGTCCGACTCCAAGGCCCGCTCACCGCTGGCGGGCACGGGCATCAGGGAGGGCGCCGTACTGACCCATGTCGACGGCCGCCCGGTGGACGCGCTGACCGGGCCGTACCCGCTGCTGGCCGGTGCGGGCGGCACCACGGTCGAGCTCACCTTCGCCCGACCCGTCGCCCACCACCCTTCCAAGGAAGGCCCTTCGGGCCCCTCTGATTCTGCGGAGGGCGAGGCGGGCCGCTCGCGCCGGGTGGCCGTGGTCCCCCTGATCGACGAACGCCCCCTGCGCTACCAGGACTGGGTGGCCAAACGCCGCGCCGTCGTACGGGAGTTGAGCGGCGGCCGCTGCGGCTATCTGCACATCCCGGACATGGGCGGCTCGGGCTGGGCCCAGTTCAACAGGGACCTGCGGATGGAGGTGTCGAGGCCCGCCCTGATCGTCGACGTACGCGGCAACGCGGGCGGCCACATCAGCGAACTGGTCGTCGAGAAGCTGTCCCGCACGATCCTGGGCTGGGACCTCACCCGCAACGCCCAGCCGGTCTCGTACGCCTCCAACGCACCCCGCGGCCCGGTGGTGGCCCTGGCCGACGAGGCGACCTCCTCCGACGGCGACATGATCACGGCCGCCATCAAGCTCCTCAAACTGGGCCCCGTCATCGGCCAGCGCACCTGGGGTGGAGTGGTCGGCATGACCGGCCGCCACCGCCTCGGCGACGGCACGATCATCACCGTCCCGATGAACGCGGCCTGGTTCGACGCCTACGGCTGGACCGTGGAGAACAAGGGTGTCACCCCGGACCTCGAAATCCTCCGCACCCCCCTGGACTGGGCGGAGGGGAGACATGCACAGCTGGACGACGCGGTCCAGTTGGCGGTGGAGTTGCTGGAGACGAACCCTCCGGCCACACCGCCGGATTACTCGAACGTCCCCGACCGGTCACGCCCAAAGCTGCCGCCAAGGACGAAGTGAGAAAGGGTGCCCCTCGTCAGGGGCACCCTTTCCAGTCAGCGCAGGACGTCGGCGTCAGACGTCATAGTCCTGGTCGAAGCGGTCCTGCTCCTCGCGCTGCAACCGCTCCGTCTCCTCGTCACGCATGCGCTCGCCCGGCTTGCCGCGCTGCGGCTGCTGGCCGCGCTGCTGACCGTGCTCGCGGGCCTGCTGGGCCTTCTGCTTGGCCTGCTCCTGCCACTGCTGCGACTGGTCCTGGAACTTGTCCTTCATACCCATGTGGGTTCACTCCCGTAGTGGGTGGGGGGAAGGCCCTTGACCGGGCCTCGACCAGATTCACACGGCCCACCACGGAACGCATTTCGATCAACTACGGTGCGTAGCGCGGGCTTCCTCGTCGGCCGCCCCACCTGCACCGACGAGCCCCGACCGCATGCCATCCAACCGTGACCCGAACCGTCGCATCTCCCGCTGCCCCACCGTCCCGATGAGGCCCGGCAGATACCCCCGCACGCCCTGCATCCCGCGCAGCCACCACTGCCCGTACACATGGCTCGAACGCCGCTCGATCCCGGCGACGATCCGGTCGACGGCCGGCCCCAGCGGATAGGTCTTGTTGGACGGCCACGGCAGCCGCTGCCGCAGCTCCCGCATCACCTCGTCCTGGTCGGCGCCCCGCACCATGTCGGTGTCGGTCCACGACAGATACCCGACCCCGACGCGGACACCCTTGTGGCCGACCTCGGCCCGCAGACTGTGCGCGTACGCCTCCACACCGGACTTGGAGGCGCAGTACGCGGTCATCATCGGTGCCGGAGTGATCGCCGCGAGGGACGCGATCTGCAGCAGATAGCCGCGGCTCTCCATCAGAACCGGCAGGAAGGCACGGGCAGTCACCGCGGACCCGATGAGGTTCACCTCGATCACCCGCCGCCAGGCCTCGGGGTCGGAGTCGACGAAGGGACCGCCGGTGGCGACACCGGCGTTCGCCACGACGATGTCGACCTTCCCGAACCGCTCCTTGACCTCCCCCGCGACCCGCGCCATCGCCTCATGGTCCGTCACATCGGCGTACCAGTGGTCGCTGTCGCTGTGCAGCCGCTCGGAGACCTGCTTGAGGGCGTCCGGCTCAAGGCCGACGAGCGCCACCTTGGCGCCCCGGGCCGACACCTTCCGCGCGAGCAGCTCGCCGACACCGCGCGCGGCGCCCGTGACGACGGCGACCTGTCCTTCGAGGCTGACCTTGCTCATGCGCCCTCCTTGATCGTTGCGTACGTCGTCACAAGCTCCCGGATACGGCCGCTGACCAGCTCCGGTGCCTCCACCGGGGTCATATGGCCGAGCCCCGGCAGCTCGGTGCTGCCCACGCAGTGCGGCAGCGCGGCCACCAGCGCCCGCGCCTGCACGGGCGGGGTGAGCCGGTCCGCGGTCCCGACGACGACGGCGGTCGGCACCTTCAACTCCCGTACGCCGTGGTCGAGATCGAGCAGGGCGAGCACCTGCGACCAGGCGTGACGCACCTTGCGCGGGCACGCGTGCACGATCCGCGCGCACGCCTCCACCATGTGCGGTGCCGAAGCGGGGCCCATCGTCCCGTACTTGAGGATCCGGCGCGCGAGAGGCGTGACCGGTCCGAGCGGTGCCCGCGCACCGAGGATGTGCCTGGTGAGCCAGGTCCGCAGCCGCCCGGGCCCGAGGGGTACGACGGTCGACTCGGCGACCAGCCGCGAGGAGCCGGTGCTGCACAGCAGTACGGCCGCCGCATGCTCGCGGAAGCTCTTCCTCGTGGCCGCCGCCATCACCGTCATACCGCCCATGGAGTGCCCGGCGATCACGGCCTTTTCGCCCGGCGCGAGGGTTGCCTCCAGTACGGCTTCGAGGTCGTCGGCGAGGGCGTCCGGACTGCACGCCGGGCTCGCCGGACTGCGTCCGTGGCCGCGCTGGTCGTAGGCGATGACGCGGTGGTCGGCGGCGAGGTCCCGTATCTGCGCGGCCCAGAAGGCGGTGGAGCAGGTCCAGCCGTGCGCGAGGACGACGGCGGGCGCGTTCTTGGGCCCGTGCACCTCCACGTGCAGCCGGGCGCCGTCGGCGGAGACGGCGACGAGTTCGCGCACGGGGGTGGGCGGGGCGTACGGCCCCGACGTGACGTGCATCAGCCGGCTCACGCGTCCACCTCCGTCTTCTGCAGGGCGGGCGCCCGGAGCAGTTCGTACTCGGCGAGATCCACCTGTCGCGTGGCCCGCCGGAACTCGGTCGTCGTACCCGGCCAGATGGTGGTGTTGCGGCCGCTCGGGTCGAGGTACCAGCTGGTGCAGCCGCCGGTGTTCCACACCGTCCGCTTCATGCGTTCCTGCACCCGGTGGTTCCAGGCGGCGACGGCGCCCGGCCGGGCGTCGAGGGCGGCACGGCCGCCGAGAACGTCCAACTGCCGCAGGAAATCGGCCATGTAGTTGAGCTGCGACTCGATCATGAGGATCATCGACGAGTTCCCGAGGCCGGTGTTGGGCCCGATGATCGTCATCCAGTTGGGGAATCCGGCGGCACAGGCGCCCCGCAGCGACTCCATTCCGCCCTTCCAGGCCTCGGCGAGGGTCTTGCCCTCCGCCCCGACGACCCGCTCGGCGATCGGCATGTCGGTGACGTGGAAGCCCGTGCCGAAGATGATCGCGTCGACCTCGGCCTCGCTGCCGTCGGCGGCGACGACGGTGGAGCCGCGGATCTCGCTCAGCCCACTCGCCACGACGTCGACATTGGGCCGGGTGAGCGCCGGATAGTAGGTGCTGCTCAGCAGGATCCGCTTGCAGCCGATGCGGTAGTCGGGGGTGAGCTTGGCGCGCAGGGCCGGGTCCTTGACGGCCCGCATCATGTTCCGCTTGGCCAACTGCTCCACGAACCCGAGCTCATTGGGGTGCTTGGTGAACGCCTGGACCTGGAGCTCCCGGATCCCCCACAGCAGTCCGCGGCGGGCCTGCGTGGTGAAGGGCAGCGCGCGGTGCAGGGCCCGCTCGGCGCCGCTGATGGCGCGGTCGACACGCGGCATGACCCAGGGCGGGGTGCGCTGGAAGAGGGTGAGCCGGCCGACCTCGGGCTGGATGGCGGGCACGATCTGGATCGCGGAGGCGCCCGTCCCCACCATCGCGACACGCTTGCCGCGCAGGTCGTAGTCGTGGTCCCAGCGGGCGGAGTGGAAGACCTTGCCGGGGAAGGAGTCGAGGCCCGGGATGTCGGGCACCTTCGGGTCGGACAGCGGCCCGGTCGCGGACACGACCACGTCCGCGGACAGCGACCCGCTTGTGGTCTCGATCTCCCACCGCAGCTTCTCGCCGTCCCAGGTCATCATCTTCACTTCGGAGTCGAAGCGGATGTGGGGCCTGAGGTGGAAGACATCCGTGACGTGCTCCAGGTAGGCACGGATGTGCTCCTGCCCGGAGAAGGTGCGCGGCCAGTCGGGGTTGGGCGCGAAGGAGAAGGAGTAGAGGTGGGAGGGCACGTCGCAGGCGCACCCCGGGTAACTGTTGTCGCGCCAGGTGCCGCCCACGCTGCCGGCCCGTTCCAGGACGACGAAGTCGGTGACGCCCTCGCGCCGCAGCCGCACGGCGGCTCCGAGCCCGCCGAACCCGGACCCGATCACCGCCACCCGCACATGCTCCCGCTCAGCCATGCCGACGCCCTTCCTCCCGCGACTCCGCCAGTGAACACTGGCGCAATGGGACTGTAGAGCAGCTCCGTACCGATGGGTAGGGGTGGGAGGACAGGAATGTTACTGGCGGTACACCATAGGCTGCGCTCGTGACCGAGAAGCGCGAGTACCGCATGGAGGAACTGGCCCGCCTGGCCGGCATCACCGTACGCACCCTGCGCTTCTACCGAGAACGCAAGCTGATACCGCCACCCCGCCGCGAGGGCCGTATCGCCTGGTACGACGACCACCACCTGGCCCGTCTGCACACGATCGCGGCGCTGCTGGAGCGCGGCCACACCCTGACCGGCATCGCGGAACTGGCGGAGGCCCTCGACCACGGCCGGGACGTCGCCGACCTCCTGGGCGTCGAGCCGACCGAGGAGGAACCGGTCCGCCTCACGCCCGAGGAACTCGCCGCCCGCTTCGAGGGTCAGGTCACCCCCGAGAACCTCGCCGCCGCCCTCGACCTCGGCTACCTCGGCACCGACGGCGACGAGATCGTCCACATCAGCCGCCGCCTCCTGGACGTCTCCTCCGCCCTGGTCGGCGAGGGCATCCCGCTCGCAGAGGTCCTGGCGGCGGGCAAACAGGTCCGCGAACACGTGGACGACCTGGCGGAGATGTTCGCCGAACTGGTCCTGCGCCACGTCGGCGAGGAGAACCTGCAACGCCTGCGCCCCCTGGCCCGGAGCGTGGTGGAGGCGGAACTCTCGCTGGCGCTGGACCGGCGGCTGCGCAAGCGGGGATAACACCCCCCGGCATCTCTCCCGGCGTTCGACCGCCAGCTATACACATCGCGTATAGATGCCGTGTATAGTCGCGCTCATGACGCTCAGCACAGCCATACGTCCGATCCTCGGGCCGGACCGGTGGTGGATGTCCGCGCCGCTGGCAGGAGTCGGCCTCGGCATGCTCACCAACCTCGCCCAGGGTGTGCTGCCGGGCGCCTCGAACCAGATCGCGAACTCCGGCGCGGTGTGGTGCGTCCCGGCATTCGCCGTCGGCGCGCTGGTGGCGGGCGGGCACCCGGCGCTGCGCAGGCCGGTGCTCGCCGGCCTGTACACGACGATCGGCCTGGTCGTCGGCTACTACGGCTACGCCGAATTCGGCCGCGGCGGCATGGGCAGTCCGTTCTGGCCGCTGGTGTGGCTGGCGATGGCGCTCCTCAGCGGCCCGTTGTTCGGTGCCGCCGGGGCATGGTGGCGGCGCGGGCACACGGCACCCCGTCGTGTCGCCGGACTGGCCTCACTGGCGGCCGTGTTCGGGATGGAGGCCATCCTGTACGTGCGGGTGCTCCATTACGCCGAACAGGCCTGGGCCTGCGCGGCGCTCCTCGTCCTCACCCCGCTGCTGATGGGACGCGGGCCCAAGGAACGCGCACTGGCACTGCTGGTGGCACTGCCGCTGTCGGTGATCGCCTACGCCGTCGTCGAACTGCCGTTGCAGCACCTGTCGGCCTGAGGCCGCCGCGGCCTCACCTCTCGAAGGTCACCGTCACGGGAGCGTGGTCCGACCACCGCTCCTCATGCGAAGCCGCCCGCTCCACCACCGCCTTGACGGCCCGGGCGGCCAGCCCGGGGGTCGTGACGGCGAGGTCGATGCGCCAACCCGAATCGTTATCGAAAGCCCGCCCCCGGTACGACCACCAGGTGTACGGCCCCTCCACATCGGGATGCAGGGCGCGCACGACATCGACGTAACCGCCGTCCTCGGCGTCGAAGACCCGCCCGAGCCACTCCCGCTCCTCCGGCAGGAACCCGGAGTTCTTCTGGTTCCCGCGCCAGTTCTTCAGGTCGGCCGGCCGGTGGGCGATGTTCCAGTCGCCGCAGACGACGACCTCGCGTCCGCCGGCGGCGGCGCGCTCCCGCAGGGCCTTCAGATAGGCGAGGAACTCGCCCATGAAGCGGATCTTCTCGTCCTGGCGCTCGGTGCCGACCTCGCCGGAGGGGAGGTAGAGGGAGGCGACCGTGACACCCGGCAGGTCCACCTCGACATAGCGGCCGCTGGTCTCGAACTCCGCCGCCCCGAAGCCGACCTGGATACGGTCGGGCTCGCGGCGGGTATAGAGGGAGACGCCGGCGCGGCCCTTGGCGGCGGCCGGCGCATGGACGACATGCCAGCCGTCCGGCGTGCGCACGTGCTCCGGCAGCTGCTGCGGCTCGGCGCGCACCTCCTGCAGGCAGAGCACATCGGCACTGGTGCCGGCGAGCCACTCCACGAAGCCCTTCTTCGCGGCGGCGCGCAGTCCATTGACATTGACGGAGGTCACAGTGAGCACGCGGGAACGATACCGGCACACTGGATCGCGACCGGACCCCCTCGATGCATAGGTGTACGATCCCCAACATGATTATTCGTCGCGTCTCCTTCGACCACCCGGACGCCGTCAAGCTGAACGACGAGGTCCAGGCGGAGTACCACGCGCGCTACGGCGACGGCGGCGACGCCACGGCCCTTGACCCGGCGGACTTCGAGCCCCCGTACGGCGTGTACTTCATCGCGTACGACGAGAACGACACCCCCGTGGCCACGGGCGGCTGGCGCGCCCAGGACACCAACGGCGAGGGCAACCTCGACGGGGACGCCGAGGTCAAGCGGATGTACGTGGTGGAGTCGGCGCGCGGCCTCGGACTCGCCCGGCGCATCCTGGCCGCCCTGGAGGAGGACGCCCGCGCGGCCGGCCGGATGCGGATGGTCCTGGAGACGGGCACGAAGCAGCCGGAGGCCATCGCCCTGTACACGTCCAGCGGGTACGAGCCGTGCGAGAAGTTCGGCTACTACCGGCACTACGAGAGCAGCCGGTGCTTCGCGAAGGAGCTGTGACAGGCCTGCCTGACAGGACGTCAGGCACAACGTCGGGCATAACAAAGATCCCGCCCGATCTTCCGATCGGACGGGATCTCATCAACTGCCTCAGGTTTCCCTGACCAGTTGTTGCGGTGGACCTGAGGGGATTTGAACCCCTGGCCCCCTCGATGCGAACGAGGTGCGCTACCGGACTGCGCCACAGGCCCTTGCAACGAGTGAAACTCTAGCACCCCGATCCGCGTGCTTGGAAATCCGTTCCCGCGCCGCCGCCGGGGCAGCGGCACAGGTCGGGGGGCTACTCGTTGGCGGCCCGCGGCCGCTCGCCGTCCTCGTACTGGTCGAACAGCGGCGTACGCCCCCGCTCGCGGGCCCGCCGCGCGGAAGCCGCCCGGCGGGCGTCACTACGCCCGTCGTCGTCCGCCTTGTCCTCCGCGGGGGCGGCCGTGGCCGGCTCCACGGCGTCGGCGGCCGGCGCCTCCTGGCCCCGGGCCACGGAACCCGACCGCGCGGAGCTCCAGGTGTCCGGCGCCCCGAGGTCGACGTCCGCGGTGGCCCGCGGAGCGACCGGCGCGGTCACATACGTCGGCAACGGCACCGGCACCGGGTCCCAGCTGTCCCCGTGGCCGGGCCGCCGCTGCCGCTCGCGCTGCTGGTCCACCCACTCGGCGTGGTCGGTCTGCTCGACGAGGGCGCGCCGGTCGGCGGCGAGCGCGGACAGTCCGGGGTCGGTGCCCTGGGCCGGTCCCTCGTCCGATTCGTCGGCGTCCGCCTCGGTGGCGGCGGCGCGACGGCGCGGCTGGCGGGCGCGCTCACGCAGCCGCTCGGCGGCATCCTCGGCGCGGCGCCGGTCCATCTGGTAGGCGAAACGGCGTCTCTCCTGGGAGCGGAGATACGCGATGTACGCGCTGAGCAGCACGGCGGGCACGCCGGGCGCCCAGAGGAACGCGAGCCCCCCGACCGCGGCGACGATCGCGCCGAGCGTGAACGCGATGAAGAGCATCACGGTGGTGCGCCGGCGCCGCGCGAGTGCCTTCATACGCCGGGCGCGCGCCAGGGCCGCTTCCTCCGACGGGGAGCGCCGCGCCGCGGGCACCCGCTTTCGCACGGGGGCCGGGGCCGGTGCGGGCGCCGGGGCTTCCGCCTGTTCCCGCGCCGGTTGTGCCCGCCCGGGCGCCTGTGCCTGTGCCGGTACCTCCGCGCGCGCCTGGGGGCGGGTCGGAGGCATGGCGAAGGCCCGGACGTCCACCGAGTCGGTGACGACGTCCGGACGACCGGCGCTGGACTCCCCCTCTTCGGTGGAGCGCGCCTGCAGGTCCTTGGCGTACCGGCGCTCCATTCCCGCCCGTCCGGACAGCAGCCGGATGGCGGTGCTGAAGCGTTCCGTCGGACGGGCCTCGTTCAGCTCGTCCTGCCTACGGAGCCACATCGGCACCAAGTAGGCGGCCCAGGCCCCGACAATGACTGCGTAGATGAGGCCGCTGCTGCTCACGCCTCACACGGTAGAGGGGTTTGCGTGAGGCCATCTGCCAATTGAGCCGGTGTGTCGCACGATCTGGCTGATATTTCGAACTTTTTTTGTGACCGATGCGATCAGCACCCCACCGAGGGCGTGAATTTAGCGCCTTGAGGCGGTCACTGCTCGATCAATTTCGAACATATATTCAATTTCGGGCTTCCCGGCTTCCCGGCTTCCTGGGCTTCCGCGCTATGCGGGATTCCCCCGAGTACGTGCCCGCTGCCAGCGCCGCAGCAACCCGTCGGGGACCTCTTCCGCGGTGAGCGCAAAGACGAGGTGGTCGCGCCAGGCTCCGTCGATGTGGAGATAACGCGGTCTGAGGCCCTCCTCGCGGAATCCGAGTTTCTCCACGACCCGGCGGCTCGGCCCGTTCTCCGGGCGAATGCAGACCTCGATGCGGTGCAGTCCGACGGTGCGGAAACAGTGGTCCACGACAAGCGCCACGGCGGTCGGCATCACTCCGCGTCCCGCCACCGACTCGTCCACCCAGTAACCGATGTGGCCCGAGCACATGGAGCCCCAGGTGATTCCGGCGACCGTCAACTGCCCGACCAGACGCCCCTGGTACTCGATGACGAACGGCAGCATCCGGCCGGAGTTCGCCTCGGACCGCAGATGCCGGACCATCTGGCGGTAGGTCGGCCGGTGCGCGATCGGCCCGCTCGGAGTGGGCGGCGGAATGGTCGCCTCCCAGGGGCGCAGCCAGTCCCGGTTGCGCCGGTTGACCTCGCGCCAGGCCCGCTGGTCGCGCAGCTTTATCGGCCTCAGGACGATGTCGCCGTCCGTCAGCACGACGGGCCAGGATGGGCTGTTCAGCTCGCACCCCCACTGGTGGAGCCGGGTCTGGGGTGGTCTCCGCCGCGGATCTGGTCGACGGCGTGGACCAGGACGGGTTCCAGGACGGCGAGGCCGTCCTTCACCCCGCCGGTGGAGCCCGGCAGATTGACGATCAGTGTGCTTCCCGCCACTCCGGCCAGGCCCCGGGAGAGCGCGGCGGTGGGCACCTTGTCCCGCCCGTACGCCCTGATGGCCTCCGCGATGCCCGGCACCTCGTGGTCGATGACCGCGCGCGTGGCCTCGGGCGTGCGGTCGGTGGGCGAAAGGCCCGTGCCGCCAGTGGTGACGATCACGTCGTACCCGGCGTCGACGGCGGCGCGCAGGGCGGCCTGCACCGGATCGCCGTCGGGGACGACCTGCGGCCCGTCGACGGCGAAGCCGAAGCCCTTGAGGCCGTCGGCGATCAGCGGGCCGCCCTTGTCCTCGTAGATCCCGGCGGCGGCCCTGTTGGAGGCCGTGACGACCAGAGCGCGATACGTCATGTCCGGCTCCAGTCGCCCGACTTGCCGCCCGTCTTCTCCTCGACCCGTACGTCCGTGATGACCGCTCCCTTGTCGACCGCCTTGACCATGTCGATCACGGTGAGCGCGGCGACGGAGACGGCGGTGAGGGCCTCCATCTCGACGCCCGTGCGGTCCGTGGTCTTGACGGTGGCCAGGATCTCGACGGCGTCGTCCGCGACCGACAGGTCCAGTTTCACACCGGACACCGACAACGGGTGACAGAGCGGGATCAGGTCCGGGGTGCGCTTGGCGCCCATGATGCCCGCGATGCGCGCGGTGGCGAGGGCGTCGCCCTTGGGGACCCCCTCGCCGCGCAGCAGCTCGACCACTCGGGGCGAGACAAGGACGCGTCCGCTGGCGCGGGCGGTGCGCGCGGTCACGTCCTTGCCGGACACGTCGACCATGCGGGCGGCGCCCGCGTCGTCGATGTGGGTCAGTCGATCGTCCGTACTCATTGGCTGTGTGGCGCTCCCGTCCGGGCCCTCGCGGTGCGGCGCGTGGGTCTGTTGTGCGCGACACGGTATCGCGGGCCGGGAGCACTCAGCCGAGCAGGACGACCTCGACCTCGGAGCCGGGCTCGACGGACTCCACGTCCTCGGGGACGACGATCAGCGCGTCCGCGTGCGCGAGGGCCGCGACCAGGTGGGATCCGGCCCCGCCGACCGGCGTCACCGAGCCCTCGGCGTAGGTCCCGCGCAGGAACTGTCTGCGGCCCTTCGGCGAGGTCAGCGCCTTGGGGGCGGTGAGGGTCGCGCGGGTGCGCGGCCGGTGCACGTCGTCGAGTCCCATCAGGGTGCGGATGGCGGGGCGGACGAAGAGCTCGAAGGAGACGTACGACGACACCGGGTTGCCGGGGAGGGCCAGCAGCGGGGTGTGGTCGGGGCCGATGGAGCCGAAGCCCTGGGGCTTGCCCGGCTGCATGGCCAGCTTGCGGAAGTCGATGCCGCTGCCCGGCTCGTCCTCGTCGCCGACGTACGACAGGGCCTCCTTGACCACGTCGTACGCCCCGACGCTCACGCCCCCCGTGGTGACCATGAGGTCGGCGCGGACGAGCTGGTCCTCGATGGTGGAGCGGAGGGTCTCCGCGTCGTCGGCGACGGCGCCCACGCGGTAGGCGATGGCGCCGGCGTCGCGGGCGGCGGCGGTGAGGGCGAAGCTGTTGGAGTCGTAGATCTGGCCGCTGCCCAGTTTCTCGTCGGGCTGGACGAGTTCGCTGCCGGTGGACATGACGACCACGCGCGGGCGGGGGCGCACGCGCACCGTGCCCCGGCCGATCGCGGCGAGCAGGGCGATCTGCGGCGGCCCGAGGACCGTGCCGGCCTCGAGGGCGCGGTCGCCGGACTTCACGTCGCTGCCCTTCGCGCGGACGTGCGCGCGTGCCTCGGCCGGCCGGTACACGTGCACGTGCCCCTCGGCGCCCTCGGGGGCCAGGGACCGGGCGCGCATACCGGTCGCCGGACCCTCACCGAGGCCGCCGTCGGTCCACTCGACGGGGACGACGGTCTCCGCGCCGGGCGGCAGCGGAGCGCCGGTCATGATGCGGGCGGCCTGGCCGGGGCCCACATGGAGCAGGTCGGCCTGGCCCGCCGCGACGTCCCCGACGACGGTCAGGACGGCGGGGAACTCCGCGCTCGCGCCCGCGACATCCGAGACCCGCACCGCGTACCCGTCCATGGAGCTGTTGTCGAACGGTGGCAGCGAGACGGGCACCGTGACGTCCTCGACCAGCACACAGCCCTGGGCGTCGAGGAGTTGCAGCTCGATGGGTTCCAGGGGGCGGACGGTCGTGAGGATGTCCTCCAGGTGTTCGTCCACCGACCAGAGGTGGTCCTGGCCGGTGGTGCGGGGCGCGGCGCTGCTCAACGTTGCTACATCTCCTCGGCTACGTAACTGCGAAGCCAGGTCCGGAAGTCCGGGCCCAGGTCTTCACGTTCGCATGCGAGTCTGACAATGGCACGCAGGTAGTCGCCGCGGTCGCCGGTGTCATAGCGGCGGCCCTTGAAGACGACGCCGTGCACCGGGCCGCCGACCTTCTCGTCCGCGGCGAGCTGCTGGAGGGCGTCGGTGAGCTGGATCTCGCCGCCGCGGCCGGGCTCGGTCTTGCGCAGTATGTCGAAGATGTGCGGGTCGAGGACGTAGCGGCCGATGATCGCGTAGTTGGACGGGGCGTCGGCGGCGGCCGGCTTCTCGACCAGGTCGTGGACCTTGACCACGTCGGAGTCGTCGGTGGGGTCGACGGCCGCGCAGCCGTAGAGGTGGATCTGCTCGGGTGCGACCTCCATGAGCGCGATGACGCTGCCGCCGCGCTGCTCCTGGACCTCGACCATGCGTGCGAGGAGCGGGTCGCGCGGGTCGATCAGGTCGTCGCCGAGGAGAACGGCGAAGGGCTCGTGGCCGACGTGCGGGGCGGCGCACAGCACCGCGTGGCCGAGGCCCCTGGGGTCGCCCTGCCGCACGTAGTGCATGGTCGCCAGGTCGCTGGACTCCTGGACCTTGGCGAGCCGGCCCGCGTCGCCCTTCTTCTGGAGGGCGGACTCGAGCTCGTAGTTGCGGTCGAAGTGGTCCTCCAGGGGGCGCTTGTTGCGGCCCGTGATCATGAGGACGTCGTCGAGGCCGGCGGACACGGCCTCCTCGACCACGTACTGGATCGCCGGCTTGTCGACGACCGGCAGCATCTCCTTGGGAGTGGCCTTGGTGGCCGGCAGGAACCTGGTACCGAGGCCTGCTGCGGGGATGACAGCCTTGCTGATCCTGGGGTGCGACTGGGTCATGGCGGCAACCTTATCCGGTGCCTTTGCAGGGAATCTGAGGCTCCGGTTAATTGGCTCTCATATGAGCACATATGGAAGGGTACGGGTGCGACCTATGAGTCACATCGGACGTGCGACCGAGGCTGACAAGCGAATGTTGCGGCGAGAGCTCCTCGCGGTGAGAAACAGATTGACGGCCGATGACGTGCGGGAATCCGCGGACGCTCTGGCCGGCCGCGCTCTGGAGCTGCCGGAGCTGGCGCATGCGCGCACGGTGGCGGCGTACGTCTCCGTAGGGAGCGAGCCGGGGACGCTCGCGCTGCTGGACGCGCTGCGCGAGCGGGGCGTGCGCGTCCTGCTTCCCGCCCTCCTGGCGGACAACGATCTCGACTGGGGCGCCTACACCGGGGAGGGCTCCCTCGCGCGCGTCCAACACGGCGGAAAAATGGCCCTTTTCGAGCCCGCCGGCGAACGTCTGGGACCGGACGCCGTGACCGGCGCCGACGTCGTGCTGCTGCCCGGTCTCGCCGTCGACGCCCGCGGGATGCGGCTGGGACGCGGCGGAGGGTCGTACGACCGCGTCCTCACGCGTCTGGAGCGCGCGGACGCCCACCCCGCGCTGGTGGTGCTGCTGTACGACTCGGAGGTCGTCGGGCACGTCCCGGAGGAGGCGCACGACCGGCCGGTGCATGCGGTGGTGACGCCGTCGGGGGTGCGGCGGTTCACATGAGAAGTGCCCTCCACGCGCGCGTGGAGGGCACTGCCCGTGGCCCGTGATCCGTGGCCTGGGGCCGGTGGCTCAGGGCTTCAGGACCAGGGTGTCGCTCGTGTCGTCGTCGACGGCCTTTTCCGAGAAGTTCCAGTCGAGCAGTTCGCCCTTGACCCACTTGCTCGTCTGGTCGGTGTAGTGGGCGCTGTAGGCGTGTCCCGAGGCGCCGGTGAGGTTGATCCACTTCGACTTGTCGAGGTCGTCGAGGTTGACCACCATGCGCATCGACGGCACCCAGACGACGCCGTAGCCGCCCGCCGCGTTCCAGCCGGTGGCGTTGACCGTCGCCTCGCCGCCGCTGAGCTTCCAGGGGCCGCGGTTGAGGATGTACTTCACGAAGGCGGGGCCGTCGGTGCCGAGGGTCTGGTTCTTCAGGAACAGGCGGTGCAGCCGGCCCCAGCTCCAGGTGTCGATGTCCTTGCCCAGCTTGGCCGTCAGCTCCCAACGGGCGTCGATCATGGCGCGCTTGAACAGGTCGTCGCGGTTGTCGCTCGCCCCGGGCCGGGTGAGCGACTTGGGCGTGGACCACCAGTCGCTCTTCTGGTCGTCCAGGAGGTTGCGGACGACCTCGAACCAGCGGTCACCGCCGTCCGGCTGCGCCTGGTCGGCGGCGCGCTCGCCGCACTCGCGCACCTTGTTCGTCTCGTCCGCGGGCCCGGTGCTGTTGACGGGATCGACCCACAGGCACTGGCCCTCGACCCGCAGTTCCTTGGGCAGCTTGTTGCCGAAGGCCAGCTTGAGGATGTTGCGCCAGACCGAGTTGAAGTAGGCGGCCGCCGCCGAGTCGGCGTCCTGGGTGTAGTCCCAGCCCTCCAGGAGGTCCTGCGCCTCACGGACGGCCTTCGCCCCGCGGACGTCCTTGTCCGTGATGTCGATCTTCAGCAGCTTGGGCACGAGCAGCTTGGCGATCTCGCTGCTGTTGTCCAGCTGCATCTGGCGCATGTCGTCGGTGGAGATCTTGCCGCCGCCCCTGATCTTCGACTCGATCAGGTCGGTGATGCGCTGGCTGCGGGTGCCGTAGCCCCAGTCGGTGGTGAGCGTGTAGGGATACTTGTCCGGGTCGATCACGGCCTGGTTGGCGGTGACGATGTAGCCGCGCTTCGGGTTGAACTCGTAGGGCAGTGCGGCCTTGGGGATGTACCCGGTCCACTTGTAGCCGGAGTCCCAGCCCGGCGCCGGGATCGAGCCGTCGTCCTTCTTCGCCCGCGTCGGGATCTTTCCGGGCAGTGTGTAGCCGATGTTGTTCTTGTCCGCGTAGACGAGGTTCTGCGAGGGCACGTCGAACAGGGCGGCCGCGGAGCGGAAGTCGCTCCAGCTCGCCGCCCTGTCCAAGGCGAAGACGGCGTCCATGGAGGTGCCGGGGTCGAGCGCGGTCCAGCGCAGCGCGATGCCGTAGCCGTCGCCGCGGTCGGGTGCGGCGGTGTTGACGCCGGCCTTCTTGCCGACCGTCACGAGCTCGTCGTCGCGGTCGGAGAGCAGGGGCATCCCGTCGGCGGTCTGGCGCACGACGATCGTCTTGGACTTGCCACCGGCGACCTTGATGGTCTCCTCGCGGGTCTTGAACGGCCGCACCGTGCCGTCGTAGAGGTAGCCGTCGCCGGAGACCTTCTCCAGGTACAGGTCGGTGACGTCGACACCGGAGTTGGTCATGCCCCAGGCGATGTTCTGGTTGTGGCCGATGACCACACCGGGCATGCCGGCGAAGGTGTAACCGGTCACGTCGTACTGGCACTTGCTGGAGACGGTGCGGCAGTGCAGGCCCATCTGGTACCAGACGGACGGCAGCGAGGCCGACAGATGCGGGTCGTTGGCCAGCAGCGGCTTGCCGGTGATGGTGTGATCCCCGGCGACCACCCAGGAGTTGGAGCCGATGCCCTGGCCGTTCACGCCGACGGCCGTGGGCACGTTGTCCAGGACCTTGTAGAGACCCGACAGCTGGCTCGTCAGGGCCGAGCCGGTCGCGCTGCTCGTGGAGCTACCGGACGTACCAGAGGTACCGGACGCACCGCTCGTGGAGGAGCTGCCGTTCTGCTGGAACGTCTTGGTGAGCGCGTTGTACTGGCCCTCCTGGACGATCGCCTTGTTGCGGCTGTACGGGTAGTCCGGGTACAGGTCGGCGATCTGCTTGGGGCCGAGGCGGCTGGTCATCAGGGCGCGGTCGATCTCGTCCTGCATGTTGCCGCGCAGGTCCCAGGCCATCGCCTTCAGCCAGGAGATCGAGTCGACCGGGGTCCACTGCGCCGGCTTGTAGTCGTTGACGAAGCCCAGGGCCGCGTACTCCAGGGAGATGTCCTTGCCGTCCTTGCCCTTCAGGTAGGCGTTGACTCCCTTGGCGTACGCCTGGAGGTACTTCTTGGTGGAGTCCGACAGCTTGGTGTCGTACTCCTTCTTCGCCACCCGGTCCCAGCCCAGGGTGCGCAGGAATTCGTCGTCCTTGACCTGGTCCTTGCCGAACATCTCCGACAGCCGGCCGGAGGTCATGTGACGGCGCACGTCCATCTCGTAGAACCGGTCCTGCGCCTGGACGTAGCCCTGCGCCATGAACAGGTCCTCGTCGGAGGAGGCGTAGATCTGCGGGATGCCGTTGCCGTCGCGCTTCACGTCGACGGGTCCTGACAGGCCGTCGAGCGTGATCGATCCCTTGGTCTGCGGGAACGACGCGCGGACGGTGCTGATGGACCAGTACGCCCCGTAGGCGACGCCTCCGATGATGGCCAGGACCAGTACCAGCACGACCAATCGGGCTTTGCGCCCCTTCTTCCTGCCGGACTTGCCGGGCTTGTCACCCGTTGTGGCGGTGATGTTGGGGGGCATCGCTGTCCTTGCTGTCCTAACGCGAGCGGCAGGCGGGGCTGTGACTTTGAATGAGCGCTGGAGCAACCATAGGCGCAGGGCCCCGCACCCCTTGACGCGGAGTCGGGAACGAGACCGGGCGCGCGTTCGATCCTGCCTCGGCGAGCGTCAAGAAATCGTCAAGAGTTAGGTAAGGTAACGAAGTACTTGGGTGCGGAGTTTCTCGGCTTCGTGTCCTATGTACGTGAGCTCCCGCGCGGGATGCGCGTGAGCCAGGGAAGGGAACGGCCGCTGACTGTCCACCACCTCAACCAGCTTCTGCTCGTCTGCTCGCTCGTCCTGCTCGTCGCCGTGGCAGCGGTCCGGATCTCCTCGCGCAGCGGGCTCCCCAGCCTGCTCGTGTACCTGGGGATCGGGGTCCTCATGGGCCAGGACGGGATCGGCAACATCCACTTCAACAATGCCGAACTGACCCAGGTCATCGGATACGCGGCCCTGGTCGTGATCCTGGCCGAGGGCGGTCTGGGCACGAAGTGGAAGGAGATCAAGCCGGCCCTGCCGGCCGCCTCCGCGCTGGCACTGGGCGGGGTCGCGGTGAGCGTCGGGGTCACGGCATCGGCCGCGCACTTCCTGATCGGGCTGGAGTGGCGGCAGGCGCTCATCGTCGGGGCGGTGGTCTCCTCCACGGACGCGGCGGCGGTCTTCTCGGTGCTGCGCAAGATCCCCCTGCCCGCCCGCGTGACGGGCACGCTGGAGGCCGAGTCCGGCTTCAACGACGCCCCGGTGGTCATCCTGGTGGTCGCCTTCTCGACGGCCGGCCCCGTCGACCACTGGTATGTGCTGCTGGGCGAGATAGCCCTGGAACTCGCCATCGGCGCGGCCATCGGTCTCGCGGTGGGCTGGCTCGGCTCCTGGGGTCTTCGGCACGTGGCGCTGCCCGCCTCTGGCCTCTACCCGATCGCGGTGATGGCGATCGCCGTCACCGCGTACGCGGGCGGCGCGCTCGCGCACGGCAGCGGTTTCCTCGGCGTCTATCTCGCCTCGATGATGATGGGCAACGCGAAACTGCCCCACTGGCCCGCCACCCGCGGTTTCGCCGACGGACTCGGCTGGATCGCCCAGATCGGCATGTTCGTGCTGCTCGGCCTGCTGGTCACCCCGCACGAGCTCGGCGACGACGTGGTGCCCGCGCTCGTCATCGGTCTGGTGCTGACCATGGTGGCGCGCCCGCTGAGCGTGGTGCTGTGCCTGACGCCGTTCCGGGTGCCGTGGCAGGAGCAGACCCTGATGTCCTGGGCCGGACTGCGCGGCGCGGTCCCCATCATCCTGGCGACGATCCCGATGGTGCAGGGCGTGGACGCCAGCCGTCGCATCTTCAACATCGTCTTCGTGCTGGTCGTCGTGTACACCCTGGTCCAGGGGCCGACGCTGCCCTGGCTCGCCGGCAAGCTGCGGCTGGGCGAGGACGCCGAGGCCGCCGACCTCGGCATCGAGTCCGCCCCGCTGGAGCGGCTGCGCGGGCATCTGCTGTCCGTCGCGATCCCCGAGGGCTCGAAGATGCACGGCGTCGAGGTGGCCGAGCTGCGCCTGCCGGCCGGGGCCGCCGTCACCCTGGTCGTCCGCGAAGGAAAATCGTTTGTCCCCCTGCCCACGACGGTGCTGCGGCGCGGCGACGAACTGCTCGTCGTCACCACGGACCCGGTGCGGGACGCCACCGAGCGGCGACTGCGCTCGGTCGGCCACGGCGGCAAGCTGGCCGGATGGCTCGGGACGAACGGGACGGGAGCGGGAGCCGGGCGTTAACGGCGTGTTTCGTACGATTCACACCGCGAGTAATCGCAGGTGAACGTCCCCCATGGTGCTCGTATTCACAGGCACAGCGCCCGATGATCCCTGTACGATGAAGGCGCACCCAGATCGAACCAACTCTGCCTGACGCAGTGCTGGCGCGACCGTATGGCGGCCGGAACGTCCCTAGGCAGTGGACCGCCGGTATCTACCGCAGTTCCGCGCAAGAGGACAGCTCTCGGCGCCGCCCGAAAAAAGGGGCCGCGCTACCAGGCGGCAGAAAGGCACGGGCCGTGGCATCCACGGTCACCTCCCGCCCGGGCTACGGCCAGCTGCTGCGCACCCGCGGCGCCTGGACGTTCCTGCTCCCCGGCTTCGCGGCACGCCAGCCGTTCGCGATGCTCACCATCTCCATCGTGCTGCTCGTGCAGCACACCACCGGCTCCTACGGCGCGGCGGGCGCCGCCGCGGCCGTCACCGGGGTCTCCATGGCCCTGTTCGCGCCCTACAGCGGCCGTCTCGCGGACCGCTACGGGCAGCGCGCCGTACTGATCCCCGGCGTACTGCTGCACTCCCTGTCGGGCCTGACCCTCACCGCGCTCGCGCTGGCCCACGCGCCCCTGTGGGCACTGTTCGCGGCGGCCGTGCCGACCGGCGCCTCGGTCCCGCAGGTCGGCCCCATGGTCCGCGCCCGTTGGGGCGTGAAGCTCCAGGGCTCGCCCCTGATGACCACCGCGGCCGCCTTCGAGTCCGTCACGGACGAGCTGACCTTCGTCTTCGGGCCGCTGCTCGCCACCGCCCTGTGCACCGCCGTCACCCCGGCCGCCGGCCTGGTGACCGAGGCCTCGCTGACGCTCGTCGGCGGTCTGCTGTTCGCCGCGCAGAAGAGCACACAGCCCGAGGTCGGCGCGACCGGGCACGCGCGCGTGGAGCACGCCTCCGCGCTGCGCGTTCCCGGTGTGCGCGTTCTGATCGTGGCGTTCCTGGGCATCGGTTCCGTCTTCGGCGGCATACAGGTCTCGCTGGCCGCGTTCACCGAGTCGATCGGCGAGCCAGGCCTGAACGGCGTCCTCTACGGCGTCTTCGCGGCGGGCAACATGCTCTCCGGCATCGTCTGCGGCGCGGTCGCCTGGAAGGTGGCCCCGCAGCGGCGGCTCGTCCTCGGGTACGGCGCCCTCGCCCTGGCGGCCTCCGGCCTGTGGGCCGCCCACTCGGTGCTCCTGCTGGCCGGCCTCGGCCTGCTCGTCGGCATGTGCATCGCGCCCGCGCTGATCACCGGCTACACGCTGGTCGAGGGCCTGGTCCCGGCGGGCGCCCGCACCGAGGCCTTCACCTGGCTGACCGGCGCGGTGGCACTCGGCCAGGCGGCGGCCGTCACGGTCGCCGGACAGCTGGAGGACCGCTTCTGGGGCGGGGCCGGATTCCTGGTGCCGATGGCCGGTACCGTACTGGCGCTGACGACCCTCCTGGCCCTTCGGTCACGGCTCGTGACACGCCCCCGCAGCCTGACCGTCGCACGTGGCGTCGGTCACCGAGTGCCGGTGACAGTGGACTGATCCTCAGGAATACGTCACTATAGACGCTCGTTAGCACTCATTGAGTGAGAGTGCCAGGAGGAAGACAGTGCCCACCTACCAGTACCAGTGCACCGAGTGCGGCGAGGGCCTCGAGGCGGTGCAGAAGTTCACCGACGACGCTCTGACCGAGTGCCCCAACTGCGGTGGCCGCCTGAAGAAGGTGTTCTCCGCGGTCGGCATTGTCTTCAAGGGCTCCGGTTTCTACCGGAACGACAGCCGCGGCTCCTCTTCGAGCAGCTCGCCGGCGTCGAAGTCGTCGACGTCCACCTCGTCGTCGGCTCCGTCCTCGTCGTCCTCGGACTCGAAGCCGTCGAGCACCGGCACCACCTCCAGCAGTTCCGCCGCCTAGGACCCGCTCACGGGACCCTGTCGTCGTCCGACGGCAGGGTTCTCGCCGTCTCCGGATCCCCCTTCTCCGCACGCCGTCCGGGCCCGATACTGTGCGCCCATGGCGAACGCAGAGATCGGTGTAATCGGCGGCTCGGGCTTCTACTCGTTCCTCGACGACGTGACCGAGGTCCAGGTGGACACCCCTTACGGGCCGCCCAGCGACTCCCTCTTCCTCGGCGAGATCGCCGGCCGGCAGGTCGCCTTCCTGCCCCGCCACGGACGCGGCCACCATCTGCCGCCGCACCGGATCAACTACCGGGCCAACCTGTGGGCGCTGCGGTCGCTCGGCGTGCGCCAGGTGCTCGGCCCGTGCGCGGTGGGCGGGCTGCGCCCCGAGTACGGGCCGGGCACGCTGCTCGTGCCGGACCAGCTGGTCGACCGTACGAAGTCCCGGGTGGGGACGTACTTCGACGGTCTGCCGCTGCCCGGCGGCACCATCCCGAACGTGGTGCACGTGTCCCTGGCCGACCCCTACTGCCCCGTCGGACGGGCTGCCGCCCTGAAGGCCGCGCGCGGCCGGGACTGGGAGCCGGTGGACGGCGGCACCCTGGTCGTGGTCGAGGGGCCGCGCTTCTCGACCCGCGCAGAATCGTTGTGGCACCAGGCGCAGGGCTGGTCGGTGGTCGGTATGACGGGCCATCCCGAGGCGGCGCTCGCCCGTGAACTGGAGCTGTGCTACTCGACGATGACGCTGGTCACCGACCTCGACGCGGGCGCCGAGACCGGCGAGGGCGTCTCGCACGACGAGGTGCTGCGGGTGTTCGCGGCCAATGTGGACCGGCTGCGGGGCGTGCTGTTCGACGCGGTGGCCGCGCTGCCCTCGAACGAGGACCGGGACTGCCTGTGCACGAGCGCGCTGGGCGGGATGGATCCGGGGTTCGAGCTGCCGTAACGGGGGCCGGGGGGAGCCTCGGACGGTTCGACATTCCGGAACTTCCCGTTCCGGTGAGGGAGTTGTCCACAACCCGTCGGTAGTCCACCGGCGTCGGCAGAGATCGCCGCGAGGCCTCATCGTGGGCCTGCAAGGCGATCCCTCGATGACTCCTCGATGCAGGTGGTGATTGGCATGTCCCTCCCTCCTCCGCCCTTCTTCCCCTCCCCTTCCGCCCCGCGCCCGCCCGGCGCCGACGCCCCCGCCACCTGCGAGGTCCCGCACTTCGCTCCCGTGCGGGTGCGCGGCGGGCGGTATCGGCTGCAACGGCTCGTACGGCACCGGAGGCGGGCCGTGGCCGCGGGCCTCGCGGTGACCGCGGCCGCGCTGGTGGCGGCGGGGCCACGCACCGCCGGCCCGGCGCGTGGGCATCCGGTGGCGGATCCCGTACGGAAGCACCGCGCCGTCGAGATGGTGGCCGCGCCGGTGCGGATCGCCGACGGGGCCACGGTCCGGCTGCTCAGGCCCGGCGACCGGGTGGACGTCGTCGCCGCGCAGGAGACGGCGACGGGGGGTGCTGCCCGTGTGGTCGCGCGCGGGGCACGGGTGACCAAGGTGCCGGAGCCCGTGGACGACGGGGCTGAGCGCGGGGCGCTGGTCGTGCTCTCGGTTCCCCGTTCCACCGCGGCACACCTCGCCGGCGCGAGCGCGACGGCCCGGCTGGCGGTGACGGTGTGCTGATCCCCCCACCCGGACGGGCAGGGCGATCCCGCCGTGCCGTAGGTTGCGGAACTGTTTGTTCCTCAACCTACGCGTGCGAGAAGAGGACCCGAGGTGAGCGAGAAGAAGGAACCGAGCATCTGGCATGGCTTCAAGGCCTTCCTGATGCGCGGGAACGTCGTCGATCTGGCGGTGGCGGTGGTGATCGGGGCCGCGTTCACCAACATCGTGAACTCGGTGGTGAAGGGGCTCATCAACCCGCTGGTCGGGGCGATCGGCACCACGAACCTCGACAACTACAAGTCGTGCCTGAGCGAGTCGTGCCCGGGCAACCACGGGATCCAGCTCATGTGGGGCTCCGTCCTCGGCGCCACCCTCAGCTTCGTGATCACGGCGGCCGTCGTCTACTTCCTGATGGTGCTGCCCATGGCGAAGTACCTCGCCCGCGTGGAGGCCCGCCGCAAGGCGCGGGAGGGCACCCACGAGGTGATCGAGGTGACCGAGCTGGAAGTGCTGAAGGAGATCCGCGACGAGCTGGTCGCACAGCGCGGGGCCGGGCGCAACGGGCAGTAGCGGCAGCGGCCCGCGCGGTTCAGAGGTGGTGGGGCGGCTTCTCGTCGAGGAAGCGCTTCAGGTCGGCCGCGGAGTCCCCTTCGGAGCGCGGCCGCTCGCCCCAGCCTCGGTCGGTGTCGTCCGAGGACTGCTGGTCCAGCGGATCGTCGAAGATCAGCGCGGGCTTCGGGGCGCGCGGCTCGGGGGCGGGGGCGGAGGTCATGCGTCCAGGGTACGGCCCCGGGGGCGCGCGCCGGCCGGGTCGCGCCGGTGGCCCGGCCGGCCCGCGGGCTGTGCGCGGTGAGGACGGGGCCGTGGCTGCTGCCGAGGAATTCCCGCCGGTTATCTGCTGTGCTTGGTCCCATGACGACCAGCTCGACTCCGCCGCCCGCGTCCTCCGGCACGCCGGCGGACCGCCGACCACTGCGCAGGCTCGCGGCCCGGGGCCGCGGGGAGGCGCACCGCGTCGCCTCACCGCTGGAGCTCTTCTTCGACCTGTGTTTCGTCGTGGCCGTCGCCCAGGCGGGCGTCGAGCTGGTGCACTCCATCGCCGAGGGGCACGCGGGCGAGGGGATCCTCAACTACGCGATGGTCTTCTTCGCCATCTGGTGGGCGTGGATGAACTTCACCTGGTTCGCCTCGGCCTACGACAACGACGACGTGCTCTACCGGGTGGTCACCCTGGTCCAGATCGCCGGGGTGCTGGTGCTGGCGGCCGGGATCTCCCGGGCGTTCGAGAAGCACGAGTTCCTGGTGGTCTGGCTGGGCTATGTGATCATGCGGGCCGCCATGACGGCACAGTGGCTGCGTGCGGCACGGTCGGCCGAGGGCGCCGAGCGGACCATGGGGCTGCGCTATGCCGCGGGTGTGTCGCTGTGCATGGTCGGCTGGCTCGGGCTGGTGGTGCTGCCGGTGGGCGCCCGGGGGTGGGTCTTCGTGGTGATGGCGGTCCTGGAGATGTGCGTGCCTCCGTACGCGGAGAAGGACCACCCCACGTCCTGGCATCCGCACCACATCTCCGAGCGGTACGGGCTCTTCACGATCATCGTGCTCGGCGAGACCATCGCGGCGGCCACCGTCGCGGTGAAGTCGGGCATCGACGAGAACGACGCCCTGGGCGATCTGCTGCCCATCGCGGCGGGCGGGCTGCTGATCATCTTCGCCGCCTGGTGGATCTACTTCGCGGTGCCGATCCACGGTCATCTGCGCACCAACGGGCAGGCGTTCCTGTGGGGGTACGGCCACTACCTGATCTTCGCCTCGGCGGCCGCGGTCGGGGCGGGCCTGGAGGTGGCGGTGGAGCAGGCGGTCGGCAAGGCGCACATCTCCACGCTGGAGGCGTCGGCGGCGGTGACCCTGCCGACGGCGCTGTATCTGCTCACCGTGTGGGCGCTGCACTCCCGTTACTACAAGGTGGGCATCGCCCAGCAACTGGTCCTGCCGAGCACGGCGTTGCTCGTGATCGTCTGCACCTTCCTGGGGCACTGGGCGGTGCTCGCGGCGGGCCTGGTGTCGGCGCTGGCGGTGGCGTGCGGGGTGGCGCTGGCGGTGCGCAGGGACCGGGGCCCAGGAGAGGCCGGGGCGAGCGGATCGAGCGGATCGGGCGGGGAGCACGCGACGAGTCCGGTCGGCTGACGGGGCGCTGTCGTGCCGGGCCGGGCGAGACTGGCTCCATGACAGTTGACGCATTGACGGACGTCACCGGAGTGCGGGTGGGACACGCGACGCGCACCGGCGGCGGCTGGCTCACCGGCACGACGGTCGTCCTCGCCCCGGAAGGCGGCGCCGTCGCCGCCGTGGACGTGCGCGGCGGCGGTCCCGGCACCAAGGAGACCGACGCGCTCGACCCGCGCAATCTCGTGCAGAAGGTCGAGGCGATCGTGCTGACCGGGGGCAGCGCGTACGGGCTCGACGCGGCGTCAGGGGTGATGGCCTGGCTGGAGGAGCAGGGGCGCGGGGTGCGTGTGGGGGTGGATCCCGCGCACGTGGTGCCGGTGGTCCCCGCCGCCTGCGTCTTCGACCTCGGGCGGGGCGGCGACTTCCGCGCCAGGCCCGATGCCGCCACCGGCCGGGCGGCGGTCGAGGCGGCCGCGGCGAGCGAGGCCGGGGCACGGGTGCGGGAAGGGTGCGTGGGCGCCGGCACCGGGGCGGCCGTGGGGCCGCTGAAGGGCGGGGTCGGCACCGCGAGCACGGTGCTCGGCTCGGGGATCACGGTGGCCGCCCTGGTGGTGGCCAACGCGGCCGGATCGGCGATGGATCCGGAGACGGGGGTTCTGTACGGGGAGTTGTTCCAGGGGCGCGTGAGCTGTCCCGAGCCGCATGTCCACGAGGCCGCGCGCGGCCGTCTCGCCGAGAGCACCGCGAAGAACGCCCTCCCTCCGCTGAACACCACGCTCGCCGTGGTCGCCACCGACGCGGACCTGTCGAAGGCGCAGGCGCAGAAGCTCGCCGGTACGGCGCACGACGGCATCGCGCGCGCCGTGCGGCCGGTGCACCTGCTCAACGACGGCGACACGGTGTTCGCCCTGGCGACCGGAGCGCGCCCGCTCGACGCCGGGCACCCCCTCGCGCTGAACGAGATCCTCGCGGCGGGCGCGGATGTGGTGACCCGGGCGATCGTGCGGGCCGTGCGCTGCGCCGAGCCGGTGGACGGGCCCGGCGGGACGTGGCCCTCGTACGAGGAGTTGTACGGGAGTCGGTAACAACAGGGCTGCGTTCGCACGCGATTGTCCCGGTTCTGTCACGTGATCGCGTTCATCGCGGACGGAGGGAACCCCACCGTCCGCCGATTCCCTCCTTTCCCACGCACTGGAACGGACAACGCACATCACACGAAACTGGAGCAGCCCGTGAGAACGCCGGACATTGCAGCGCGGCGCGTACGCGTACTGGGAGCCTGTGCCGCCCTGATGGTCGGCGCCCTCACCCTGACCGCCTGCGGTGGCGACGCCAACGCCAACTCCTCGGGCTCCTCGGGCGACGCCAAGGGCGGCGAGAGCACGTCCAGGACGTCGACGGCGAAGATCGTCATCTCGGCGAAGGACGGCTCGACCGACGCGTCGATCAACACGACCGGCGTGAAGGTCAGCGGCGGCAGGCTGACCGACGTGAAGATGACGGTGGCCGGGTCGGGGCAGGCGGTTGCGGGGTCGATATCCGCGGACGGCGGGGTCTGGAAGCCCAAGGAGCAGCTGGAGCGCGGGACGAAGTACCAGATCTCGGCGACCGCGAAGGACGGCAGCGGCCGTACGGCGGCCGCCAACTCGATCTTCACCACCGTCACTTCGGCCAACAGCTTCATCGGGACGTACACCCCGGACAACGGGACGACGGTCGGCGTGGGCATGCCGGTGTCCTTCACCTTCGACAAGGTGATCAGTGACAAGAAGGCCGTGCAGTCGCACATCACGGTCACGTCGACGAGCGGGCAGAAGGTGGTCGGGCACTGGTTCGGGGCGCAGCGGCTCGACTTCCGGCCCGAGGAGTACTGGAAGGCCGGCTCCAAGGTCACGATGAAGATCGACCTCGACGGCGTCCAGGGCGCGAACGGCGTCTACGGGGTGCAGAAGAAGACCGTCACCTTCACGATCGGGCGCTCCCAGGTCTCCACGGTGGACGTGAACACGCAGACCATGACGGTCGTGCGGGACGGCACGACCCTCAAGTCGGTGCCGATCTCGTCCGGCAGCCCGGAGCACACGACGTACAACGGGCAGATGGTCATCTCCGAGAAGTTCGTGCAGACGCGCATGAACAGCGAGTCGGTGGACCTGGGCAGCGAGTACGACATCCCGGATGTGCCGCACGCGATGCGCCTGACCCGGTCCGGCACCTTCATCCACGGCAACTACTGGTACAACAGGGGCAATCCGCCCTTCGGCCGCCAGGGCACCAGCCATGGCTGCGTCGGGCTCGCGGACGTGCAAGGTGCTCAGGGCGCCACGAACGCCAAGTGGTTCTACGACAACTCGCTGATCGGGGACGTCGTGATCGTCAAGAACTCCCCCGACAAGACGGTCGCCCCCGACAACGGGCTCAACGGCTGGAACATGCCGTGGAGCGAGTGGGTGGCGGGGAGCGCTGGCTAACCGCCGCCTGAGCAGCACTTTCTGACAGATCGTCGGGCCGTGTGGGAACTTCTCACACGGCCCGCGCGTTTTCTGTGCGTACGTTTTCTCGGTTCCCGGACATGATGTCCGACCGAGGGGCTACGGTATGCACCCACAAGGTGACATGCAGCAACGCCGGGAGAAACCTTGAGCGTTCCGTACGAGACGACAGCGTACGAACCCGCCGAGTCGCCCGAGTCTCCGGAGGAGCATCTCGAGCGACTCCTCGGCCGTGCCCTGAACTCCTTCGAGCTGCCGGACGAGACGATACGGCAGCTGGACTGCGCGCTGGCGCACGACAGTTCACTGCACTCCGCGCACCACAGCTCGGGGCTGCACCGCGAGACGTACCGGCACACCTGGCTGCTGGTCGACGGCTCGGCGCTCACGCTGTGGGAGCTCGTGCACAACACCGCGCCGGGCAGCCTCGCGCAGCACGAGGTGTATGTCGACGAGGAGGAGCTGCGTGCGGCCACCGCGCGGCTGCCGCTGCCTGCGGACGCACCGGACTTCGAGCTGCCGGTGACGGTACAGCTGTCGCCGGTCCCGGCCTCGCGGCACGCGTATGTGCCGGACGATTCCGCGGACCATGCGCGCCGGCTGCTGCGCCGCGCGGAGAACCCGGACCGGCCGGGCACGGAGACGGCCGCGCTGCTCGCGACGGCGTTCGCGCACCAGATCACGCAGGCCTTCGGACGCCCGTGCCGCGCGGGGCGGGCCGGGCTGTGCTTCTCGCTCTACGAGCACGCGTTCCTGCTGCGTGACGGCGTGGAGGTCTCCCTCTGGGAGGTCGAGCACACGGCGACGCCCGACGGACGGCACATGTGCGAGGTGTACGTCAGCGAGGACGCGGCCCGGGATGCGATGGAGCGGCGGGCGGCGCAGCTCTCCTGACCCGCCGGCCGCGGGTCAGCGGCCGTCGCTGAGCTGCCGTACCAGGCCCGCGAAGGCGGCCCGCTCCGTCGGCGTCAGTTCGACGTACTCCAGATGCGGAGGGAACTGCCGCTGGTGCGGGAGGGAGCGCAGGGGGGTGCGGCCGGTGTACCAGAGGGTGCGCAAGGTGAGCCGTAGGCTGCCGGCACCGGAGCGGCCGCGGCGCACCAGGCCGATCAGGCCGAGCGTCCAGACGACGGCCGCGAAGGCGAGGACGGCCACGCCCAGCGACTGGAGGATCGAGACGTGCTCATCGGGCATGCGCCCCAGTAGACACCACGGTCCGGGGCTTTGACCCCGGACCGTGACGTATCTCGCAGTCTTCGCAGGTAAGGCACATGCCCCTCAGCTGTACTGATCGACTCACAGTGCACCAAAGGGGCATGCGGGCCTCGATGTCAGGCGGCCACCGGCTGCTTCGCCTGGGCCGTCGCCGTCGACGTGTCGTCCGCCGTGCCGGGGCTCACGGCCCCCGGGGCCGGCTTGCGCATGCCCTTCAGGAAGACCACCAGACCGGTGGTGACGCACACGCCGACCGCGATGGCGATCAGGTAGAGGAAGGCGTTGCCGATCAGCGGGACCACGAAGATGCCGCCGTGCGGGGCGCGCAGGGTGGCGCCGAAGGCCATCGACAGAGCTCCGGTGATCGCGCCGCCCACCATCGAGGAGGGGATGACGCGCAGCGGGTCGGCCGCGGCGAACGGGATCGCGCCCTCGGAGATGAAGGAGGCGCCCAGCACCCAGGCGGCCTTGCCGTTCTCACGCTCGGTCTCGGTGAAGAGCTTCCCGCGGACCGTGGTGGCCAGCGCCATCGCGAGCGGCGGGACCATGCCGGCGGCCATGACCGCGGCCATGATCTTCATCGCGGAGTCGCTCGGGTTGGAGACCGCGATGCCGGCGGTGGCGAAGGTGTACGCGACCTTGTTGACGGGGCCGCCGAGGTCGAAGCACATCATCAGGCCGAGCAGGGCGCCGAGCAGGATGGCGTTGGAGCCGGAGAGGCCGTTCAGCCAGTCGGTCATGCCCTTCTGGGCGGAGGCGATGGGCTTGCCGACCACGACGAACATCAGGAACCCGACGATCGCCGAGGAGATCAGCGGGATCACCACCACCGGCATGATGCCGCGCAGCACCGCCGGGATGTTGATCTTCTGGATCGCCATCACCACACCACCGGCGAGCAGACCGGCGACCAGACCGCCGAGGAAGCCCGCGTTGATCGTGGAGGCGATCATGCCGCCGACGAAGCCGGGGACCAGGCCCGGCCGGTCCGCCATGCCGTACGCGATGTAGCCGGCCAGGACCGGGACCAGGAAGCCGAAGGCCACGGCGCCGATCTGGAACATCAGCGCGGCCCAGCTGTCGGTCTGCGTCCACACGAAGTGGTCCATCACCGACGGCGCCGACTTGATCTCGTAGCCGCCGATCGCGAAGCCGAGGGCGATCAGCAGACCGCCGGCCGCGACGAACGGGACCATGTAGCTCACGCCGGACATCAGCCACTTGCGCAGCTTGGTGCCATAGCCCTCGCCGGACTCGCCGGCGCGCTCGACCGGGGTGCCGGGCGCGGCCCCCGCGGTCACCTCACCGCGCTCGGCCTTGCCGCGCACCTCGGTGATCAGCTCCCCGGGGCGGTTGATGCCGGCCTTCACGCCGACGTCGACGGTGGGCTTGCCGGCGAAGCGTTCCTTCTCCCGTACGGGGACGTCGTGGGCGAAGATCACGGCGTCCGCCGCGGCGATGACGGCCGGGTCGAGCCGGGTGAAGCCCGCCGAGCCCTGGGGCTCGACGGTGACCTCGACGCCCGCCTCGCGGCCCGCGTTCTCCAGCGACTCGGCCGCCATGTACGTGTGCGCGATGCCGGTCGGACAGGACGTGACGGCGACGATACGGAAGGGACGCTCGTCCGCCGAGGGGGCGCCCGGTGCCGGGGCGGACGCGTCCTCGACGCTCGCACCCGGCGCCGGGGCCGTGCTGCCCGCTGCGGCGTCGGCGGAGGCCGCCCCCGACGCCGCAGCGGAGTCTTCGGAGCCGGCCGCTGCCGGCTCGTCCCCGCGGATCAGTGCGGCCGCGGCCGCCGCGTCGCCCGCCGACCGCAGTGCGTCGGTGAACTCGGCGTTCATCAGCTGCCGGGCCAGCGACGAGAGGATCGTCAGGTGGGCGTCGTCGGCGCCGGCGGGGGCCGCGATCAGGAAGATCAGGTCGGCGGGCCCGTCCGCCGCGCCGAAGTCGATGCCGGCGGCGCTGCGTCCGAAGGCCAGCGTCGGCTCGGTGACGTGTTCGCTGCGGCAGTGCGGGATGCCGATGCCGCCGTCGAGGCCGGTGGGCATCTGCGCTTCGCGCGCGGCCACGTCGGCGAGGAAGCCGTCCAGGTCGGTCACCCGGCCCAGGGCCACCATGCGCTCGGCGAGGGCACGCGCCGCCGCTTCCTTCGTATCGGCGGACAGGTCGAGGTCGACCAGATCCGCGGTGATCATCTCGCTCATCGCGGGCTCCTTCGCACGCGTATCGCCCGGGGGGTGGGGTGGGCGGGGGTGGGGACGGGGGTGCTGCGGGGGGTGGGATCGGTGGGGGTGGAGGCGGGGCCGGGGAAACCCCGCCTCCACGGGGCGGCAGAGCGGCTCAGGTGGCTCTGCCGCCCGTGGGCCGCGGCGAGTAAGGGGGAGCCTCGCCGCTTCGGAGCCGGTCCGCAGGGCCTGGGTCCGTACAGGGGACACGTCATGACACCGGCTCCTTGAGGACACGATCCACCGGTACGTCGGCCGTCACCGTCACCGCCGCCGGATCCAGGTCACGCGGGGTCGGCATCACGCTGCCCGGCAGCTGGACGGCCGCCGCGCCGTGTGCGACCGCCGAGGCGAGGGCCTCCGGGCCGCTGCCGCCTGCGATCAGGAAACCTGCCAGCGAGGCATCACCGGCTCCCACATTGCTGCGTACGGCGCGCGCGTGGGCGCTGCCGAACCAGGCGCCCGAGACGTCCACGAGCAGTTGTCCGTCGGCGCCCAGGCTGGCGAGGACGGCGCGCGCGCCCATCTCGCGCAGCTCCTCGGCCGCCTTCACCGCGTCGCCCACGGTGAACAGGGGGCGCCCGACGGCCTCCGCGAGCTCCTCGGCGTTCGGCTTCACCACGTCGGGCCGCTCGGGCAGCGCCTGGAGCAGGGCGGGCCCGGAGGTGTCCAGGGCGATCCGCGCGCCCCCGGCGTGCGCCCGGGCGACGACATCGGCGTACCACGCGGGTGCGAGCCCCCGCGGCAGGCTCCCGCAGCAGGCGATCCAGTCCGCGTCGGGCGACTGCCGGTGCACGGTGTTCAGCAGCAGCTCCTGCTCCTGGGCCGAGAGCTCGGGACCGGGCGCGTTGATCTTCGTGAGCACCCCGTCCGCCTCGGCGAGCGCGATGTTCGAGCGGGTGGCCCCGGCGACCGGGACCGGCGCGACCTCGATGCCCTGCGCGTCGAGCAGCTCGGCGACGAGCGCGCCCGGCGCACCGCCGAGGGGCAGCACCGCGACCGTGCGCCGCCCGGCGGCCGCGACCGCACGTGAGACGTTCACACCCTTGCCGCCCGGGTCCATGCGCTCACCGGTGGCGCGGATGACCTCGCCACGGTCGAGCGAGGGGACCTCGTACGTACGGTCCAGGGACGGGTTCGGGGTGACGGTGAGGATCATGCGCACTCGTTTTCTAGACACACAGCACTTCCGTGCCGCCGCGCTCGATGGCGGTGGCGTCTTCCGGGCTCAGCCCGCTGTCGGTGATCAGCAGGTCCACGTCGCTCAGGTCGCCGAAGCGGGCGAAGTGCTCCTGGCCGTGCTTGGACGAGTCGGCGAGCAGCACCACCCGGCGGGCCGCGGCCACCGCCGCGCGCTTGACCGCGGCCTCGGCGAGGTCGGGGGTGGTCAGACCGTGGTCGGCGGAAAAGCCGTTCGCCGCCACAAAAAGTACATCAGCCCGGATTTCGCTGTAGGCCCGCAGCGCCCAGGCGTCCACGGCGGCGCGCGTACGGTTCCGCACCCGCCCCCCGACGAGGTGGAGCTGGATGCCGGGGTGGTCCGCGAGGCGGGCCGCGATCGGCAGGCTGTGCGTGACGACGGTGAGCGACGACTCCAGGGGCAGCGCGGCGGCGAGCCTCGCCACCGTCGTACCGGCGTCGAGGATCATCGTGCCCTCGCCGGGCAGCTCCGTGAGGGCCGCCTTGGCGATGCGGTCCTTCTCGTCGGTGGAGGTGCCCTCGCGCTCGGCGAGGTCGGGCTCGAAGTCGAGCCGCCCGGCCGGTATGGCACCGCCGTGCACCCGCCGGACGAGCCCCGCGCGGTCGAGGGCCTTCAGGTCCCGGCGGATCGTCTCCGCCGTCACCTTGAACTCCTCGGCCAGCGACACCACGTCCACCCGCCCGCCGTCCCGGGCAAGCCGGAGGATCTCCTGCTGCCGCTCCGGTGCGTACATGTCCGTTCACCTCCGACCCATGCCCGAACTTGTGGTTTCACTCGGAGGCTACGCCCGGATTTCTGGAAAGTAAACAGGTTCGGGCGCCACTCGGACACAAACGGGCATCGATGGCGGATACACGAGATCGACGCCGGGATCCGTGCCGAGAAGTGAGCAGACGGCTGCGGAAGCCCTGACGGGCAGTCACCCCGTCCGTATCCTGGACTCCTGGACGCAACTTCTTCGGGGGGTGTTGTGGACACGGACGACCCCAACCCGCGCGCCCGGGCGGACGGCGGTCGCAACTGGCCCATCAATGTGGTCCAGGCGCTGCTCGCCTCGCCCAAGCTGGCGGACGGTCTGACCCGGGCACTGCTGTTCGAGCTGGTCGGGGCGGAGCTGGCGCAGCCGCTGGAGGCTGCGGACCAGCCGAGCCTGATGCGCGAGTTCCTGGACCTGGTGCGGTACTGCGAGGAGCAGCAGGGTGGTCTGATGGCGTTGGCGCACGCGGTGGAGCGGATCGAGGGCCCGAGCTGGACCTCCCATGTGGTGGGCGAGCTGGTGCGGCAGCGGCTGGCCCGGGCGCCGTCGGCCGGGGTCAACGGGGCCGCGGTCGCGGCGTACCGGCGGATCGACGACCGCCGGGACTTCTTCGTCTCGTACACCGCCGCGGACCGCAGATGGGCCGTGTGGATCTCGTGGCAGCTGGAGAAGGCGGGCTACAGCGTCCTGGTGCAGGAATGGGACTTCGTTCCGGGCAGCAACTGGCTGTTCGGCATGGACGGGGGCGTGACACAGTGCGAACGCACCATCGCGGTCCTCTCCCCGGCGTATCTGGACTCCGTCTACGGCCGGCTGGAGTGGCAGGCGGTCCAGCACGGCGACCCGACCGGCCTGCTGCGCAATCTCGTGCCGGTGATGGTGGACCGGTGCGCCCCGCAGGGCCTGCTGGGCTCGGTCGTGTACATCGATCTGTCCTCTCCGGAACTGGACGTCGAGGCAGCCCAGGAAGCTCTGCTGGCGGGCGTCGGCGGCGCGCGCACCGGCCGCTCCAAACCCACCGTGGCTCCCCCCTTCCCCCGCTCGGAGGGGCCGCGTTGACGGAGGCGGGCGGCGAGGACCGCAACGCCTCCCGGATACGCGCCCGGATCGGTGCGCGCACGGCGCGCACGCTGCTCGACATGCGGGCGCTGGACACGGCCGAGGGGCGCGCCGAACTGGTCGCCGCGGTGGGCCGGGAGACCGGGCGTCCGCTCGCCACACGGGACGAGGACACCGCGGCCGGGCAGTTCCTGGACGTCTTCCGGCACTGCTGCGTGGACCCGGGCGGGCTGTCGGTGCTGGCGGACGTGGTGCACGGCCTGGATCCGTACTGTCCGCAGGTGTTCGCCGTGCGGCGGCTGGCCGACGAGTGGACCGCGGTGGGCTCGCTGGAGGGGTTGGCGGTCCTCGGGTCCTGGCGGTTTCTCGCCGAGGCGCTGCGCCCGCTGCAGCCGCTGCCGTACCCGTACAAGATGCGGTCCGCCCTGATGTGGCTCGCCACCGGGAAGCGGCTGACCGAACCGCCGCCGCACGCCGAGAACCCGTGGCACGACTTCCTCTATCTCGCCGGGCAGAACACGGCACCCGGTGAGCTGCCCCCGTGGATGCTCCACCTGGATGTGTGCGCCCCGTACATGAGCGGAGAGCTCAGCGAGGAGGTGATGGCCCGCAACCGGCACTGGTCGCTGGGCCTCGGCCTGTCCGAGCTGCTGGACGAGGAGCGGAACAGGGCGCGCGGGTCGTCGGTGTCCGGGGTCGCCCGGCAGCTGAGACGGTATCTGGCGATCCGTATCGAGACGGACCCCCTGAACAACACCCAGTACAACGTGTTCCCTTCGCACATGTCGGACGGGCCGGGCCGCGGCTGGGTGCAGGGGCAGCCGCGGCACCAGGTGCCGGTGGAGCAGCTGGAGGACGTGGTCGGCTCGATCGTCCGGCAGAACGAGCGGCACCGTCCCGCGGGGCCGGCCGGTACGGCCGAACCGGCCCCGCTCTTCCTGGAGTTCGTGCTGCCGTTCGAGCTGCTGAACCTGCCCGTGGAGTGGTGGCCGCACGACTGGGACTGGGCCGCGCAGGTGACGTCGGCGAGCGAGTTCTCGGTGGTCATCCGCAGCCTGGACCGCCTGCAGACCCGGGAGTGGCACGAGTTCTGGAACACCCGCTGGCGGCAGCTCGGCGCGGACGAACCGCCGTCGCGCTCGGTCTGCTACGCGGCCGACACCCGGGTACGTTCCGGTGCGCACGCCCTGGAGCAGCGCCTCGACGAGGACGAGCACCTGGTGGCCCTGGTGCTGAGCGAACCGCCGCTGACCGGCACCGGGCAGGGCAGCCAGGAGCTGCAGACCGCCTTGCGCATGGGGTTGCCCGTGGTGATCTGGAACCGGGCGGACCGGGCCACATCGGGGTTGCGGGAGGTCCTGGACGAGTTGCTCCGCGGCGGCCTGAAGCGGTTCCCGGCCAGGGTCGACGCGTATCGCCGGGAGGCCGCCGGCCAGAACGGCGAAGCCGCCACCGCCGGCCGCACCGGCCACATCGGCCGCCATCTGACGGTCCTGTGGGACGACGCCGAACGCAACCCGATGGATCCGGACCCGGCCTGACGGGTCTTCGGGGGGTCGGGGCACGTGCACAGCCGTACGACCGGACCGCGCAGTGCGGCCGGCAACCGGAGAGGACACCGCTGATGTCGCCGACCGCCGAGCCCTGGGGCGTCTACCGAGGAACCGGCCTGCCCGGCTCAGCGGCCGCCGGCCCCTGGCCGGAGCCGCCGCCCTGGCGCCGGTACCCCGCCGTCCCCTGCCTGCCCCCGCCGCCCGACGACCCGTACGCGTCGTCCGTGCTCGGCGAGCCGGCGAAGCCGCTGCCGGCCGCCCCCGGCGAGGTCGAGCGGGTCAACGCGGCGCTGGCGCTGTGCCGTCCCCTGCTGGTGACCGGCGAGCCCGGCACCGGCAGGTCGGCGCTCGCGTACCGGATCAGCCGCGAGCTGGGCCTCGGCCGGGTGCTGCGCTGGCGCCTCACCAGCGTGTCCACCCTCCAGGAGGGCCTCTACGACGGGGCCGGCCGGCTCGGCCCGCTGGGCACCGCCTTCCTGCCGTACCGCAGACCGCGGGTCCTGCTCCTCGACCGGCTGGACCGGGCGGAGATCGCGCTGCCGGAGGACCTGTGCACGGTGCTGGAGGCGGGCGGGTTCACGGTGCCGGGGGCTCCCGCGCACATGGCGACCGACGACGACGCGGAGGCCGCGGTGGCGCTGCGCGGCGGCGCCGTACGGTGTCACGCCTTCCCTCTCGTGGTGATCACCACCGGCGGCGACCGCGACGTGTCGCCTGCGCTGGCCGAGCAGTGCGTGCCGTTGCCGCTGGCGCCGCCGACCCGGGCGGTGCTGGAGGCCATCGCGACGGCGCACTTCCCGCAGGGCCTGGCGGAGGACGTCCTGACCGCGTTCCTGGACCGCGCCGAGGCGGCCCAGGGGTCGGTGGTGCGCAGGCTCCTCGATGCACTGCACCTGACGGCCCAGGGCGCACTGACCTCCCTGGCCGAAGGGCGCAGCTGGCAGGAGGCACTGGACACGGTGTGGGCGTGGACGGAGGCGGAGCAGCCATGAGCAGCGCTCCGCCGGAGACAGCGCGATATGCCGTCTGTCATCTGCGGTGCCGTTGTGGCTGGTCGCTCCCCCGCTCTCGGCTTCGCTCGAGCGGGGGGACCCCCATCGCGGCGCAGCCGCACATCGATACAGCCCCGCGCCCCTTCAGGGCGCGGCCTGCGTCACCCCACGCACTACGACCCGTCGGCCCCGCCCCCACCACCGGAACGGAGGCCGACACCCCATGACCCCACCCTCCACCTGGCCCCCGCTGCCTCCCGAACTACCCGAAGCGTTACGCCGCACCGGCACCGCCCTGCGGCGGCCCGCCGGGCACCCCGCAGGCACCCGCTGGGACGTCGCCGTGGTCACCGACTCCGGGCCCACCATGGGGATCTGGGAGCCGACGGTGCGGGCGTTCGCGCGCGAACTGCACCGCACCGGCTGCTTCGGCAGGATCACCACGCACCGGCTCCCGTACGGGCGCGGAAGGGCCCCGGCGACCCTGCCGCGGCATGGTGCGGCGGGCAGGCTGACCCTGCTGCTCACCGACGGTGCCGGGCCGCACTGGCGTGACCACGGGGTGGAGCCCTTGCTGCGGCGCTGGGCGCAGGCCGGGCCGGTCTGTCTGGTCCATCTCCTGCCGCACCCGGTGTGGCCGGTGACGGGTCTGCGCGGCTGGCAGGTGCAGCTGCGCTCCCCCGCTCCGGGAGCGCCCAACAACCGGCTGCGCCGGCGGGCCCGGGGGCTGGGCCCCGACCCGTACGACCTGGCGTCGGCGCCCGGGCGGCCGGACGTACCGGTCCCCGTCCTCGAGCTGTCCGCCCGCTGGCTGGACGCCTGGGCGAGCCTGCTGGGCGGGGCGCCCCCGCGCTGGCTGCCGCTCACGGTGACCTTCCCCCGCGCCCATGTGCCCGCCCCTCCCGAACCGGACCCGCTGCCGCAGGACGCCCCCGCGCTGGTGGCCCGGCTGCGGTCGGCCGCGCCCCAGCAGGTGTTCACGCTGGCCACCATGCTCGCCGCGATCCCCCTCACCGACCCGCTGGTCCGGCAGGTGCAGGACACGCTGCTGCCGGGCAGCTCGCTCACGGACTTCGCGCTGCTGCTCGCCCAGGGGATCGTCCGCCCGGCCGACCGCGCGTTTCCCGCCTACGAGTTCGCGCCCGGCGTGCGCGAGGAGCTGCTGGCCGCCGGACGCCGTACCGACCTGGTCCGGGTTGTCGAACTGGTGGGGGATCGCCGGGGACCCGGCGGGGAACACTTGTGGCGACTGCCCCGGCTGCTGCGCGGCGAGTCCGTGTCCCAGGTCCCTTCCGTGGACGCGGAGTCCGGTCCGTGGCTGCTGGCGGAAAGCGCCGTGCTCCACGCCCTGTCCGGGCCGTTCCTGAAACCGGCCGGAGAGGTGGACGAGGCGGTCGCGGGCCTCCGTGAGGAGCCTGCGCACCGGCACTCGTCCCGCACCAGCACCACCGCACCGTTCACACTCAGCGACCCCGTCGCCCGCACCCCGGGCGACTCCGACCACCCGACGCATCAGGGGAACAGGAGGCCGGTGATGCCAGAGCAGGTCCCGGCGCACACGGCGGGTACCGAGCGCACCAGGAACACCCCCACGGTCTGGGGGAACATCCCGCCGCGCAACCCGAACTTCACGGGCCGCAAGGATCTCCTGGAGGCCCTCCACCAGCGGCTGCTGCAGGAGAAGACGACAGCCGTCCTGCCCCACGCCCTGCACGGCATGGGCGGTGTCGGCAAGAGCCTGCTGGCGGTGGAGTACCTGTATCGCCGGATGTCCGAGTACGACGTGGTGTGGTGGATCTCCGCCGAGCGCACCGCGCAGATCTCCCTGTCCCTGGTGGAGCTCGCCCCGCGCCTCGGCATCACCGCCGGCAGCGACGCCTCCTCGACGGTCGCGGCCGTCCTGGAGGCGCTGCGCATCGGACGGCCGTACGCCAACTGGCTGTTGGTGTTCGACAACGCCGAGAGCCCGGAGGCGGTAAGGGCGTTCTTCCCGGCGGGCGGCCCCGGCAACATCCTCATCACCTCCCGCAACCCCCAATGGGCGTCCATCGCCCGCCCGTTGGAGGTCGACGTCTTCCTCCGCGAGGAGAGCAAGCAGCTGCTGCGGCTGCGCGGTCCTGAGATCAGCGACGAGGACGCCGACCGGCTGGCCCAGGCGCTGGGCGACCTGCCGCTGGCCATCGAGCAGGCGGCCGCCTGGCACGCGGAGACCGGCATGCTGGTCGACGAATACCTGCGCCTGCTCACCGAGAAACGCGTGGACCTGCTGCGCGGCACCGCACCGCTGGACAACCAGCACCCGGTCATCGCCGCCTGGAACATCTCCCTGGACCAGCTGGAGACCAAGAACCCGGCCGCCTACCAGCTCCTCCAGGTCTGCTCCTTCTACGCCCCCGAGCCCATCGCCCGCTCCCTCTTCGCCCGTATGCCGCGCGGCTCGATCGCACCGGAACTGGACCTGGCCCTGGAGGACCCGATCCGCCTCGGCCAGGTCATCCGGGAGATCGGCCGCTACTCACTGGCCCGCTTCAACCACCGCAACAACTCCCTCCAGATGCACCGCCTGGTCCAGGCCGCCCTGTTGTACCGGATGACGGAGGAGGACCGGTCGACGATGCGGCGGGGAGCGCATCTGCTGCTGGCCGCGAGCGATCCCAACGACCCGGACAACGTGCTGCGCTGGGACCGGTACGGCGCGCTCTACCCGCATGTGCTGGTCTCCGAGGCGGCCCAGTCCGACGAGGGCTGGGTGCGCAACCTCGTCGTCAACGAGGTCATCTACCTGCTGCGGTTCGGCGACTACCAGCCCTGTCTGGAACTCGCCCGCACCGCGCACGAGACGTGGTCCGGAAAACTCGGCCAGGACCACCCCCAGACCCTCCAGGTGGCCCGATGGCTGGGCTTCCTGCTCTTCAGCCTGGGCCGCTACCGGGAGGCCGCCGAGCTCAACTCCGCCACCCTGGAGGCCTATCGGCGCACCGTCGGCCCCGACGCCCAGGACACCGCCGACGCGCTGGGCAACGTCGCCATCGACCACCGGGTACGCGGCGCCTTCAGCGAGGCCCTCGCCCTCTCGGAATCCGTCCACCAGCAGTACTTACGGCTGCTGGGCCCCGACGACCCCGAAACCCTGCGCGCCGCCCACAACCTCGGCGTCAGCCTCCGCCTCGTCGGCGACTTCGCCCGTGCCCGCGACCTCGACCAGCAGACCTGGAACGGCTACACCGAGATCTACGGCCAGGACCATGTGCTCTCGCTGCTGAGCTGGCTCGGCTTCATCCTCGACACCCGGGAACTGGGCGAGTACGCCGTCGCGCTGACGTACCACCGAGAGCTGGTCGACCGGTCCAGTTCCCTGCTGGGCAGCACCAATCCCCTCAGCCTCTCCTGCTACCGGCACCTCGCGGTGGCCCTGCGCAAGGCGGGCGAGCACCGGGAGGCGATGGAGACGGCCGAGCAGGCCCGCACCGACCTCATCCACCGGTACGGCACCGACAACCCCGAATCCATGGCCGCCACCCTGGAGTTGTCGGTGCATCTGCGGCACAGCGGCGACCTTCCGGAAGCGCTGCGGCTGGGCACCGACATCTGCGAGCAGTACGAGAAGACGTACGGCAAACACCATCCGCACGCCCTGTCGGCCGCGCTGAACCTGGCGATCACCTACCGGCTGCTGGGCAACGCGTCGGCCTCCCAGTACATCAACTCACTGGTGCTGGAGGAGTTCACGGCGACCCTGGGCGAGATGCACCCGTCGACCCTGGTGTGCCGCACCAACCTCGCCAGCGACCACTACGCCCTGGGCGATCCGGCCACCGCCCACGAACTGGACACCGAGACCCTGCGCCGCTCCCGCGAGGTCTTCGACGACGATCACCCCTCCACCCTCGCCTGCGCCGCCAACCTCGCCATGGACCTGCGCGCCCTCGGCCACACCGAGGAGGCGGCCACGCTCCACACCGACACCCATGAACGTCTCAGCCGCAAGCTGGGCAGCAGCCACCCCGCGGTGCGGATGTCTGCCGACTGGGAACACCGGGCCGATTGCGACATCGACCCCATGCCGTTGTAACAGGGGTTTGGCCGTCGGTTGTCTGCGGCTGCGTGGGGGCTGGTCGCGCCCACGCGGCGGAGCCGCACATCGATACAGCCCCGCGCCCCTAAAGGGGCGCCAGCCACTGCGCCAGTGCTACCGGATCCGGTGGTTCCGGCAACAAACGGCTTACTGCTACGGCCAGTTCGGGGCTGTTGGTCAGGGCGGCACCGGCAGCCTGCTCGCCCGTCTCGGTGAGCGCCAGGCCCAGGCCTGCCCAGGCCGCTGGTCTGGCTCCGGGGACCGCCAGTTCCTCGGCGTAGAGCTCCACCGCGGTCTTCGCGTCGCCTGCCACCAGGGCCAGGTCGGCCGCGGCGGCGCCGGGGACCTGGGCGGCGGGATCGTCGTCGGCGAGCAGTCTCGCGTACTCCGCGGGGTCGACGAGGCTGAGGCGGGACAGCAGCGCCAGGGTGTCCAGCCGGCAGGCGCCGGGGTCCGTGTGCAGTTCGGGCTGCGGCGCCGGCCCCAGCGGGGTGCCCGCGACGTCGACGGCCTCCCGGTGGCCGTGCTGCCATGCCTGCGCCAGCGCCTGCGCATAGGCCTTGGGGGTGTGCAGGTGGTGGGCCCGCCAGGTCGCGTGGTGGTGGGCGGACGCCAGCCGGGCAAGGTTCCGCTCGTGCTCACCCACCGGCTCCGCGCGCCAGGGCTCGGTCTGCTCCGTGAGCGCCTCGCAGAGCCGGCGCCCGAGCGGGGTCAGCAAGGGGTGGTCCCGCAGGGTGGCGAGCACCTGGTCCAGGGCGTCCCGCAACAGCGCGAACTCGAAGCCCGCGAGGCCCTCCTCCCCGCGCGCACGCCAGTACCGCGCCACCCCCGAAAAGGCGTACGCCCCGTGCACCAGCCCGCCCAGTGGACGCGGATCGTCCCGCCAGGGGGCGTAGAACAGGTCGCCGCAGTCCTCGAAGAGCGGGGCGAGGAAGATGAGGCCGTTGAGCAGGGTGTGCCGGAACTCATGGATGAGGGCCACACCGAGCTGGGCCGGCAGCACCGCCGTGTCCTCGTCGGGTTCCGTCAGCAGTACGCAGCCGAAGGCGTCGCTGGACGAGGCCGTGCGCCCGCGCAGGCGTTCCCGGTGGGGCAGCGGGACGAGGGACAGCAGCCCGGCGGAGAGCGCGCGGGCGTCGGCCCGGTGGTCGGCCACGAGAAGGGGCCACATGGCGGAGATCCAGCGCTGCCAGTCGGCGAACTGCTCGGGTGCCAGCCGCCGGGAGGCGGCCAGCCCGGTGACCGCCGGGTACGGGCCGAGGTCGTCGATGGCGAGCGTGAGGGTCAGGCCCTCGGCCGTGGCGCGCAGCCGGCGCAGCCCCTGCCAGCCGGGGACCTCGCGTTCGGGATCCTCCGGCAGCGTCACCGCCGTACCGTCCCCGGCGATGCTGACCACGCCGTCCCGCGCCCGGACCTCGGCCGTCCCCCAGCGCTCGGCGGTGTCCAGGCGCGCACGCCCCAGGCACGGCAGGAAGACAGTTCCCTCCCGCACCGGGACCCGCATCCGGAAGGGGGCGCCCGCCATGATCGACACGGTGGCCGCGAACTGGGCGAGGAAACCCAGCTCCACCCAGAGCGGCACGTCCTGCGCGCTCTCGTCCCGGTCGGTCCGTGACAGCCGCCGGAACAGGGCGGCCGCCCACAGGCCGACCTGCGGATCGAGCAGTACGGCGCGAACGGCCTCGGGGGCCCGCTTCTCGACGCTCTCCAGCAGCCGCCAGGCCTCCCCGACCCCGGCGGCCTCGGCCTCGGGGGTACCGGCGCAGGAGTCCAGGATTCCCCGCATGAGGAGCAGCCGGCGGCTGTACTCCACGTCCAGGAGCACGGCGACCGCGGTGTCGTCCTCGGTGGTGGCCAGCAGGGACCGCAGGACGGACACGGAGAGCTGGTGATGGTGCATGGGCACGACTTCCTCGTTCCCGGCCGGGGGTGACGTGCCGTGAAATTTAACCGGTCGGGTCCTGCACGGAGACCGTGTTGCCCATTATTTCGGGGACTCCTGCAGGACGGGGCGGCAACTAGCTACCGCTGCTGCCACCGATGGTGGAAAGCGGTTGGTTGACGCAGCGCCTCAGATGCCTGACGGAGGATTCCAGAACCATGCTGTCCAGGCTGCTGAGCTCTCCCAGAGAAAGCCCCGAGAGGTCGGGAAGCCAGCTGGACATGGCCGTCTCCGACGCTGCCGCCTCGGATGGAGTGGCCTGATTCCTCGATGCCATGACGTCCCGTCGCTTCCCGGATGAACACGTGTCGAGGACACCCTCCTACACAACACCCTGCCCCTGCAAAGACTCTAGGGACAGGGTGTCAGGTGCGCTACCTGACAGGAGCGAGATTCTCCTGCGGGGCGGCCTCCGGTGCGCTCCCGACGTGCGGTTCGGCCGTCTCGGCCTGCTCCGCCGGCTCCCCCGCCTCCCCGGCCCGCTTCGGCAGGGCGAACATCAATACGAAGATGGCCCCCATCACCGCGGCGACCCACCCCAGCGCATGCTGGAAGGCGTTCACGAACGCCGGGCCCACCTCGGACCGCGTCAGCCGGTCGCCGATCTCCCCGAAGAACACCACCGAGACCAGCCCGAGCCCCAGCGCGTTCCCCATCTGCTGCACGGTGTTGATGAGCCCCGACGCCGAGCCGGCGTGCTCGCGCGGCACGTCCGAGAGCACCGCGTCGGTCAGCGGGGCGACGATCAGGCCCATGCCGACGCCCATCACGATCAGGGGCAGCGCCATCTGCCAGGAGGCGATGGCGAGGCCGTAGCGGCCGGACTCCCAGATGTAGAGCAGGACGCCCGCGGCCATGAGCAGCGCGCCCGCTTGGAGCACCTTGCGGCCGAAGCGCGGCACCAGCTTCTGCACGGACAGGCCGGCCGCGGTGGAGACGGAGATCGAGAACGGCACCCCGGTCAGCCCCGCCCGCAGCGGGCTCCAGCCCAGGCCGGTCTGCATGTACAGCGTCCACACCAGGAAGAACACCCCGAGCGCGATCCCGAAGACGGTCTGCACGGCGATACCGGCTGCGAAGCTCTTCACCCGGAACAGCGACAGCTCCACCAGCGGAGACCCGTCCCGTACGGCCTTGCGCCTCTCGTACGCCACCAGCACCGCGAAGACCACCAGCGCACCGGCCATGGAGGCGTACCCCCACAGCGGCCAGTGCAGCTCACGGCCGCGGGTCAGCGGGTAGAGCAGCATCGTCAGACCGAGGGTGACGAGCGCTACTCCGACCAGGTCCAGCTTCAGCGCCCGCGGTGCCTTCGACTCGGTGATGAAGCGGCTGCCGAGGAGCAGGCCCGCGATGCCGACCGGGAGGTTGATGAGGAAGATCGGCCGCCATTCCAGACCCCACAGGTTCCACTCGGTCAGCAGCGCGCCGAGCAGCGGGCCCGAGACGGCCCCGAGCCCCACGATCGCGCCGAACAGACCGAACACCTTGCCCCGCTCGTGCGCCGGGAAGGTGGCGTGCACGATCGACAGGACCTGCGGCACCATCATCGCCGCCATGGCGCCCTGGAGGATCCGGGAGGCGACCAGCATCTCCGGGTTCGCGGCGAAGCCGCACAGCGCGGAGGCGAGGGTGAACCCGCCGATGCCGACGAGGAACAGCCGCTTGCGGCCGTGGATGTCGCCGAGCCGTCCGCCGGTGATCAGCCCCGCGGCGAAGGCGAGGGCGTAGCCCGCGGTGATCCACTGGATCTGGCTGACGGAGGCGCCGGCGTCCCGCTGGATCGACGGGATGGCGATGTTGACGATCGTGACGTCGACGAGGTCCATGAAGGCCGCGGTCATCACGATGGCGAGGGCGAGCCAGCGCCTGCGGTCGCCCGCGGCGGGCGGGGCACCCAGGGTGCCCGTGGAGACGGGAGGGATCTCGGTGGAGGTCATACCCCGAAGCTAGACCCCCATTAGGTCAGATCGTGTCCTACTTCTGCGGCATGCTCTCACCATGACGACGGACACCCCGGCCCGACTCCTCCAACTCCTCTCCCTCCTCCAGACTCCCCGGGAATGGCCCGGCGGCGAGCTCGCCGAGCGGCTGGGCGTGTCGCGGCGCACGGTGCGGCGGGACATCGACCGGCTGCGCGAGCTCGGCTATCCGGTGCAGGCGACCCTGGGTGCCGAGGGCGGCTACCGCCTGGTCGCGGGGAAGGCGATGCCGCCGCTGGTGCTCGACGACGAGGAGGCCGTGGCGATCGCGGTCGGGCTGCGGGCGGGCGCCGGGCACGCCCTGGAGGGCGTGGACGAGGCCTCCGTACGGGCCCTCGCGAAGCTGGAACAGGTGCTGCCCTCCCGCCTGCGCCACCGTGTCTCCACGCTCCAGGCCGCCACCACGCCGCTGACCAGCGGGGACGGGGCGAGCATCGCACCCGAGACGCTGACCGTCATGGCGTCCACGGTGGCCGGGCACGAGCGCCTGCGCTTCGCCTACCGCGCCGGCGACGGCACCGAGTCACGACGCCTGACGGAGCCGTACCGCCTCGTCTCGACCGGCCGCCGCTGGTACCTCGTCGCCTACGACCTCGACCGCGCCGACTGGCGGACGTTCCGCGTCGACCGCGTGAGCGACCCCTTCGCAACCGGCGCCCGGTTCGCCCCGCGGGAGCTGCCGACGGGAAACGCGGCGGAATACCTGCGCCGCTCGATGCAACGACACCAGGAGTCGTACGACTTCGAGGTCACCTTCGCGGCCCCCGCGGAAACCGTCGCGACCCGCATCCCGTCCTGGCTGGGCACACCGGAACCGATCGACGCCCACACCTGCCGTCTGCGGGCCCGGACCGGCGACGCGGCGGACTGGCTCGCGGTCCGACTGGCCCTGGTGGGCTACGAGTTCACGGTCCGGGAACCGACCGAACTGGTGGAGAGCGTACGGGAGTTGGGCGGACGGCTGGTGCGGGCCGGGGGTGGGTGACGCAGGGGCACGTTAGCGAAACGTGACGATCCTATGGCAGAGTGTCACGCGCAATCGGGTCGCACGGCCCGTTTGACCAGCGTCCGGAGGACGTTGGGCACACGTGACGGCGGGCCACCCCAGTGTTCAGGTCTGGGGTGACCCGCCGTCATGTGTGTTCCGGCGAGATCCCGGCCCGCCCGAAAGAGAGCCGGGCCCCGGCGCCCGGGGGGAGGGGCGCCGAAGCCCGGCTCAGGAAAGTCCCGCCGCCGGGGGGGATGTGCGTCGGGACGTGGTCCGGTGGTTGCCGTGGTCCGGTCGTTCAGGGGGCGGGATGATGCCGCCGAACTCCTGTGCCCTGAAGTCTTGTTCCCTGCGTTCTGACGGTTGAAGCGGCGTTGAACCGCCATGTTTGCGCGGTCTTTCGCCACCCGGCGTGCGCGGCCACCGGCGCGTACGCCACCCGGCGCTCACCGGGTGCCGTACGCGCCCTGTGACCGAGCCTCAGGCCGCCGCCTCGAAGCCCGTGTCGCGTGCCAGCTTCTTCAGCTCCAGCAGGGCGTGCTTCTCGATCTGCCGGATCCGCTCGCGGGTCAGACCGTGCTCCTTGCCGACCTCCGTCAGCGTGCGCTCGCGGCCGTCCTCGATGCCGTAGCGCATCTTGATGATGGACGCCGTGCGCGGGTCGAGGCGGCCGATGAGGTGGTCGAGTTCCTCGCTGCGCAGCAGGGTGAGGACGGACTGCTCGGGGGAGACCGCGGAGGTGTCCTCGAGCAGGTCGCCGAACTGCGTGTCGCCGTCGTCGTCCACCGACATGTTCAGCGAGACCGGGTCGCGGGCCCAGTCCAGGACGTCGATCACACGGTCCGCGTTCGAGCCGAGCTCGGCGGCGATCTCCGCGGGCTCCGGGTCGCGGCCGTGCTCGCGGTTGAACTCGCGCTGCACACGGCGGATCCGGCCCAGCTCCTCCACCAGGTGGACGGGCAGGCGGATGGTGCGCGACTGGTCCGCTATCGAGCGGGTGATCGCCTGGCGGATCCACCAGGTCGCATACGTCGAGAACTTGAAGCCCTTGCGGTAGTCGAACTTCTCGACCGCGCGCACCAGACCGGCGTTGCCCTCCTGGATCAGGTCGAGCAGGGGCAGGCCGCTACGGGGGTAACGGCGCGCCACGGCCACGACCAGGCGGAGGTTGGAGCGGATGAAGATGTCCTTGGCGCGCTCGGCCTCGGCCACCAGGGCCTCGAGCTCCTCGCGCGTGGCCTCGGCCTTGGACTCCTCGTACCCGTCGAGAACCTGTCGCGCGAACACACCCGCCTCGATGATCTGGGACAGCTCGACCTCCTTGGCGGCGTCGAGCAGCGGTGTGCGCGCGATCTCGTCGAGGTACATGCCGACCAGGTCACGGTCGGCGATCTCGCCGGCGTGGGCGCGAACACTGCTTGCCCTGTCGGCCGTCTCGCCAGAGGCGGACTTACGACGGGCGACGGCACGGGTTGCCATGCGTGCTCCCTTGCGATGGTGGGCTGGCGGGTGGTCTCTCAGACGCCGGGCACTCGCCTTCGAGTGCCGCTGAGCACTTTGGTCGGGTGCCCTGCATCCGATGGAAACAACGACTGGAATCCGGACAGAATTCCCAACCCGCCCCCCGATTTTTCTGATCATGCAGTACCCTGTCCGGCCACAGAGGGAGGCCAGATGGCGTCGGAGCGTACAGAGGTGCAGGTCAGGCCGGGAGCCGAGGAGGACCTCGACGCTCTCACCGACATCTACAACCACTATGTACGTGAGACGCCCATCACATTCGATACCACCGTCTTCACTCCGGAGGAGCGGCGTCCTTGGCTGCTCTCCCACCCTGTAGACGGGCCGCACCGGCTGATGGTTGCCATGGATGCGGACACACAGGAAATTCTGGGCTACGCCACATCCAGCCCTTACCGCATGAAACCAGCCTACGAGACGTCGGTCGAGGTCACGGTGTACGTGGCCCCGCACGCGGGCCGCCGCGGCATCGGCACGCTCCTGTACAAGGCGCTCTTCGAGGCCCTCGCGGACGAGGACCTGCACCGCGCCTACGCGGGCATCGCACAGCCCAACGAAGCGTCCACGCGACTGCATGAACGCTTCGGGTTCCGCTACGTCGGCACCTACCGGGAGGTGGGCCGGAAGTTCGGCAGGTACTGGGACGTCGCCTGGTACGAGAAGGAGCTGTAGGCCCGCAGGGGCCCTGAGGCCTCAGCCGAACTGCACCGACCGCTTCGCCATCCCCATCCAGAAGCCGTCGATCACGGACTTCTGCGCGTCCAGCTCGCCGGTGACGTCCGCCGCGCCCATGGTCACGAACAGCGGGGCGAAGTGCTCGGTGCGCGGGTGCGCGTAGCGGCCGGCCGGGGCCTTGTGGAGGAAGTCCAGCAGGCCGTCCCAGTCCCGCGCTTCCAGCGCCTTGCGGCCCCAGTCGTCGAACTCCGAGGACCAGGTCGGCACTCCCCCGCCCGTGTGGCGCAGCGCGGCCAGGTTGTGGGTGAAGAAGCCGGAGCCGACGATCAGGACGCCCTCGTCGCGCAGCGGCGCCAGTTTGCGGCCGATCTCCATCAGCTTCACCGGGTCGAGCGTGGGCATCGAGATCTGCAGGACCGGGATGTCGGCGGCCGGGAACATCTCGACGAGCGGGACATAGGCACCGTGGTCGAGGCCGCGGTCGGGGATGTCCTGCACGGGTATGCCGGGGGCGCGCAGCAACTTCCGTACGGACTCGGCGAGTTCGGGAGCGCCGGGGGCCTCGTACGTCACCTGGTAGTAGTGCTCGGGGAAGCCCCAGAAGTCGTAGACGAGCGGGATCGTCCGCACCGCGCCCAGCGCGAGCGGGGCCTCCTCCCAGTGGGCGGAGACCATGAGGATCGCCTTGGGGCGCGGCAGGTCGGCGGACCAGGCGGCGAGTTCGCCGGGCCAGATCGGGTCGTCCGCGAGCGGCGGCGCACCGTGGCTGAGATAGAGGGCGGGCATGCGCTCCTGCGTGGCGGCGGACATGGCGGCGACTCCCAATGCTTGAACTCTCAAACTCCCTGCTTCCGAGCATACGCCCCAATTGTTTAAGATTCAAGGAGCGCTCTCGTACGATGGATACATGAATACGGCACCCACATCCGCTGACGAAGCATCCGCAGCGGCGAAACCCGCCGAGCAGACTCGCTGGCTCACCGCCGACGAGCAGCGCATCTGGCGCTCCTACCTGCATGCCACCATGCTTCTCGAGGATCACCTCGACCGCCAGTTGCAGCGGGACGCGGGTATGCCGCACATCTATTACGGGCTGCTGGTCGGCCTCGCCGAGGCCCCGCTCCGGCGGCTGCGGATGACCGAACTGGCCATGAAGTCGAAGATCACCCGCTCCCGTCTCTCGCACGCGATCGCGCGGCTGGAGAAGAACGGCTGGGTGCGGCGCGAGGACTGCCCCTCCGACAAGCGCGGGCAGTTCGCGGTGCTGACGGACGCGGGCGCCGAGGTACTGGAGCGGACCGCGCCGGGCCATGTGACGGCCGTACGGCAGGCCGTGTTCGAGCGGCTCACCCCGCAGCAGCAGGAGGCCCTCGGCGAGATCATGGAGATCGTCGCCGAGGGCCTCCAGCCCGGCGATGCGGGCGCGGACCTGCCCTGGCTCCGCTGAGCCGCTCACTCAGCAGACCAGGGCAGGTGCCGGGGTCGTACGCGAGAGGCGTCCCCTTCCTCTCGCGTACGGATGGTTCCGAAGGGGGTACCGCCGGACGGCCGCCGTCAGTGGGCGACCACCGGGACGGTCAGCTCGTCCTCGACGCCGTCCTCGGAGGACGACACCGTCGTCGAACCCGGGCGGCCGGCGTTCACGAAGGTCACGACGATCGCGGCGGCGAGCACCAGCATGCCGACGGCGAACCAGATCGCGTTGGTGTAGCCGTGCACCGCACCCTGCATCTGGACCAGCTGCGCCTGCGACTTGGAGGTCGCACCGGCGATGTGGTCCTTGATGTACGAGGTCGTCGCGGAGGCGGCGATCGTGTTCAGCAGGGCCGTACCGATCGCGCCGCCCACCTGCTGCGAGGTGTTGACCATCGCGGAGGCGACACCGGCGTCACGGGGCTCGACGCCCAGGGTGGCCAGGGACATGGCGGGCATGAACGCCGTACCCATGCCGAGACCGAGCAGCAGCATCGACGGCAGCACCACCGAGGCGTACGACGAGCCGATCTCCAGCTGGGTCAGGAAGAGCATGCCGCCGGCCGCGACCAGGAAGCCGGGGCCCATCAGCGCCCGGGCCGGGACCCGGGTCATCAGACGGGTGCCGATCTGGGTCGAGCCGACCATCATGCCCGCGATCATCGGCAGGAAGGCGAAGCCCGTCTTGATGGGCGAGTAGCCCTTGATGACCTGCAGGTAGTAGGTCAGGAACAGGAACGTGCCGAACATCGCGATGATGGCGATGCCGAGCGAGAGGTAGATGCCGCCGCGGTTGCGGTCGGTGACCACGCGCAGGGGCAGCAGCGGGGCCTTGACCCTGGCCTCGGTGACGACGAACGCGATCAGCAGGACGGCCGACGCGACGAACAGGGAGACGGTCGTGGTGTCGCCCCAGCCGTCGGACTCGGCGCGGGTGAAGCCGTAGACCAGCGACACCAGGCCGGCGGTGGAGAGCAGCACGCCCGGGATGTCGAGCGGGTTGCGGTTGCGGCCGCCCTCCGGCTCACGGATGACGAAGTACGCGCCCAGCGCGGCCACGATGGCGAACGGGATGTTCACGAAGAACGTCCAGCGCCAGTCCATGTACTCGGTGAGCACGCCACCGAGGATGAAGCCGACGGCGCCACCACCACCGGCGATCGCACCGTAGATGCCGAACGCCTTGGCGCGCTCCTTGGCGTCCGTGAACATCACGGCGAGCAGGGAGAGCGCGGCGGGCGCGAGCAGGGCGCCGAAGACTCCCTGGAGGGCGCGGGCGCCGAACATCATGGCGCCGGTGGTCGCCGCACCGCCGAGCGCGGAGGCGGCGGCGAAGCCGACCAGACCGACGACGAAGGCGCGCTTGCGGCCCCACAGGTCGGCGATCCGGCCGCCGAACAGGAGCAGACCGCCGAAGGCGAGGGCGTAGGCCGTGACGACCCACTGCCGGTTGCCGTCCGAGATGCCCAGGTCGGTCTGGGCGGAGGGCAGGGCGATGTTCACGATGGTCGCGTCGAGCACGACCATCAGCTGGGCGAGCGCTATGAAGACGAGCGCTTTCCAGCGGTTGGCGTCGCCGGTGTTCTCGACGGCGCCTGGAGCCTTTGAGGCTGTTGCAGACATGGGGGTACCCACTTCGGGACTTCGTGACGGAAAAAGGCGTCTTACGGGGACGGCTCGTCTACGGGCTTCCGGCGACGGCCGGTGATTCGGTAAGTCGGTAACTCGGTGTCGGATGTTCGGTGTAGTGACTGGCTTGCGGTGCGGAACTAATCGCAGGGCCGGCGCAGATCCTCCACGGTCACGGGTGTGCCCGGCAGGACCGAGCGGGCCGGGGCCCGCAGTCCGTCCAGGAACAGCCGCAGATGGCGGTGTACGAAGCGGTCGTTGACGAAGCAGTCGGTGCCGGCCGGGGGCCGGCTGAGCTGCGCCACCACGATCATGAGGTCCCCGACGGCAACGTCGGGGCGGAGCTGGCCGGCCTCCTTGGCGCGGTCCATCAGCTCGTTGACGGTCTGCTCGACCCGCCGACGGGCCGCTTCGAGATCGGGATGGTTCTGGTCGAAGGTGCTCTGGACCATCGGGCACAGCGCGCTGATCCGCTCGTCGGCGGCGGTGTGCACAAAGCGCTCGAGTGCCTCGAAGGCGTCCCCGGTCTCGGCGAGCGCGAGCTCGGCCGCTTCCGACGTCCGGTCCATGACGGAGCAGACGACCTCGCGGACGAGTGCGTCGCGGTCGGGGAAGTTGCGGTACACCGTGGCATTGCCCACGCCGGCCCGGCGGGCGATCTCGTCGAGCGGCACCTCGGGGCCGAACTCGGTGAACATCTCGCGGGCGGCGGCGACGATCCGCTCCCGGTTGCGCAGGGCGTCGGCGCGCGGCCGGGTCACCTTGCGCTGCGGGGCCTTCGCGGTCGTCGTGGCGGTCACGGTGTGCTCCTCGGTGAGTGGTGCTGCGAGCAGTAGGTGCTACTGCGGGCGGCCGGTGGCGCTGCGATCCGGGGAAGCACTCCCCGTTTCGCTCGGACACCTGACTAAACGGGGAGACGCTCCCCGCTTATTTCAGGTTGACGGAGAGATTTAATGTGACCTGAGTCACACCACTCTCTCGGTGAAACCCCACGTTCGGGCTCCTCCAGCGCGCGCCCGCGCAGCCCCCCGATCAGGGTGATCGAAAGGGCGCAGTCCGATGCCGCCGGCTGCCATGGACGAAGGACGCGTGCATGCAGCTCTGCCGTCGGATACGTCCACGCCGTGCGGCCGCCCTCGCCTGTGTGACCGCCCTGACCTTCGCGGTCAGCACCTCGGCCGGCACCGGACATCCGACGGCGCCCTCCACGACGGCCGGGGCGGGCCCGATCGCGCCTGCCCGCAGCGCCGTACTGAGCCCCTGCATGATCAGAGGCGGTCACGCCATCCAGCTGTCGGAGGGCGTCCCCACCGGCACCGGCTACTCCCGCTCCACGGGCACCGTCCACGCCCTGACCCTGATGGTCGACTTCTCCGACGCACCCGGCACCGGAAACGCCCTCGACCGCTTCCGCGAGTTCTTCCCGAAGACCCGCCAGTGGTTCCGCACCGCCTCCTACGGCCGGCTGGACTACCGCCCCGAGACCCCGATCCCGCACTGGCTGCGCATGCCGAAGCCGTTCAAGGCCTACGGCATAGAGCGCGGCGCCCCCTTCGACTCCGGCTACCGCGAGCTCGTCCAGGACATCGTCAGCGCCGCCGACCCCAAGGTGAACTTCCAGGAGTACGACTTCCTGAACGTGCTGGTGACGCCGAACGCCGGCCCGTCCGCCCTGGACACGGTCCTGTCCGTGACCTTCGCCGGCAACACCGAGGCCCCGGTCGCCGACGGCGTCCCCGTCGCCAACGCCTCCTTCGTCTACTCCCGCCAGGACGACGGCTCCGGCTCCTACGGCAGGACCGGCTACCGGGTGCTGCCGCACGAGAACGGCCATGTCTTCGGCCTGCCCGACCTGTACACCCAGGCGGGCGGCGGCGCCGTCGGCCACTGGGACATCATGAGCGAGGACTGGGGGGCCAACAACGACCTGCTCGGCTGGCACAAGTGGAAGCTGGGCTGGCTGGACCCGTCCCAGGTCAGCTGCGCCTCCCGGCACGGCACCACGGAGCACACGCTGACGCCGCTGGAGCGCGCGGGCGGCCCGAAGCTGGTCTTCGTGCCGCTCAGCAGTCGCACCGGGTACGCCTTGGAGGTACGCGTCCGCGCGGGCAACGACGAGGCCGTGTGCCGCCCGGGCGTATTGATCTACAAGGTCGACGCGGACGTCGACACCGGCATGGGACCGGTGAAGGTCTACGACGCCCGGCGCGACAGCGGCGGCTGCACGCGCAGCCCCAACGTCCACGCGGAACTCTCGGACGCGCCCTTCACCCCCGGCGAGGTCTTCAAGGACCCGAAGCGCGGGATCCGGATCACGGTGGCGGGAGCGGACGGCTCCGCAAGCGCGCGCAGCTACCGGGTGCTGGTGACCCGGCGGTGAGCGGCCCGCACCGGACCGGTGGGACGCCGGGGGGGACGGCCGCCGTCAAGGTGCCGGGTCTCCGCATTACGGTAGGCATGCCCCGACCGCCGTACCGGAGACCCGATGCCCGCGAAGCCCACGATGGACGCCGACGCCGCTTCTCCCGCCGTACGGGCCGCGTCGTCCGCCGTACCGGCCGCTGCTGCCGCCGTGTCGGACGGCTCGTCCGGCGTACCGGCCGAGGCGGTCGCGCCGCTCGTCCGCGGGGTCGCCGTGCTGAGGCGGCTGACCGAGGCCGGCGGAACGCTGAGCCCGAGCGCCCTGGAACGGGCCACGGGCCTCGCCCGCTCCACGGTCGACCGGATCACCGCCACCCTCGCCCGGATGGGATACGTCCGCCTCGACGGCCGGGACGTGATCCTGACCCCCCGCCTGATGGAACTGGGCAACGCCTACCTCTCCGCCCTGCGCCTGCCCGCCCTGCTGGACGCACGCGCCGACGCCCTCGCCGACGAACTGGACGAGTCCGTGTCCCTGGCGGTCGCCGACCGCGACGGCATCCGCTTCATCCACCAGGCCACCCGCCGCCGCGCGATGTCCCTGAGCTTCCGCATCGGCGACCTGCTGCCGGCGGAACGCACCGCGCCGGGTCCCCTGTTCGCGACGGAGTGGACGCAGAGCGACTGGCGGGAATGGCGGCAGCGCAGGGCAGCGGACCGGGACGGGACGCTCTTCCCGGCCGTACCCCCACCCCAGCACCCGACCACCGGCGAGGACTTCGAGCAACGGGTGGCCGAATCGGCCGCGAACGGCTGGGCCTTGGACGACCAGTTGATCGAACCGGGCCTGGTCGCGGTGTCCGTCCCCGTACGGGACCCGCACACCGGCCGGATCGCCTGCGCGGCCAACGTGGTGAGCCACACCAGCCGGCACACCGCCGCGGACCTGCGCGACACGCTGCTCCCCCGGCTGCGGGCGGCAGTACGGGCGATGGAGGACGACCTGCGCGAGGTACCACCGCCCCAGCCGTCCGCCGCGCCCTCCGGCCTCGCGACCTGGACCGGCGCCTCGAAACAGGAACTCGGCCGGGAGTTCGTCGAGTCCCTGGCCCGCGGCCTGACGGTCCTGACGGCCTTCGGCGAGGGCCGCGCCGCCCTGACCCTGACGGAGGTGGCCAAGGCAACGGGCCTGGCCCGCGCCACGGCCCGCCGGGCCCTGATCACCTACGAACACCTGGGCCTGGTCCAGGCACAGGCCCGCACCTTCACCCTGACCCCGCGCGTCCTGTCCCTCGGCTTCCCGCCCCTCTCCCGCACGTCCCTCCCCGAGATCGCGGCCCCGCACATGGCCGAACTCGCCCAGAGGGTCCACGAGTCGACGTCCCTGGCCGTGCTGTCGGGCGACGACATCCAGTACACGGCCCGCGTCGCCACGAGCCGCATCATGAGCGTGAACATCACGGTGGGCACCCGACTACCGGCCTACGCCACGTCCATGGGCCGCGTCCTCCTCGCGGACCTCCCCCCGTCCGACCGCCCTCTCCCCCTCCCTCTCCGCCCCCTGACCCCCCGCACCCTGACCGACCCGGAGGCCCTGACCCGCCTCCTCACCGAGATCCGCGCCCAGGGCCACGCCCTGGTGGACGAGGAACTGGAAGAAGGCCTCCGCTCCATCGCGGTCCCGGTCCGCGACCGCACGGGCCGAGCGGTCGCCGCCCTGAACGTGGCCATGCACGCGGCCCGCCACACGCCCGAGGAGTGCGAGCGCGACATCCTGCCCCACCTCCGCGCCACGGCGGCCCGCATCGAGCAGGACCTCCACGTGGCAGGCCGCTTCACCCGGGTCCCGACGACCTGACCCCCACACCCCGCCCGAACAGATCCGGTACGCTGACGCCAGTGGCCTCCACGGCCACGACTCCGCCTTCGTAGCTCAGGGGATAGAGCACCGCTCTCCTAAAGCGGGTGTCGCAGGTTCGAATCCTGCCGGGGGCACCATGCATTGCCGCTCCGACCTGGGGTTTGTCCCCCAGGGAGGGCTCCTGCTCGGCCTCGGACTTCTCGTCCGGGGCCGTTTGCGTGAGCGGGCGGATCGCCACGTCCCAGTCCCTGCCCACCCGCAACCCGGGGATGAACCCTCGCCCTCCAGGAGGGCCGCGCGGCCGTCACCACAACCCCGTCCCGGCGGGCACCACCGGAGCCGGCCCGGGGCCCGAACCCTGGTCAGTGCGGCGTGGTCGTGTGGGCGGGCAGGGACCGGACCAGGGATCTCCAGAAGGCGGGGCGGTAGTCCTTGATCAGCGGTCGACGGGCGTCCTTCGGCCAGCTGAAGACGATGCCCGGGTTGTGCAGGCCGGTGCCGTCGGGAAGGAAGAAGTGCGGGCTGCCGGTCACCTCGGGGGCCTTCGATTCCTCCCACTGGTCGAAAAGGGCGATGCGGCACGTTCCGCGGCGCAGCGCCGTGTCGAGGTGGCCGGTGTCGACCAGGGGGCAGTCGTCGGCGATCGCGAGTATCTCGGAGTGGACGCTGATACAACGCGACTCGGCGTAGAAGGCGTGACGGAGGGCCGCGTCGAGCTGGTCGGAGGCGGCCAGGCCCGCCTCGGGGGGTCCGGGCTGGGCCTTCACCGCCTGGACCGCCTCCATGGCCGGCAGCATGGTCACCGGGTATCCGGACTCCGGCCCCTGCCATCCCGTCCAGCCGAGAGCAGGTTCGCGTTCGGCCACGGCGGCGATCTCCGGGTCGAGGATCCACTTGGGCGTGGGACGGGAGTTGAAGAGTTCCAGGGGGAACGCCCGGTGGTCGACGGTGAGCCGGACGCCTTCCTCGGCGGCTGCCCGCCGCAGGTTGAACAGCCCCAGGGAGGCCCACGGGCAGCCGATGTCGGAGTACACGATCACGGTGTTCATGGCAGGTTTTCCTCGTCGGGCCGTGCGGTGGTGACGGACGTGCGGCTCTCGGCCCACGAGAGCGCGGGGCGCGGCCGGGCTGCCGACGTCGCAGATGTGCTGCGCGTGCCGGAAGATCACCGGACCTCCGGCGAGACACCGGCGCGCTGGTAGAGCACCGGGTCGAACGGGGTGGGACCACCGCAGGTGGCGAAGCGGGGTGCGGTGGGATCCTCGTCGGGGTGGCGGGTGCCGTGCGGCACACCGGGCGGGGCGAACAGCACGTCGCCGGGTTCGGCGTCGTACCACTGACCGTCCAGGTGAAGCTGGCCCTTGCCCTCGAAGGCGATGAAGGCCTCCTCGCTGTCGGGGTGGACGTGGACGTTGAAGTACTCGCCGGGCTCCATGAAGCCGCAGTGCAGACACAGTTGGGGCGAACCGGTGCCCGGCCAGAACAGGAAGTTCATGGTGGCGGTCCTGGCCGAGGCTTCGCTCTGCCCGGTGCCGGTGAAGCCCTTCAGCTGGGTCTCCTCGTTCCACAGGCGCGAGAACCGGCGGGGATCGGTGCCGGGAGCACGGTCCGGGCGCAGCGTGGTGTTCCACACGTACACCGTGAGGTCCACGCCGGCGTCGGCGCTCAGCTCGTACGGGTCACCGGTCGGCGCGTACACCGTGTCGGCACGGCCGAGGCGTCCGCGGGCGGTGCCGGAGGCGCCGGAGCCGGAGCCCTCGAAGACGACCACGACGTTCTCCTCGTGTGCCGAGGACCGGGGCCGCCACACCGCTGCGGCGGGGATCTTCACCACGTCGAGCCGGACGATCCGCGCACCGAGGTGGGGGCCGACCGCAGTGGCGACCCGGCATCCGTCAAGCAGACGGAACTCCATCTCGTCCGCCTTGATGACACAGCCCTGGGCGGTCTTGGTGCTCATATTCTCCCTTTCGGTGGAGTCGTGCGGTGGCAGAGGGGGGCAACTGGGCGAAGACGATTCCGGCCAGCACGGCGGCGGCTCCGACCACTTGGAGCGGGGTCATGTGCTGTCCGAGCACGATCAGGCCGAGCAGGGCGGCGACGACCGGGCTGAACAGGCCCAGGAAGGACACCGCCACGGCGGGCAGTCGTTCGACGCCGCGGAACCAGACGGCGTAGGCGAAGACGGCGCCGACCAGGCACAGGTAGCCGTACCCCATGAGGTTCGTGGTCGTGACGCGACCGGGAAGCCCCTCGACCAGCAGGGTGAGCGGCAGCAGGAACAGCCCGCCCATGGTGAGCTGCCAGCCGGTGAAGGCCATCAGGCCGACCCGTGGCGGGCGGCCCCAGCGTTTGGTGAGGACGATGCCCAGGGCCATGCAGCAGGCCCCGCCCAGCGCGGCGGCGACCCCCACGGGGTCGAGGGTGGTGGCGGACGCCGAGACCAGCAGGCCCACGCCCGCCGTGCCGAGCAGGCAGGCCACCAGGTGCCGGCCCTGGACCCGGTCGCGCAGCAGCACGGCGGCGAGCCCCAGGACGATCAGCGGCTGGAGCGAGCCGATCAGCGCGGCGATACCGCCGGGGAGGTGGTACGCGGCGACGAAGAGCAGAGCGAAGAACGCGCCGATGTTGCACACGCCCAGCACGGCGGACCGCCAGATCCACGTCCCCCGCGGCAGGCGGCGGGCCGCGAGGACCAGCAGCAGCCCGGACGGCAGGGCGCGGATCGTGGCAGCGAGCAACGGGCGGTCCGCGGGCAGGAATTCGGTGGTGACCAGATAGGTGCTCCCCCAGACCAACGGTGCGAGCGCGGCCAGCGCGGCGTCTGTGATGTACGTCTTCACCGGGCACCGCCCGGCAGGAGCACGGCGGGCGCCCGGGTGGAGCCGTCCTCGGGTGCGGGGCGCGTCGGCACGGCCTCCAGCAGGTGCGTCACCACGTCCGGGAACGTGTCGCACACCGTCGTCCCCGGGACCGCCGCCAACGCGTCCCCGCTGCCGACGCCGTAGGTGACCGCCACCGGGCGCATGCCGGCCGCTACGGCCATCCGCATGTCGCCCACGGTGTCGCCGACGTACGCGCAGCCGTCCGGCGGGATGCCGAGGGCGTGCGCCGCGGCCAGACCCGACTCCGGGTGGGGTTTGCCCCGGCTCACCATGTCGTGGCCGATGACCACGGGGAAGTGCGCACCGATGTGCAGGGCGTCCAGGAGCGCGTGGGCGCTGCGGGACACCTTGGCGGTGGCGACGGCCAGCGCGATGCCCGCCTCCCGCAGCCGGGCCAGGCCCTCGGGGACTCCGGCGTGGAGCAGGCGCGTACCCGTTCCGAGCACCTCGGCGTCGAACAGCTCCCGGTACCGCGCCACGGCGCGGCCGGTCCGCGGGTCGCCGGGTGCCGTGCCGAGCAGCCGGCCGAACGCCTGCTCCAGCGGGATGCCCACGGTGGGCGCGGCCTCCTCGGGTGCCACCGTCCGGCCCTGCTCGGCGCAGACCCGGACGAGCAGCCGGCGGATGGCCGCCGGGGTGTCGGCAAGGGTGCCGTCCAGGTCGAACACGACGGCCCGCAGTGGCCCGTTCACCGGTCCGCCCTCACGACCTCGCCGCGTGACGAACCCGTCAGCACGCTCGACAGCGTCCCCGGGCCACCGGCGCGGCGCGCGTCGGCGAGAGCGACGGCGAGTTCGCCGGCCCGTCGGGCGGTGCTGATCAGCACCGCGCGGTTGGCCTCGGCGGTACGGCTCCCGGTGGCCCGGGAGAGCGCCTTCATCAGGTACGGGGTGGTCCTCGGCCCGCTCACCCCCTCGCGTTCGGCGTCCGCGAGCGCCTGGTGCAGCACCCGCTCGATCTCGTCGGGGTCGAGCGCGTGTTCCTCGTCGATCGGCGTGGTGACCAGGGCTCCGCCCGGCAGCCCGAGGCTCCAGTGCGCCTCCAGGGCCCGGGCGACGGCGGCCATGTCGTCGAGGCGCTGCGGGTTGCGCAGGCCGCTCGAACGGCAGTAGAAGGCCGGGAAGTCGTCGCAGCGGTAGCCGATGACGGGGACGCCCAGGGTCTCCAGATACTCCAGGGTCAGCTTCAGGCACAGGATGCTCTTCGCCCCGGCGCAGACGACCGCCACCTTGCTGCGGGTGAACTGGACCAGGTCCGCGGAGATGTCGAAGGTCTCGGGGGCACCGCGGTGCACGCCGCCGATTCCCGCGGTGGAGAAGACGGGGATGCCGGCGAGGTCGGCGGCGGCCAGGGCGGAGGCGACGGTGGTCGCGCCGTAGCCGCCGCCGGCGATCACAGGCCCGATGTCCCGGCTGCTCACCTTCGCGACCTGACGCTCCGTCGCGAAGCGTTCGATCTCCTCGCGGTCCATTCCGACCGAGAAGCGGCCGCCCGCGATCCCGATGGTGGCGGGAACGGCGCCCGCCTCGCGCACGGCCTTCTCGATGGCGAGGGCGGTCTCGACATTGCCGGGGTAGGGAAGGCCGTGTGCGATGACGGCGGACTCGAGGGCGACCACCGGCAGCCCTTCGTGCAGGGCTTCACGTACCTCGCTGTGCATATCGACCAGGGGATGCACCTGGTCCCTCCTCTCGTCGCGGTGTCGGTGACGAGGATGCGCGGACCTGCTCCCGTGTCCGTCCCGATCGGATCCCGCACGGTGGGAACGCCCGGGCCGGGACGGTGTTCCGGCAGGTACGGCACCGGGAACGGATCGGGAACGGGCGCTCCTAGCCTGGCCGGGAAACCTCAGGTGAAGGAGAAGTCACTGCCATGACCGAGATCGTCCTCATGTCCGGCAGCATTCGCGACGGCTCGTACAACTCCGCGGTTGTCGCCACGCTGCGCCGTCTCGTCGACGCGCGCTTCGACGGGGTCCGTACCACCGTCGTACATCCGGCGGAACTGCCCTTCTACGACCAGGACATGGACGCGGCCAACGGTTCCGAGGCCGTGCTGCGGATGCGCAACCGCGTGGCCGCCGCGGACGTCCTGGTGATCAGCACCCCGTCGTACAACGGCGCCGCGCCGGGCGTTCTCAAGAACGCGCTGGACTGGCTGTCGCGGCCGTACGGCGAGAGCTGCCTGGACGGGCGGATCGTGGCCGTCACCAGTGCCTCGCCCGGTCCGCGCGGGGCAGTGGACGCGCAGCCGGGGCTCGTGGAGGTCCTGGGGCACACCGGAGCGCTGGTCGTGGAGCACCCGCCCGTCGCGGTGGCCAACGCCGGGGAACTGCTCACCGAGGGCGGGGAGTTCGAGGACCCCGCGACCCTCGACGCGCTGGAAGGCCTGCTGAGGGCCGCGCTGGCCGCCGCCCGTGAGGCCGAGCCCTCCGTCGCCGCCTGACCCTCCACGTGCCCTCGGCGCCACCTCCGCACCCCCGCAGGAGCCATGGGTCCAGCCCTGGGCGGCCACCCTCCGCATTGCTCGTACCGCACCCTCTGGGACACGATCGTGGTAGCGGTTCACGGCCGGGCCCGGACGGCGAATCCGTCGTCCGGGCCCGGCCGTTCCGTCGTTGCCGCCGCTCTTGTCGTTTCCCTGCTCCGCCCGACACCCTTCCGCCGAAAGCCCTCCTCCGAAGGCCCTGACCGCCATGAACACTCCTCCAAGTCACTGCCGGATCCTGATCACCGGCCCGTCCGTCCCGCTCGTGCGGGCGGCCGCATCGGCCGGATTCCGGGTCTGGTCCCTGTGGGACGTCCGCCGATGTCCCCCCGAGGAACTCACCGCCCTCTCCGAGCGGTTGCTGGTCGTCGACTTCCGCGACGAGGCCGCGCTCAAGGACGCCCTCGACACGGCCGCCCAGGCCGGCCTGTACGTCAACCCGACCATCGCCGTACGGCAGTTGGCAGATCCGGACGCCCTCCGGCGACTGGTGCGCGACAACGGGCTGTGCCCGCCGGGGGCCGCCGAGGACCCGGCCGGGGACCGGTACCTGGTCGACACGATCAGCGTGCACGGCATGCACCACACGGTCGGCATCACCGCCGAGACGCCGTACGGCCTGCTGCATCCGGCGCCGTTGGCCGGGGACACCGCCGCCACGCTGCGGTCGGTCGTCACCTCGCTGCTCGACCTGGCCGACTACCAGTACGGGCCCGCGCACACCCTCGTCGTCCTCACCCCGCGCGGGCCGGTGACCACCGGCTGCTGGGCCGTCGTCGCCGAGGAACCGGTTCCACGCCTGGTGCTGACGGCCACGGAACGCGACCTCGTGGCCGACACCTTCGAGGTGCTCGCCGGGCGGGATGTCGCGGCGGTACGGGCACTGCGGTTCGCGGCGTCCGTCGGGCTCCCGGACCCCGGGCGGGAAAAGGTGCGCACGTTGCCGTATGTACGTCACGTCGTCGCGGGCGAGGGCGGGCGGGGCGGTCATGTGGTCCTGGACGCCGACTCACCGCAGGAAGCCCACGAACGCGCCCGCCACATCCAGCGGTTGGCCGGCTGATCCGCCGCGAGGACGCCGAAGGCCCCGGTGACCGGTCACCGGGGCCTTCGGCGTACGGCGGGCGAGGAGGGTCAGGACGCGAAGGCGCGCTGGTGCCACACGAGGCCGCCACGGGACCCCTCGGAGGCGTCGACCTCGACGACCCTGCCGATGAGGATGGAGTGGTCGCCACCGTCACGGACCGCGTACCGCTCGCAGGTCAGGCGCACTCCGGCCGCCAGCGCGGGCGCCGGAGCCGGGTCCGGCAGCAGGGGCGTGTGCGTGAACCGGCGGTCCGCCGGGCCCGCGAACCGCATCGCGAGGTCCTCGTCACCGGGGCCCAGGACGTGCACGCAGAAGAACGGCGCGGACACCAGGGCGTCGTGCGAGCCGGCGCGGCGGTCCAGGCAGACGAGGAACAGCGGCGGGTCCAGGGACAGCGAGCAGGCCGCGCTGACGGTCATCCCGCGCGGGACGCCGAGGTCGTCGTAGCAGGTCACCACTGTTACCGGGGCGGCCAGCGCTGCCATCGCGGAGCGGAAGACCGCCGGGTCGACGGACTCCCGGACAGCCGGGCGCGGTGTCAGCAGACGCGTGCTCATCGAAGCGCCTCCAGGCGTCGGGCGGTCGGCAGCCAGCGGCCGTCCGCAGGGGTGTGCAGACCGGTGCGGACGTCCCAGGCGATCCGGCCCGCCCGTACCGTCGTGATCACCCGGCCGGTGAAGGTCCAGCCCTCGTACGCGGACCAGCCGCATTTGGAGCGCACGTCGGCGGCGGACATCTGCCACCGCTCGGCCGGGTCGAGGACCACCAGGTCGGCGTCCGCGCCGGGCTCCAGGCGGCCCTTGCCGGGCAGCTCGAAGAGGGCCGCCGGACCGCTGCCCATGAGTCGCGCGAGATGGCGGGCCGCCTCGTCGGCGGGTACGCCGCGGGCGCACAGCCCCGTCCAGATCGCCACCGCCAGCTCCTGCACGCCGGGCAGTCCGGGCGGGGCGTCGGCCGGCGGACGGTTCTTCTCCTCGATCGTGTGCGGGGCGTGGTCGCTTCCGGCGGTGGCCGCCTCGCCGCTCAGGACGGCCTGCCACAGGCGTTCCCGGTCGCTCTCGCCCCGGATCGCGGGCGACAGCCGGGTGCGCGGGCCCCGGCGGCAGGTGTCGGCATGGGTGAAGGAGAGGTGATGGCCGGTGACCTCGAAGGTGACCGGCAGTCCTTCGCGGGCGGCGGCCACCAGCAGGTCGATCTCCTCCGCCGACGAGGTGTGCAGCACATGGGCGGCGGTGCCGTGGCGGCGGACCAGCTCCACGACCTGGGCCACCGCCACGATGGCGCCCGAGCGGGGCCGGTGCGGCTCGTACTCGGCGTAGGAGTGCGGGTCACCGCGCCAGGAGTCGAGCAGGTCGAAGACGTGCTGGTCCTCTGCGTGCAGGACCAGCCGCACGCCGCCGCGGGCAGCGGCCGCGAAGGCGGCGTCCAGCTGCGCGCGGTCCCGGAAGACGACCGGGGCCGTGTGGTGGCCCGCCATGAACACCTTGGCGGACGTGGCCACTTCGGGATCCAGGGTGGCCAGCAGGCCCGGGTTGGCCGGGTCGGCGCCGATGTGGAAGCGATGGTCCACCCCCGCGTGGCCCGCCACCAGCTCCGCCTTGGCCCGCAGGGCGTCCTCGTCCAGGCCTGGCGGGCGCGTGTTCGGCATGTCCATCACCGTCGTGACGCCCCCCGCCAGCGCCGCGGCGCTCCCGTACTCCCAGTCCTCCTTGTACTCCAGGCCCGGCGTGCGGAAGTGCACGTGGGAGTCGATCAGGCCCGGCAGGACGTACCGGCCCGTGGCGTCCAGGCGCGGTCCTTCGGGCAGCGGCGCGTTGGGCCCGAGCAGGGCGGCGACCCTGCCGTCGCGGACCACGACCGTGCCCTCGCGTACGCCTTCAGGGGTGACCAGGCGGCCGCCCTCGACGATCAGTTGTTCCATGACATGCTCACCAGTTCCCTGCACAGATCGTTGGTCGGTCCCATGAGGGCCACGGCACGGGCGTCCCGGCCGTGGCGGTTGACGGGGTGGGTCTCGACGAAGCCGGCGGAGCCCAGCATCCGCGCGGCCTCCGCGCACACCTCCTCGGCGCAGACCGAGGCGAAGAGCTTGGAGTGCAGCGTCGCCATGCCGGGGTCGGGCGCGTCCCGGCGCCCGGCGCGCTCCACCACCGCACGGGCCGCCTCGACCCGGGTGGCGAGGTCGACCAGCCGGTGCCGTACCGACTGCTGGGCCAGCAGCCCGCGGCGGGCGGCCTGGTCACCGGCGGCGTCCAGGGCCGCCTGGGCGAGGCCGACCGCGACCGCGCCGAGCGTGGCACCGCTCTCCCGCACCCGCGCGATGATCGAGGCGGCGGCGCCGACCGGGCCGAGCCGGTCGGTGTCCGGCACCCGGCAGTCGTGCAGCGAGACGAACCCGGTGGCCGAGCCGCGCATCCCGGTCAGCCGCAGCGAGGTGTCCGGCCTGATGCCCGGGTTGCCGGCGCGGACGAGGTAGAAGGTCTGGCCTGCCGCGCCGTATCCGGTGTCGGCGGTGGCGGGGTCCTCGGGGTCGCCGGTCTGGGCGAGGACGAGGTACACGTCGGCGATGCCGGCGCTGGTGGTGAAGGACTTCGCGCCGTCCAGCAGCCAGTCGCCGTCGGGCAGACGGCGGGCCCTGGTGGACAGGTTCTTCTTGTTGGCGCCGGCACCGGTCTCGCTCCACGCGGACGCGGCCAGCCACTCGCCGGAGGCCAGCTTCGGAAGCAGCTCGCCGTGCTGGGACTCGGTGCCCTGCTCCACGATGCGGCTGGTGACGGCGTAGTGCTGGAACAGCATGATCGAGGCGGAGGCGTTGACCTCGGCCACCTGGGCCACCCGCCGGTTGAGTTCCACCGCGTCGGCGCCCGCCCCGCCGAACCGGCGGGGTACGGCAAGGCCGAGCAGCCCGGTGCGGCGCAGCACCGCCACCGCGGCGCGATCGGGCTCGCCGGTGCGGTCGGCCTCCTCGGCGGAGCGCGCCAGTTCGGCGAGGCTGTCGGTGAGGTCGGCGGAGAGCGGCCGGGCGGCCGCGGCCGGATCTACAGGGGCAGTGACAGGCATGACGTGTCCTTGGAGGGTGAAGGGGCGGGGGTGCTGAGGGAGTCGAGAGGGGACGCCACGGTGCTCTCGTAGCTGACGTACTTGTCGGCGACCGAGACCCAGCCGAGGCGGGGCGTGTCGGCCGGGCCGGTGATCCTGGCCCGTACGCGCAGCGGGCCGCCCGGGGTGCGCAGCCGGACCAGTCCGGCCTCGTGTCCGGCGGCCCGGGCCAGCTGCCAGGGCAGGGTGCCCTCGATGCCCACCGCGGTGCCGAGGCAGATCGCGCCGGTCAGGGCGAGGGTGGGGTGCCAGGAGGGCACGGACACCGCGCGGACCGCGAGTTCGCCGTCCGGGGCGGGCAGCAGGGCGGCGATCTTGGGGAACGCGCCCGAGGGGTCCCAGCCCATGCGGTCGCACACCGCCATCCGGACCCTGCCCAGCAGGCCGAACAGTTCGTCCCCGGCGGCGAACAGCTCCCGCACATCGCGCACGCCGAGGTCGCCGGCGCCGACGAAGACGTACGGATTTCCCATGTCGACCAGCGACACCGGGACCTGCCTCCCGTCGACCGGGGCGGTGGTCACCGGATCGCCGGTGATCAGCAGGTCACCGACCGGGCGGGCCGGGGTGCACAGGAAGTGGGCGGTGAACCGGGTGCGGCCCGGGGCGGTCTCGTCGACCTCGCAGACCACGTGGTCACCGTTGTTGAGCACGTTGACCCGGATGCGCCGGCCGGGCTCCAGGGGCGGGATCATCCCGTCCCGGGCAGCGGCCTCGACGGCGGCGAGGATCGAGTGGCCGCAGGATCCGCGGGTGTCGAAGCGCTCGGGGGAGCCGGGGAGCGTCTGTACGAAGTAGTAGTCGAGGTCGAACAGCGGGTGGGCGGAGGGACGGACGACGGCGTTCTTCAGTACGGTCCGCCGGGTCTCGGTGTCGAGTCCGCCGCGGGTGCGCGCCAGGCCCTCCAGCAACCCGTCCTCGCTGTCCGGGAGTCGTCCGGCGTCGACGACCAGCGTGGGGCACGGCGCGCCCTCGGCGCGCACCAGGTGGGCCGTGCGGGCTCGGGTGATCGTGGCGTTCACCGTGCCTCCTGCGGTGCCGGTGCGGATATGGGGGAGCCGCCGAAGAACTGGTTCCGCCACATCTGGTGGGTCATCAGGGACCACAGGGCGAGGGAGGCCTGGTCGGACGGGCGGGCCGCCTGCTCGGCGAACAGGCCCTCGACCGCTTCCGGCCGCAGCCGGCCGTCGGCGCGCAGCCCGGCGGACGCGAGGGTGTCGCGGGCCAGGTCCCACAGGGCGGATCCGGGCTGGAGCATGGCGGTGATCGGCAGGGTGAACGGCTGCTTGGGCCGGTTCAGCACGCTGTCGGGAACCAGGCCACCGGCCGCCGCGTACAGGGCGCGCTTGACTCCGCCGCGGGTGATGCGGTGCTCGTCGGCCAGGGTGGTGGCGTAGCGCACGACCGAGGGCTGGCAGAACGGCAGCCGTACCTCCACCGAGCTGGCCATGCTGAGGTGGTCGACCCGGCGCAGGTGGTAGGCGGGCAGCCGGTAGCGCTGCTCGACCGCGCACAGCCGCTGCAGCCGGGTGCCGGGGCCGTGCCGGAGGGTGGTGAGCAGGTCGTCCGGGAGCGCGGGGCCCCGGTCGGCGACGGCGGTGGCATAGGCGTCGGTGTAGAGCCGGGCACGCAGCGCGGCGGGCACAGCGGCGAGGTGGTCGAGGTAGGTGCCGACCCAGTCGGGGCCGCAGGGCGCGGTGACCGCCTGGGTCATACGGGCGTAGCCGCCGAAGAGTTCGTCGGCCGCGTCGCCGGTCAGGGCCACCTTGAAGCCCGCGTCGCGCACGGCGCGGAACAGGGAGAAGGTGCTCAGCGTGATCGGGTCGGCGTTGGGCTGGCCGAGGTGCCAGACGACGTCCGACAGCAGCTCCGGGAATCTTGCCGGGTCGATCTCGACCTGGTGGTGGATGGTCCCCGCGGCGCGGGCGACCTCGGCGGCGTAGGCCCGCTCGTCGAAGGGCCAGTCGCCGGCGTAGGCGATGTTGAAGCTGTGCAGTCCGGTGTGGGCGCGGGCGGCCAGGGCGGTGACCAGGCTGGAGTCCAGGCCGCCGGAGGTGATCGCGGCCACCGGGGCGTCGGCGACCAGCAGCCGGGAGACCTCGCGGGTGAGCAGGGCACGGAGTTCGGCACCGGTCTCGTCGAGGGTGCGGTCGTGCGGTTCGGCGGGCCGGGAGGCGGTACGGACGTGCAGCCGGGGTCCCTGCTCGCGGGTGACGACGAGCGTCGCGGCGGGCGGCAGCACGTCGATGCCCTCGAACATGGTCCGCTCGCCGAACGGCGTCTTCAGCGCCAGGTAGGCGTCCAGGCCGAACGGGTCCTCGTGGGCGGTGACGTCGGCGAAGGCGAGCAGTGCGGGGATCTCGGAGGCGAACCGGAAGCGCCCGGTGGCCGCGTCCCAGGTGTGGTACAGCGGCTTCATGCCCGACTCGTCGGTGGCGATGACCAGTCTGGGCTCGTCGCGCAGGTCCATGACGGCGACGGAGTACATGCCGTCCAGGTGCTCGGGGAAGCGGTCGCCGTAGAGGTGGTAGAGGGCGGGCAGGACGGAGCCGTCGCAGCGGTCGGTGAAGGTGAACCCGTGCCGGGTGAGACGGTCGCGTAGTTCGTCGTGGTTGTACAGCTCGCCGTTGAACACGACGGTGACGCCGTCGAGGTGGTACGGCTGGTCGCCGCCCTCGGGGTCCATGATGGACAGCCGGTTGTTCCCGAGGGCCCACTCTGGGTGGGCGGCCCGGGTGCCGGCCCTGAACGACTGGGCGTCGGGGCCGCCATGGTGCAGCAGGGCGGCCACCGTGCGCAGTTCACGGTGCACGGTACGGGCGTTGAAGGTTCCGTAGATACGGCACATGACGTCAGATCACCTCTCTGGGGACGCCTGCGGCGTCGTAAGGGGCGGGATCGAAGGGAGTGGGGCCACCGCAGGTGACGAACCGGCGGGCCGCGGGGCCGGTGTGCGGGTTGCGGGCGCCGCACGTCGCCGGCGGCGACGTCGGCCCGGCGGTCGACGCGGTACGTCCGGCCGACGCCCTCGAAGGCGGTGAAGGTGAACGCCTCGTCGGAGTCCGGGTGCGGACGAACGTGGAACGTCTCGCCGGGCTGCTGGACGCCGCCGTGCGGGCACAGTCGGCAACCGCCTGAGCCGGGCCGGATACGACGAGGTTCAACGTGACCCGGCGGCCCTCGGGGGGCGACCTGTCCGCTGCCGGCGAAGCCCTGCGGTCGGGTTGCCTCGTCGGTCGTGCCCGCCGCGTCGGCGGTGCGGGCCGGGCGGGCGGCTCACGCCGTCCACGATGAGCCCGCCCGAGCCCGCGAAGACGACCGCGGTGCTCTCCTCCTGCACGGTGTGGGGCGGGCTCCAGGTCTCGCCGGAGCGGACGATCCGGGCGCCGCCCGGGTACGTCGCCGTCCGCGTTGTTGTCATGGGTGGCTCCTGGCTCGTCCTCACATGCGGTGCGCATGTCGTGTTCGTGGCGAGCGTTGTGGGAGTCCGTACCGGTGATGTCCCAACCCGCTCCCGCGACAGGGCGGTCGGCCGGTACCGGCCGGGAACCCACTGGGACCGGTTCGGGAAGACGGGGCGGCACCTTCGGGGTGTCGCCGGAAGACGGCGGCAGGGACGAACCCGCGAGAGGAGGAACAGCCATGATCCGCAAGCCGGTTCGCCGGGGCGTCAGCTCCCGCAAGGCCGTGTCCGCCTGACGGCCCCGGTCCCCCGCCGCGACAACCCCCGGAAGGGAGGAACAGCCATGATCCGCAAGCCGGTTCGCCGGGGCGTCAGCTCCCGCAAGGCCGTGTCCGCCTGACGGCCCCAGTTCCCCGCCGCGACAACCCCCGGAAGGGAGGAACAGCCATGATCCGCAAGCCGGTTCGCCGGGGCGTCAGCTCCCGCAAGGCCGTGCTCTCGTAAGCGAGGCCCCTTCTCTGTGGCGGGCACAGCCTCTGCGCGGTGCCCGCCACCGCCCTTTTCCGCACACCTCCCTCTCAGGAGCCTGAAATGGAGTTGACCGACCGCGTCGTACGCATCGTGCACGTACCGGAAGCCGGGCTGCTGGCCGCCGACGTCACGGGCCGCATCCACCTGCTCGACGAGGACCTGCACGTCATCAGGTCCTCCGCCGCCCCGACGGGCAGTGTCGCCGCGGGCCACGCCCCGGTGTACACGGTGACCGCGGCCGGCGACTGGGTGGTGGGCCGCGACAAGCGCGGCACCCTGCTGCGCTGGCGTCTGGACACCCTCGAACTGGTCGACGTGCTGGACGCCGACCACACCGCGAACCGCGCCGAACTGCTCGAGGGCGAGGAGCCCTCACCGGTGATGAGCCGCGGCATCACCGTGCACAAGGGCAAGGTCTACGTGAACAACGGCTACCGCCAGATGGCCGTCCTGGACCTCGAGACCTTCGCCGTCGAGCGGATCGAGCCGAACTTCGCGGGGCACGTCCCGCTGGAGTGGTTCTGCCAGGACCACCCGGAGGTCGACGCGGCCTCCGACAAGGCCGGCCGGGTCTTCCTCGGCGACCTGGAGACGCTGGACTTCCCGACCGTCGTCCAGGCCGACGGCGGCAACATCCACCGCATCCTCTACGACCCGCTGCACGACCGGTTCTGGGCCACCCAGGACGACGGCGTCGACGAGAACAACAACATCGCCAACGGCGTGCTGACGCTGGACGCCCGCGGCAATGTCACCGGCCAGCTGCTGCTCGCCCGCGACGACGTGGAGTTCCTGGCCTTCTCCCCGGACCACCGCACCGTGTACGTCGGCGGCTTCGACGGCGTGCTGCACCTGCTGGACAACAGCACCCCGGAGCTGAAGGTGGCGTCCACCGTAAGCGGCTTCTCCCACCAGCTGACCGACTTCGCCGTCGGCGACGACGGCACGATCTACACCCTCACCCAGGACGGCGACATCCGCCGGCTGACCGCCGACGGCACCCGGACCCTGGCCCGCGCCCCCTTCCGGCGCCAGTGCGTGTGGGACATCCAGCCCTCCGTGGACGACCCGGACGAGCTGTACGCGGCCACCGACGACGGTGTCGCGGTCCTCTCCGTCGTCGCCGACGGCCTCGGCGAGCCGCGCCTCGACGTGCGCGCCCACCACACCCACGGCATGGGCTTCACGCGACGCGTGGTGCCGCTGCCGGGCGGCTGGGCCGGTGTCACCCGCGACCAGTGGGTGTTCCGCGCCGACCGGGACGGCACGGTGCTGTGGCGCCACCGCCTCGACGCCCTGGCGCACACCGTCGCCGGCTCCCCCGACCACACCCGCCTGCTCGCCTGCCACAACGACGGCGTCGACGAACTCGACGCGGACACCGGCGAGTTGATCGCGCGTCTGGACATCGGCCGGGCCTCCGCCTGGGCGGGCTGCTACCTGCCCACCGGCGAGCGCGTCATCGCCTCCAGCACCGGACTGGTCAGGGTCTACGCGGCCGAGGGCGACGAGGTGCTGAGGGAGTTCGACACCGAGGAGTACCCCAAGCGGATGTGGGCCGACGGCCCCGGCACCCTGGTCATCAGCGGTGAGAACGGCGTCAAGCGCCTCACCGTGACCGACGGCGAGGTCACCCACCGCTGGACCGAACTCCTCGACAACACCGTGGAGAACGGCGTCCTGCTGGCCGACACCGTCTACGCGGTCTCCTACGGCGCCCAACTGGCCGCGTACGACCGTGAGTCCACCGAGATCACCGCTCTCGTCGAGGACCTGCCCGACTTCGCCAAGGCGCTCGCCGCCGTGCCCTTCGGCGACGAGTACGTGCTGCTCGTCGGCGGCCGGGGCGGCTGGATCCGACTCTTCCGTCCGGCCGGCGAGGACCGCAAGGCGACGCTGACCCGGGTACGCGACCTGCTCCTGCCCCGGCAGAGGAGCACGTCGTGAGCACCGCCGCCGCCGCGCAGTCCGAGCCGCCGCCCTGGCGGGACCGGAGGTTCCGGATCTTCGCCGCCGGCAATGTCGTCAACAACATCGGCGAGGCCGTCTACACCGTCGCGCTCCCGCTGTTCGTCTACGAACGCACCGGTTCGCTCACCGTCATGTCACTGCTGGCCGTCCTCACCCCGGCCACGCTGCTGCTGGCACCGGTGCTCGGGGCGATCGTCGACCGGCACGGCGCGCGAGTCCTGGTGGTACCGGGGCTGTTCGTGCAGGCCGCGGCGGCGATCGCGCTGAACCTGACCGGACTCGCCGCCCACGCCCCGGTGTGGCCGCTCTTCGTCTTCGGCGCCCTGGTGCAGATCGGTGGCGCCGGCTACCGGATGGGCTGGATGACCGGGGTGGCCCACATGTTCCCGGACAACCCGGTGCGCTCCCGGGCCAGCCTCGGCAGCCTCTACACCGTCACCAACGTGGTCGGCCCGCTGCTCGTCAGCTCCGCGCTGCTGTGGGTCGGTTACACCGGGCTGCTGTGGTTCAACGTCGTCACCTTCTTCGCTCCGATCGCCGTGTGGCTGATGGGCATCCACCCGCCCCGGCAGCAGCCCGCCGAGGCCGGCGGCGGGATGGTGCGGGGACTGGCGGAGGGTCTGCGGGTGGTGTGGGCGACGCCCGTGCTGCTGCACGCCATGCTGGTCTTCGTGCCGATGCTGCTGGTCGGCACGACCGGCACGATGACCCTGTCGCTGTTCCGGCTCCAGCACGACTGGGACCTCTCGCCGCGCACGGTGGGCCTGGTCCTGGTGGCCGTACGGATCGCCGGCGTCCTCGGCACCGTCCTGGTCTCCGAGCGCAGGACCTTCCCGTTCCGCGCGATCGTCCTCACCGGCACCGTCGGCATGGGCGTGGCGCTGCTGACGATGGCGTCCGGCTCGGTGCAGGTGTTCGTGACCGCGATGGTCGTGATGTTCGGCTTCCAGTCCGCGCTGGGTGTGGCGAGCGACCTGATGGTCTTCAAGTTCGTGCCCGCCGACGCACTGGGGCGGGTCGGCGGCATCGTCGACCTGGCCCTCGGCCTGCCGATCCTCGCCGGGCCGCTCGTCGTCCCCGCCCTCGCCGACGTGCTCGGCGCGGCCGCCACCTTCCTCGCCTTCGGCTGCCTCCAGCTCGCCGGCCTGCTGTGGCTGTGGCGGACCTGGCAGCAGTGGGCGCCTTCCGCACCGCACACCTCGTCCCGAGAGGAGACCGTCTCGGCATGAACGACGGCAGCAACGACAGCAACGACCTGGCCCGGACGGCCGTCCGTGCCCGCGTCCCGGTCACCTTGCAGCGGGCCGGGCACCGCTGCGCCGACCTGGTCACCTTCACCGGTCTGCCGGACCGCGAGGAGCACATGGCCGTGGTCGTCCCCGTCCCCCGCGGCGCGGTGCCCCTGGTCCGGCTGCACAGCGAGTGCCTGACCGGCGACGTGTTCGGCTCCGCGCGCTGCGACTGCGGCCCCCAGCTGGAAGAGGCGCTCCAGCGGATCGCCCGCGAGGGCGGGGCCGTGCTGTACCTGCGCCAGGAGGGGCGCGGCATCGGTCTGTACAACAAGCTCGACGCGTACGTCCTGCAGGACCGCGGCAGCGACACCTTCGAGGCCAACCGGCTGCTGGGCCGCGGCGAGGACGAGCGCGACTACACCGCGGCCGCCGAGATGCTGCGCGCCCTCGGCCTGACCCGTATCCGACTGCTGACCAACAACCCCGAGAAGGCCGCGCAGTTGGCGAGCCTCGGCATCGAGGTCGCCGCGATGGTGCCGACAGGGGTCTACCTGACCGATGAGAACGGCCGCTACCTCGACGCGAAGGTCCGGCACGGCGGCCACACCCTGCTCGTCCCGGACGCCCTGTCCACCGCGTCCGCACCCCGTACCGACGACCTGGAGGTGTCTGTCCTGTGATCCGCCACAACGGTCCCATCAGCGGAGTCGCGGCCCACGACGGCAGGTTCGTGGCCACCGCCGGCTACGACAACCAGCTCGTCCTGTGGGACGTACGCACCCGCCGGGCGCTCGCCCGAGCCGTCCACGACCATCTCGCCAACCAGGTCTCCTTCAGCCCCGACGGCCGCCATCTGGTCTCCTCGTCCAGCGACTACACCGCCCGCCTGTGGTCGGTGCCCGACCTCAAGCTGCTGGCCGTGCTGTCCGACCAGGACGACGACGTGGAGATGTCGGCCTTCCACCCGTCCAAGCCCCTCATCGCCACCGCCTCCCGTGACCACCGGGTACGGGTGTACGACTTCTCCGGCACGCTGCTGCACACCTTCAGCGGTCACACCGCCGACGTCATCTCCGTCGAGTGGGCCGCGGACAGCGACGAGTTGGTCTCCTCCAGCGACGACGGCACCATCAAGCGCTGGTCCGTCCTCACCGGCGGCCTGGTCTCGGACACCGACCTCGGCGGCGTCGAGACCGACACCATCGCCGTCACCCCCGAGGGCACGGTGTACGCGGGCAACGACGAGGGCGAGATCGTCGTCCTCGCCGCCGAGGGCACCTCCGTCCACCGCGCGCACGAGGCGGGCATCAAGCGGCTGGTCCTGGACTCCGCCCAGGGCAGGCTGGTGAGCCTCAGCTATGACCGCACGCTGCGGGTGTGGGACGTGACCGACGGGCTGCGGCCGGTCGCCTCGTCCACCTTCCCGGCCGATGTGTGGCCTCGCTCGTGCGCCTTCCTCGACGGCGACACCCTGGTGTTCGCCACGTTCGGGTCGTCGTACGCGATCCACCGCATCGCCGACGGCACCTGGGACCTGGACCACGTCGAGCCCACGTTCGGCGTGAACGCCGTCGCCGTGCACGAGGGGCGGCGGTTGACCATCGGCGACGCCGGGATCCTGTGGGCCGACGGCGTGCCGTCCGCGGAGACCGGCAGCCTGTGCAACTTCCTCACCCCGGCCGGCGGGCGGGTCTTCAGCGGCGGCCAGATGGGCACCGTCTTCGACGCGCTCACCGGCGAGGTGCTGTACCAGCACCGCTCGCCGCTCAACTGCGGTGCCGCCTTCGAGCGTGCCGGTGTGCCGCACGTGGTGGTCGGCGCCTACACCGGTGAGGGCCTGGTCTTCTCCGTCCAGCCCGACGGCGCCGTCAAGCACGAGGCGACGCTGCCGCTGCACACCGGCGCGGTCAAGGGCGTGGCGGTCTCCGACGGCCTGGTCTTCGCGGTGTGCGCGGACGCGGCGGCCTCCTGGTTCTCCACCGAGGACTTCACCGAGGTGGCGCGGGTCGACGCCGCCCACGACCGGATCGCCAACGGCTGCGCGGCGCTGCCCGGCGGGCGTTTCGCGAGCGTCAGCCGGGACCGGGTGCTGCGCCTGTGGGACGGCTCCACGGCAAGCGCCCACGCCACCCCGCACGACCACTCCGTGAAGTGCGTCGCCGCCTCACCGGACGGCCGGTACATCGCCACCGGCTCCTACAGCGGCCTGGTCGCCGTCTTCGACACCGTGTCCGGGACCTGGCCGGTGGTGATGCGCCCGACCACGGCCGGCATCTCCTCGCTGTGCCACGACCCGCGGCACGACGTCTTCCTCGCCGGGTCCTACGACGGGCAGGTGTACGAGATCCCGGGGGGCGGCCGGTGAACCCGAACCTGGTCGGCGACCGCGCGGCGATGGGGCTGCCCGAATCCTTCGTGCAGCGCAGCTCCGGCGAGGTCATAGGTCCGCACCGCGACCTGCTGACCGCTTCCCCCGAAACCCTGGTCGCGGTCGCGACCGCGCCGCACGAGCCGTGCCGGCGGCGGCACGCGGCCGGCAGCGTGCTGGGCCTGATCGGTGACCCGCGTATCCGCGTCCTCGACCCCGAGATGGTCGACGTGCCGGCCGCCCGGGTCGGCGTGGGCCTGCCGCCGGAGCGGGTGGCCGAGGTCACCGACCGGTGGCGGCACGTCGGCGTGGTGGAGGAGTGGATCGCGAAGGAGTGCCCGGTCCACGAGGTCGACATCGCCGCCTTCCGCATCGCCCGCTACCCGGTGACGAACAGCGAGTACCGCGCGTTCCTGGAGGACACGCACGAGACATGGCTGCCGAAGTCGTGGCCGTTCGGCGTCTACCCCCGGGAGCAGGCCAACCACCCGGTGTGGGGTGTCCCGGCCGAGGCCGCCGACGCGTACGCGGCCTGGCTGTCACGGCGCACCGGCCGCCGCTTCCGGCTGCCGTCGGAGGCCGAGTGGGAGTACGCGGCCTCCGGCGGCGACGGCCGGGAGTACCCGTGGGGCGAGTCGTTCCGGCCCGAGTGCGCGAACACGGTGGAGGCCGGCCCGCTCACCACCACTCCGGTCGGCGTCTATCCCGCCGGGCGCAGCCCGTTCGGCCTGGACGACGTCGCCGGGAACGTCGAGGAGTTCGTCGCCGACGACTACCGGCCCTACCCCGGCGGTGACCCCGAGCCCGACGACCTGCTGCTGACGCAGGGGTCGTACCGGGTGGCGCGGGGCGGGAGCTTCACCCGCTACGGCGATCTCACCCGATGCCGCAGGCGGCACGGCTGGTACGACAAACCCATCTACGCGATCGGCTTCCGACTGGCCGAGACCCCGTGAGCCCGCACCGCGAAGGCCGGCGCCGGACCGTCGCCGGCCTTCCGCCACGTCTTCGGCGTCCGTCCGCCGCCGGTTGTGCGGACCCTGTGTGTTCTGTTTCACACCCCGGACACGTCACCGCTCCCTGACCTAGGATGACTCCGATCTTCTCCAATCAGGGCGGACTACGGGGGAGGGAGAAGGGTCCGTGACGACGGGGGAGCCGAATCGTTCCGTCAGGTTCAACATCCTGGGATCGCTGGAGGGTTGGCACGGGGAGCAGCGCCTGAAACTGGGCAGCCCCACGCAGGAGCGTGTGCTGGTCACCCTGCTGCTGGAACCGGGCCGGATGGTCCCGGTGTCCCGGCTGGTGACCGCCGCCTGGGACGACGAGCCACCGCAGACCGCCGCACACCAGGTCCGCAAGGCGGTGGCGACACTGCGCAACCGGATCCCCCGAGGCTCCGAGCTGATCGTCACCGACGGCAGCGGCTACCGGATCGTCCTGGACGAGGACCAGCTCGACCTGCACCTGTTCAACCTGCACGCGCGGCTCGCCCGGGAGGCGGTGGCCGCCGGGCGGATCGCCGAAGCGGCCGATGAACTGCGCGCCGCCCTCGACCTGTGGCGCGGGCCGATCCTCGCGGGCGCCGGCGGCTCGTTGATAGCCGCTGCCTCCGCCGCCCTGGAGGAGCGGCACATGGCGGTCGCCGAGCAGTACTACGGGCTGCATCTCGAACTCGGCGAGGCAGCCGAACTCGTGGGCCCGTTACGCGAGTTGGTCACCTCGCACCCTCTGCGCGAGACCCTGCGGGGCCAGCTGATGCTCGCCTTGTACCGCTCGGGCCGGCAGGCGGAGGCCCTCGAGGAGTTCGGCCGGGTCCGTGACCTGCTCGTCGAGGAACTCGGCATCGATCCGGGCGCCGAACTCACCCGGCTGTACGAGGCGATTCTGCGCGACAGCCCGGAAGTCGCCCCCCGGCCACCGCAGTCGGTGACCCCCCGCGGGATCCCCGCGCCCGCCGCCCAGGACGACCTGCTGCCCAAGCTGGAGCAGCCGCCCCGCACCCTGCCGTACGACCTGCCGGACTTCACCGGGCGGGAGGCGGAACTGCAGCGGATCGTCGCCGCCGGCCGGACTCCGGCACGGGGGGCCGCCCGCATCATCGGCATCGACGGCATGGGGGGCAGCGGCAAGACCGCGCTCGCCGTGCACGCCGCACACCGGCTGGCCGAGGACTACCCGGACGGGCAGCTCTTCGTCGATCTGCGGGGATTCAGCCCCGGGGAGAAGCCGCAGGAGGCCGGCACGGTGATCGACTCCCTGCTGCGCAACCTCGGTGTGCCCGACGACCGGATGCCCGACGGGCTGGAGCGCCGGATCACCCTCTGGCTCAACATCTGCGCACAGCGCAGCCTGCTGCTGGTCTTCGACAACGCGGTGGACGCCGCGCAGGTCCGGCCGCTGCTGCCGGCCTCCGAGAGCTGTCTGGTGCTGATCACCAGCCGGATCCGCATGCTCGACCTCGACGGCGCCGAGTGGCTCTCCCTGGAGCTGCTCTCCGGGGACGACAGCGCCGCGCTGCTGTCCCGCACGCTCGGGCCGGAACGCACCGCCTCCGAGCCCGAAGCCGCGGGCCAGCTGGTCCAGCTCTGCGGAGGACTGCCGCTGGCCCTGCGGATCACCGCCGCTCGGCTGCGCAACAGGCCTCGCTGGACCATCCAGTACCTCGTGGACCGGCTCGCCGACGAGACCCGCCGCCTGCACGAGCTCAGCGCGGGAGAACGCAGCGTGGAGGCCACGCTGCGGCTGTCGTACCAGGCGATGGAGGAGGACCGGCGCGCCGCCTTCCGGCTGCTGGCCGAGCATCCCGGCGGCACCCTCGACGTGCACTCCGCAGCCGCGCTGCTCGGCGAGGGGGTGCGTGAGGCCGAGGACGCCCTGGAACACCTCCTCGACATCCATTTGCTGGAACAGCCGGAGATGGGCCTCTACAGCTTCCACGACCTGGTGCGCACCTACGCGATGGCGCTGGGCGGCGACGAGGACGCGTGCCGGCAGGCCGTTCAGCGCCTGGTGTCGTACTACGTCACGGCCAGCGAGGCCGCCTGTGACGTGCTCTTCCCGGGACGGGCCCGCTACGACGCCGGTGCCGGCCACCGGCCGTGGCAGCTGCCGTGGATGGGCACCAACGAGCAGGCGCTGCGCTGGTTCGGCCGTGAGTACGACGCGCTGCGCGCCGTGGTGGAGCGGGCGGGCGCCTATGGGCTGCACCGCGACGCGGTCGTCCTCACCCGCAACTTCATGTTCTACCTCAACCTGCGGGGCCATCACGAGGAGTTCCGGGCGAGCAGCCAGCTGGCGGTCGCCTCCGCGCGGGTGCTCGGCGATCCGCTGCTGCTGCCGGTGAGCCTCGGCAACCTGGGGATAGCCCACTGGTGGCTCGGCGCCTTCCAGGACGGCATCGAGGTGACCGAGGAGGCGTTGCGCCTGGCCTCGACTGCCGAGCACCGGCCCACGGAGGCCTTCTGCCTCGATGTGCTGGGCCTCCTGCACAGCGCCCTGGGCAACTTCGAGCGGGCCTGCGCCTATCTCGAACAGGGCATCGCCCTGCACCGCAAGATCGGCGTCGCGCGCATGGAGGCGGAGGCGCTGGCCAACCTCAGTTCGGTGCTGACCTGGACCGGCCGGTACGCCGACGCCGTCCGGCACGCCGCCCGGGCGACCGAACTCAACCGGCGGCTCGGCGAGCGCGGCAATGAGATCACCTCGCTCACCTGGCTCGCGCTCGCCCACCGCGGACTCGGCGAGGACGAGCGGGCACGCGCCTGCCTGGCTCAGGCCCTCGAACTGTGCGACGAGACCCTCCAGCCCGGCAACGTGGCCTTCGTCCACGCGCACTGGGCGCAGCTGTGCCAGCGAGTCGGGCAGGACCAGACCGCCGTCGAGTACGCGGACCACGCCATGGAACTGGTCGCGGCCCGGGGCACGCCCCTGCGCCAGGCGGCGGTCGCCAATGTCGTGGCGTTGGTCCATCTGCGCCGGGGCGACCCGGGCCGGGCCATGGAACTGCACCGTCACGCCCACCGCCTGGCCTCGACCCTGGGCTACCGCATCGAGACGGCGCGGGCGCTGCACGGAATGTCCGAGGCGGCCGAGGCCCTGGGCCATGACGAGGAGGCCCGGGCGCACCGCCGGGAGGCCGAGGAACTGTACGACGCGATGGGCGTGACGGAGGCGGGCCGCACCATGTGACGGCCCGCCGTGCCGGGCTTGCGGAAGCCGGTGCAACCGGGTTGTCAGATCCCCGTGTTGCCCGGGCCGCGGTCGTCGGCCGGGCCCGCCACGACGACGACCCCCGGGCCGCGGCCCTCCGCCATGACCGTCCGGGCCAGGATTCCGGGGTCGCTGCCCTCCGCCACGATCGTCCTGGGCACGATTCCGGGGCCGCGGTCGTCCGCCTGGGCATGCCGGGTGATGTGGTCCGAGGCGGTCGCGCCGAGGGTGAGGACCACCAGGCCCGTCACCGTCACCGCAGCCGCCCGCGTCCGCAGCATCATCGTGCGCATTGTCATCCCCCTGTGTCTTCGGTGATGTCCCGGCCCTCGGGACGTCACCGATGCTCGTGGGGAGCGTTCCCCGCGCCTTCCCGAGTCGTTCCCACGGGAGGGAAGGCGACGGGTAACGACTCGGTCGGTGAAAGCCGAACCGAGCGGCGGTGCCCGCCTCGACGGAGAAGAGTGGCAGTGCCGTGGCGGGCGTCGTGCCGGCGTATCACGCAGGGGCCGTACTGCTACTTGAGCTCGTCGGCGGTGAAGTAGCCGTCGGTGAGCAGAAGTTCGTAGTTGGTCCTGTCGATGTCGACCGGCTGCAGCAAGCGGGCGGGCACGTCCTTGACGCCGTTGTTGTAATCACTTCTGTTGTCCACCCACGGCGCCCTGTCGCTGAGTATGTCGTCGGCCATGTCCGCGGCGGCTCTGGCGAGGTCGCGGACGTCCTTGAAGACGGTCTGGGACTGCTGGCCCGCGATGATGGACTTCACCGAGGGCAGTTCGGCGTCCTGACCGGTGATGACCGGGAGGGGCTTGCCGGCGGAGCCGTAGCCGTCCTGCTTCAGTGCGGACAGGACGCCCCTGGAGATGCCGTCGTACGGCGAGAGGACCGCGTCGACCTTCTTGCTGCCGTACCACTTGGTGAGGAGGGCGCTCATGCGCTTTTGCGCGGTGGGCCCGTCCCAGCGCAGGGTGGTGATCTTGCTGAGTTCGGTCTGGCCGGACGGGACGACCAACTGCTTGCTGTCCAGGAACGGCTGCAGGAGCGTCATCGAACCGTTGAAGAAGTACTTGGTGTTGTTGTCGTCGGGGGAGCCGGCGAACAGCTCGATGGTGAACGGACCCTTGCCGTCCTCCAGGCCGAGCTTCTTGATGATGTGGTGGGCCTGCATCAGGCCGACCATCTCGTTGTCGAAGCTGACGTAGTAGTCGACGTTCTTGGTGCCGAGGATGAGCCGGTCGTAGCAGATCACCGGAATGTGCGCATCGGCGGCCTGTTGAAGCACGCTGTTCAGCGACCTGGCGTCGATGGCCGCGATGATCAGTGCGTCGACGCCCTGCTTGATCAGGTTCTCGACCTGTGAGACCTGGGCCTTCGGGTCGTCGTCGCCGTAGACCAGCCTGGTCTTGTACCCACTGCCCTTCAGGTCCTCGACGAGGCTCTTGCCGTCGGTGAGCCAGCGCTCGGAGGCCCGCGTCGGCATGGCGAGGCCGACGGTACCGCGCCGGGACCCGCGCACGGAGCTGCTCTCGCTGTTCTGGTCACAGGCGGACAAGGCGAGGGCGAGGCCGGCGGCTCCAGCGAGGGCGGATCTTCGGTTGAGCATGGTGATCGTTCCTTGTTCTTCTCGTCGTTGAGGAGGATGACGGCGTATCAGGCGTCGACGGGGGCGGCGGAGCCGGCGGGCGGTAGGCAGGCGAGTCGCGAGCGGGTCGCACGCGCCGAACCCGCTCCCGGGGTTCCAGAGCCGGGTCCCGCAGAGGGGTGCCGTACGGGTGGATCCCCGGGCGCCCTGGACGGACCGAACTTCAGACAGCGCGGTGCGCTGGGGCAGACCGCCTCGGCGCCCTCGTGGATCCGCAGCTGGCCGCCGATGCCGTCCGGGGTCTTGGTGCACAAGTTTCAAGGCGAGTGAACAACCGGCGGGCTCGCGCCTCGATGTCCCGCAGATCACCGATCCCGTCGCCAGTGTGTTCCTGTACGTACACCGGGCTTCGCCACGGCGTTCCGGCCACGTGCGTGCTGATTCCGGGGATGCACAGGACAATCGCCTTTCGAATGTTCGAAATCTCGTCACATGTTCGGAATGCTGGCGTGACGTTAGGGGCGGGTGTGCAGGGTGTCAACGGGGCGAACTGGAACGGTTACAGAAAGAGGTGGGTGGGTGGATCGAGGCGGGCCAGGTCGGCCACCCGCAGCGGCCTGTCGCACAGGTACAGCGCGCCGCCGCCGGGATCAGCGAGGCCCTGCCCGGCGTGGCAGGCGAAGTGGAGGCAGGCACTCCGTTTCGGCGTCCGTTCGTCCTGCGGCCCAGGGTTCCGCGACGGTTCACGCTGCCGGGTGGTGCGGCGCTCAGAGGTGCGGCCATCAGGTCAGTGGCGCCGCCCGTCTGCTCCGATCTCCTGGTGCCGAGTCCACCGCGTCGTTCACTCACTTGTCGTGGGCTCGCCGCTCGGATGCCGACCGACGGGAAGGGAGCGTGAGCGAGATCAGCGTGCCGGGCGGATGGCGGACAGTACGCTGAATCCAGCGGGATCGGGCCCGCAGCACAGTGTCCGGGAGGTGCTTCATGACGGCCGAGATGGTGGCCCCGGCATGGATGCATGAGCAGATCACGGCGGAGGAGTACGAGTCCTGGTCCGAGGAGCAGTGCGCGGGCATCGAGATCGTGGACGGGATGGTCGTCGTGAGTCCGAGTGCGTCCAAGCGGCACAACCGGCTGGCCCGCATTCTGGCCAACGCTCTGGATGCCGCCGCGGGCACGGAGTGGAACGCGGACACGGACTTCGACGTCCGGCTTCAGGACGTCCCGCTCACCAATCGCCGCCCGGACGTCGTCGTGTACCGCGCGGACACGATCGACGTCACCCCCACCCGCCCTGAGCACGTGCTGCTGGTCGCGGAGGTGGTGTCGCCGGGCTCGGAGACCACCGACCGGATCGTGAAGGTCGACCAGTACGCCAAGGCAGGCATCGGGTTCTACTGGCGGATCGAGCAGGCCGCGACAGGCGTTCCTCTCGTGTACACCTACGTTCTCGACCCCGCGACCAAGGCCTACCGGGACGGAGACGTGTTCACCGGCGTCCTCAAGGTTGTGGCCCCTTTCCCGGTGGAGATCGACCTGGGGCAGGTCTGACCTGGCGCTGCTCAGCAGCGGGCGGCGCGTGAGCGATGCGTGAGCGGACGGTCCGATGCAGGGCGGCAGGAGCCGGGCGTCTCTGTCCATGGTGATGCTGATCTGTGACGGCCGGTGCGGGTGGCGAAGACGTAGTCGGGCTTCCTGCCACCTCTCCCCCGCCTTGGCACGAGCAGCTGTCTGTCGCAGGCGATACCGCTGCGGCGCCCTCGCCCTCGCCCTCGCGCGGATGCGGGGAGCGCGGTTGTCCTTGGGGGCGACGGTCCTCGGGGGCAGCCCCTCCACTCAAGTCACGTGTCACTTAGGTGTGTTCAGGTGATCGCCTCGAGCACGCGCAACCGCAACGAGGCGGCCGCGGAGTTGCCGACGGCAGGGTGCCGACGGCCAGGACGGCCTGTGAGCAGCAGGACCGCGGACCCCGGTGACGGACGCCCGCCGCGCAGGATCGCGGCGGCCTCCCCTCACCTCTGGTGGGACGCGCCGTCGACGAAGCGTCTGAATGTTTCCAGGGCCAGCCGGTCCGTCGCCGCACTCCGGCCCGACAGACGGTGGACGAGGATCCAGCCCTGGGGTGCGGCGCCCGCGAAGACCGAGGCGCTGCCCGTGGCGCCGTTGTGCCACACCAGGCGTCCCGCTTTCTGCCAGGCCGGCGCGGGTTCGCCCAGCCTGCGGTCGACGAGCAGGCCCGTGACGAGGCGCGCGGTGGCTTCGGGTGTGGCCCACAGGCCGCCGGCGGGGAGGATCGCGCCGGTCATCGTCCAGGGCCGCTCCGGTTGTCCGAAGAGCCCCCGGCGGCACAGCCGCCTGCCGGGCGGCGGGTCGGCGGCGACATCGGTGACGCCGAGGGGGGCGAGGACATGCCGGTGGAGGAGTTCCTCGTACGGGGTGTCGGTGGCCGCCACCAGAGCGGCGCCCAGCAGGGCGTATCCGAGGTTCGAGTATTCCTCGGTGGTGCCGGCGGGAGCCGTGACCAGGGTGTCCAGCTGCCGTACGACCGCGTCCAGGGCTTGGGCGTCGAAGGCCGCGTAGGGGTCGCGGCCGCCGATGCCCGGGGGCAGCCGCGGCAGGCCCGAGGTGTGCTCGGCGAGATGGCGCAGGGTGATGGCGGTGCCCTCGGGCGCGGGCAGGAACGAGTCCAGCCGGTCGTCGAGGCTCAGGGCGCCGCGGCCGGCCAAGGCGGTCAGGACGGTTGCGGTGAGCGTTTTGGTCAGGGACCCGATCTGCACGAACAGGTCGAGGCTGTGGCCGCCCCGTAACCGGGGCGGCTCGAAGCTGCTGAGTACGCAGGTGGGAACTCTGATCATGTCGGGCTTCCGTCGTGCGTTCGGGGCAGCGGACATGTCACCCTACCCGCGGGCATGCGGTGGCGGGTGGGTCGCTGCCGGGCGACGGACGCGCCGGGCGACCTGTTTGACGACGGGCGCGTGGAGGAGTTGTCGTTATGCCTCCTCCAGACTCGAAACACCAGGTCAGCGACTTGGGGCGGAGGTCCCGGCGCGAATGTGTGCCGACGGCCACAGCGGGCGGGGGAAACTTGGGCTCATACTGAGCCATGACCAAGCCTGCGGCATCGAAGCGCCATCTGCCCACCAGCCCCTTCAAGGCCCCGGTCGCACCGGCCCCCAAGCACTTCGCCACGGGCGACCAAGTGACCCACGACGTGTACGGCCTCGGCCGCGTGGTCGGTGTCGAGGACGGGATCGCGGCGCTCGTCGATTTCGGCTCGGCGCAGATGCGGATCTTGAGCCCGTACGCCAAGATGACCAAGCTGTAGCGCCGCCGTGCCCGGCCGCGGCACGCCAGGCCCCCTCAGGGACCTGTAACGAAAGGCAGACCTCTCATCGACCCGACGTCGCTGTTCTCCGCCCCGCTCGAAGGGCAACCCCGCCGTTCCACGGCACCGTCGCCGCCTCCGACGACGACCCCCTTCCAGGCCCCGGACTTCGGAGAAGACGAGATCTTCCGGCCCGAGGATGCGCAGGAGCCCGCCCCGGAACCGCGTGCGGCGCGGCCCAGGGCTGCCTGAGAAAGGCCAGGTCAAAACCTGCATACGCAGGAGGAAGGCCCTCCGTGGAGATCACGGAGGGCCTTCCTTGTGTGCGCCGCGTCCGGGCTACTTGCCGAAACTGACGGTGTTGTTGCAGCCCAGGCTCGAGCCGACGTTGGTGTTCTGCGTGGCGGGCTTGCCGTACGGGCCGAACGAGGCGGTCTCGCCCTGTACGTCGCTGTTCTCTTCGGTCACCGTGCACGTGGTGCTCTGGTTGACGCGGATCGTCTGGCTCTCACGGCCGTGGTGCTCGCGCGAGTGACCCTGTCCGTGTTTGCTCCCGTGCCCGTCCCCGTGGGCGTAAGCGGTGCCGGCGCCGAGGAAGCCGACGGTGCCGAGAAGGACTGCCACGACAACGGTCTTGCGAGGCTTGCGCATTTCTTCTCCGGGTGTTGAAGCGGACGCGAACGAGATCCGCCACGTCTTAAGGTGACTGGAGGTTAATGCGCAAATGTCCTATATCCGCTCGTCGGCACGCCGGATCGTCCGATCAACGAGGACGGGCGTGGAACCCGGCTGCCGGCTCAAGTCCCCTGTGCCGTCAGGGGATCCCGGCGCGGAGGCGGTCGTGCCCGCTCCGCGCGGAACCACCCGTGCGGCGGTGCCGCGAGCGTGGGGCGGCCTGGGCCGTTCGGCGCCTTACGGCGAGGGGTGTTCGCGGTGGTGGACGACCGTGACGAGGGGGTCGGGACCAGGGGTCTCGAGTTCGTCGACCACCGCGACCGCCAGGTCCTCCGCGCTGATCCAGGACCGGCCGTCGGCGCCGATGAGGAGGGTGTCGGTGCCGCGTCGGTAGCGGCCGGTGCGTACGCCCGGTTCGAGCAGGGCCGGTGGGCTCAGATAGACGCAATCGGCCTCGGTGTGGGACCGGCAGGTGCGCAGTTGGGAGACTCCGGCGGTGGCGACGGCCCTGATCTCCGCAGGCACGTACGCCTCGTTGTCGGCCACGAGCAGGTTGCGGTCCTCGGGGCTGCGCAAGGCTCCGGCGCCGCCGATCACGAGGACGCGGATGCCGAGGCGTGCGGCGGTGTCCAGCACCCTACGGGTGGTGCCGACCAGGAACTCCTCGTCGACCGGCATGGTCCGCACGGTCAGCACCATGGCGTCCACGGCCCCGGGGGAGGCCGAGCCTGCGAGCGCCTCCCGTAAGGCGTGCGGGTCGTTCGCGTCGACCGCCACCGGGGTCACGTTCGGGGTCGCCGGGTTCTCTTCGGCGGGTTTGCGGGACATGGCCAGCACCCGGTGTCCGCGTGCACCGGCCTCGTCGGTCACCCGGCTGCCGACCATCCCGGTGGCTCCCAGTACGGCGATCGTCAGGCCGTTCTTCATCGGCTCAGTCCTTCTTGTGCGGAGTCAAGCGGTGTGTGGTCGCCGCGCGTCGTCCGGCTGGGAAAACTCGGGGCATTGAGCTGCGCCGCCAGCATTGCGGCCAGTGCGAGGGCGAAGCCGAAGGTCTGCAGGGGGCTCAGCGACTCGCCCAGGGCGACGCCGATGACGGCCGCGACCAGCGGGGACAGCAGCACCAGTGGTGCGGACGCGCCGACCGGCAGCTTTCCGATGCCGCGGAACCACAGCGTGGACGCGATCAGCCCGCCCACGCTGCCGAGCCACAGATATCCGGCGGCGGCTCCGGCATCGATGCGCGGTGGTGGCCCCTCGATCGCGAGGGTGAGGGGGAGCAACAGCAGGCCGCCCGCCGTCAGTTGCCAACCGGTCAGGGTGAGCGGGCCGACCCCGGCGGGCAGGCCCCAGCGCTTGGTGAGGACGATCCCGGTGGCCATGGTGGCCGTACCGCCCAGGCCGGCGAGGACGCCGACGAGATCCAGCCGGGCCTGCGGCCCCAGGACGACCAGTCCGACGCCGGCCACGCCGAGCACGCCCCAGGTCAACCGCCAGGCCGTCGGCCGGACGTGGAGGAGCGCGACGGCCAGCCCGGCGACCATCAGCGGCTGGGTGGCGCTGAGGGTGGCGGCGACACCGCCGGGGAGCCGCTGGGCCGCGACGAACAACAGGGGGTACAGGGCACCGATGTTGAGCGCCCCGAGGACGGTGGCCTTCCACCACCAGTGCCCGCGCGGGAGCACCCGGGTGATCGCCAGCGCGAGCAGGCCGCCGGGCAGGGCGCGCAGCATCCCGGCGAACAACGGATGCCCGGGCGGGAGCAGTTGAGTGGTGACGACGTAGGTGGTGCCCCAGGCCGCGGGGGCCAGTGCGGTCAGTGCGGCGGTGGCCGCCTGTTGCGCGTACGGGATCCGCGGCGGGCCGGGTGCCCCCTGGGCCGAGGCACGCGAGGTGTTGGACGTATGCATGTGATGAAGTCTCAGATCCGGCCGCCGATGAGTCCAACACATGCTTGCCATCGCAGCCATGAACCAGAACCATGGGTGGGTGGATCTCCAGCAGATGCGCTACGTCGTAGCCGTCGCCGAAACCCGCAACTTCACGCGCGCCGCCGAGCGCTGTTTCGTGGTGCAGTCGTCACTGAGTCACCGGATCGCCGGCCTGGAACGGGAACTCGGGGTCAAGCTGTTCGCCCGGTCCAGCCGCCGGGTGGAAGTCACGCCCGCGGGGGCGGCGTTCGTTGCCGGTGCACGCGAGTGTCTGGCCGCCGCCGACCGGGCCGCCGCCGATGCCGCCGCCGCGACCGGTGTGGTGCGCGGCCGGCTCGCCGTCGGCGTGATCGTGACGACGGCTGCCGTCGACGTACCGGAGTTGCTGCAGCGGTACCGTGCCCGGCATCCGGACGTCCGCGTCGCCCTGCGTTCCGGACGCAGCGACGAACTGGCGGCGGCGGTCCGCGGCGGCGACCTGGACATCGCCTTCCTCGGCGTGCCGGAGAACGAAACGCCCCTCGGCGTGGAGGCGGTCGTTCTCGGTCACGACGAGCATGTGCTGGTGGTGGCGGCCGGACACCGGCTGGCGGGCGCCCCGGGGGTCACGCTGCGGGAGATCGCCGAGGAGACGTTCGTGGACTTCGTGAGCGGGACCCTCGCTCGGGCCCAGTCCGACCAGGCGTTCGCGGCCGCGGGCCTGGTGCGCGACGTCGCCTACGAGGCCGGTGTCGTGGAGCTGATCACCCGACTGATCGCGCGCGGGCTCGGCATCGCGCTGCTGCCGTCGGCGTTCATCCGGCCGCGGGCCGCCGACGATCCCGGGCTGGCGCTGGTCCCGGTGGTCGACGGACCGCATCGGACCGAGTACCTGGTGTGGAACCGGTTCAACCCCAGTCCGGCGACCCGGGCGATGCTCGGCGTCCTCGGGGTGCCGTCGACGGCGTCCTGACCCCCGGTGTACTGGGCGGCTACGGCCGGTGAGGTTTACCGATCGGCTGCCAAAACCTCCCCAAGGTCGATGAAATCGCCTAAATTGCTCGGGGCGGATGGATCCCCGAGCGGTGAGCGGAGGCGACAGTCGGGCGTGGTGAATGCCAGAGGCGCCGTGCGGCCCTTGGAACGGCAGCGGATGCGGATGCGGCTGCTCGGCGCCGTGGACGAGGACCGGCGCGATGTCGAGGTGCTGCTGACCGCGCTGCAGCAGGCGGTCGCCGAGGTGCACGGCCTGGGCGGCATGGTGCATCTGCCGGGCGGCGGAATGAGCGGCGTTCTCTACCTGGTCGCCGACAGCGGGCTGCCGGAGTCGATGACCCGGCCCTGGGTGATCATCCCGGCCCGGGGCAAGGCGCCGCCCAGCAGGGCCGCCCGCAGTGACACCATCGCCTGGCAGCCCGACCTGGCCCCGCCCGACCCCGTGCCCGGCCGGGACCCCGCCGCGCTGTGGCCTTCCGGGCTCCCCGCCGGCATCGGGCACCTGGCCGTTCCCGTTCCGGGCCGCGGCGGGCGGCGCGGCGCGCTCTCCGTGCTCTTCGCTCCGGGCTCCGAGCCCGGCCCGGCGGAGCACGGGTTTCTGACCGAGGTGGCTGCCTGGATGTCCGGGAGGCTCAGGTCGTCCGGGATCCTCAATCCGCCCTGCACCCTGCTGCGGGCCCTGCAACAGGGTCCGGGGCCGCGGGACGCTCAGGCCGAGGAGGGGGAAGGGGCGCCGGCCCTCACGTACACCTGGGACCTGCGCACGGGCGAGCTGACCGCCGGCGGGCCCGTCGACGAGGTGCTGCCCGGCATCGATCCGGAGATCATGACCGGCGGTATCGAGGCATGGGCGGCGCTGATCCACCCGGACGACCTGCCGGCGGCGGTGGCCGGCTTCGACACGGGTATCCAGGAGCGCGGCGGCTTCCAGCACGAGTACCGGATCCGACGCCAGGACGGCACATACGTCTGGATCGAGGCCCGGGCCCGGACGATCACGGACGAGGCGGGGGCGCCGGAGAAGGTGATCGGCACCATCCGGGACAGCAGCGAGACGCACACGGCCGCCGAGTCGGTGGGGCGGGCGCTGCGGCACATGAGCGACGGCTTCGTCTCCCTGGACACGGACTGGCGCATCGACTTCCTCAACCAGGCCGCCGAGCGGCTCTTCGGCCCCGCGGGAGAGGTGGCCGGGACACTGCTCTGGGACGTTCCCGCGGTGTGTGCCGTGCCGGGTCTCGAGCAGCGCTGCCGGGCCATCGCGGCCGAGGGCCGCCCGGCCGGCTTCGACGTGCCGTGGCCGGACGGGACGTCCTGGTACCACCTGCGGCTGGTGCCGGTGCCGGAAGGTCTCACGCTCTACATCACCGACACCACCGAGCGGCATCTGCGGGAGGTCGAGCGGGCCGCCGCGGAACGCGCGGCCGCGGAACGGGCGGCCCTGGTGCAGCGGATCACGCGGGAGCTGGCCGAGGCCGTCACCGCCCAGGATGTGATCGCGGCGGTGGCCGACTGTGTGATGACCCCCCTCGGTGCCACCGGACTGATCATGCTCGGCGTGGTCGACGACCGGCTGGCCGTGCTCGGCTCCCTGGGATACCCGCAGCACTTCACCCGGGCACTCGAAGGACAGTGGACGGTACAGGACACCACGAACCCGGTGGGGGACGCCCTGCGTACCCGCAGCCCCCTCCACATCGCCTCCCCGGAGGAGTTCCGCAAGCGCTATCCGGGGGCCGAGGCCCTGATCCGGGAGGGCTGCGAGCAGGCCTGGGCCTTTCTGCCGCTCACGGTGTCGGGGCGCGGGATCGGCGCGGCGGTGATCTGCTTCGACCGGCCGCGGGCGCTGGACGACGACGAACGGACGATGCTGACCGCGCTCAGCGGACTGATCGCGCAGGCCCTGGAACGGGCGGGGCTCTACGACGAGGCGACGACCCGGGCCCGTACCCTCCAGCGCAGCCTGTTGCCGCAGGCACTGCCCGAGCTGCCCGAGGTGACGGTGGCGGCGCGCTACCAGCCGGCCAAGCAGGGGGCCGACGTCGGCGGCGACTGGTACGACGTGATCCCGCTCTCCGCTGCCCGGGTGGCGCTCGTGATCGGCGACGTCATGGGCCACGGCATGGCCGAGGCCGCCACCATGGGCGGGCTGCGCACAGCGGTCCGCACCCTCTCGGAGCTGGAGCTGCCGCCCGACGAGATCCTCGGGCACCTCAACGACATCGTCGGTGAGCCCGGCACCGACGCCTTCGCCACCTGCCTGTACGGCATCTACGACCCGGTGACCCGGCAGCTGTCGTACGCCAGCGCCGGTCAGCCGCCCCCGGCGGTGGCCCGGCCCGACGGCACGGTCACCTTCCTGCCCATGACCCCGGACCCGCCGCTGGGGGTGGCCACTCCCCCGTTCGAGACGCTCGAGACCGAGCTGCCCGCCGAGAGCCTGCTCGCCCTCTACAGCGACGGCCTGGTGGAGAGCAAGGACAGGGATGTCACCACCGGCATGAACCGCCTCGCCGAGCTGCTCTTCGAGTCCGTGGACGCCGGGACGGGCGCACCGGCGGACGGGTCCGACCTGGACGGCCTGTGTGCGGCCATCACCTCGGCTCTGCTCCCCGCCCACCGTGCGCTGACCGACGACGCCGCCCTGCTGCTGGCCCGCACCCACCCGCTGGGCGCGGAGAACGTCGCCGAGTGGCCGCTGCCGGAGGACCCGGTGGCGGCGGGCCGGGCCCGCGAGCTGGTCCGCGCCCAGCTCACCGACTGGGACCTGGCCGACGAGGACCTGGTCATGACCACCGAGCTCCTGGTCAGTGAGCTGGTCGGGAACGTGATCCGGCACGCGTACGGTCCCATCCGGCTGCGCATGCTCCGCAGCCGCGCGCTGATCTGCGAGGTCTCCGACGCCAGCCTGACCACACCGCACATCCGGCACACCTCGGCGACCGACGAGGACGGCCGCGGCCTGCAGCTCGTCTCCGCCCTCTGCCGGCGCTGGGGCACCCGCCACACCCGTACCGGAAAGTCCATCTGGACCGAACAGCCCCTGCCCGCCGGCTCGGTCGACACCTGACGCCGTGTGTCGGTGAGGTCAGGTCAGCGGGTCGAGGAACGTCAGGACGGAGGCGTCCTCCTCGATCAGCGGGGCGAGTGCGGCGTTGAAGGGGGCGCCGTACGGCTGCTTCAGATGCGCCTGGAAGGCGTCCTCGTCGCGGTACACCTCGAAGATCCAGAAGGCGCGCGGGCCGGCAGCCTTGGTGTAGGCGTCGAAGGCGAGGTTGCCTTCCTCCTCACGGACCTTCTCGGCGTACTCCCGCAGCAGACGGGCGACTTCGCCCTCCGCTCCCTCGCGGGCGGTGAACTCGGCGAACAGGGTCTTGGTCACAGCGATCCCTCTCCTTGCGTTGTCGTGGAATGTCAGGCGGGTGTTCAGGGCTGGGCCAGCTCGCTCTGCCACGGCGGGTTGGGGCCCGCGACCGCGCAGGTCAGGGCCGCGACCCGGGTGGCGAACGCACAGGCCTCGGCCACGGCGGCCAGGTCCAGCTCCCCGAGCCGGCCGCCGAGGAGGCCGCGGGCGCCGAGGTGGTGCAGCAGACCGGCCGTGAAGGAGTCCCCCGCCCCGACCGTGTCGACCACCCGCGTGGCGACCGCGGGGACCTGGATCCGTTCGCCGTCGAGGGAGGCCAGGGCCCCCTCGGCGCCGCGCGTGATCACGACGAGCCGCGCGCCGGCGGTGTGCCAGATGTCGCAGGCCTTCTCGGGGGGTGTGTCCGGCAGCAGGAGCGCCAGGTCGTCCTCGCTCAGCCGCAGGACGTCCGCGAGGGCGCACCAGTGCTCCAGCCGGGAGCGGTAGACCTCGGGGCGCACCAGCAGCGGCCGTACGTTGGGGTCGATGCTGATGGTGGTGCGGGGAGCGGCGGCCGCCAGGAAGTCCTCCACCACGGCGGCGCCGGGCTCGCGTACCAGCGCGAGGGAACCGGTGTGCAGACAGGCCGTTTCGGACAGGTCCACCCTTGCCAGTTCCGGTGGGGTCCACTGCCAGTCGGCCGTGTTCTGGGCGTGGAAGGAGAACGCGGCCTGCCCCAGGGCGTCCAGTTCCGCGACCGCCAGGGTGCTGGGCTCGGCGGCCTCGACGGCGTGGGACAGGTCCACTCCGGAGGCTTCCAGACGCTCCCGGAAGAGCCGGCCGAACACGTCACCGGAGAGCCGGGCGAGGAAGCGGGCCGGGGTGCCCAGCCGGGCCAGCGCCACGGCCGTGTTCGCAGGTCCGCCGCCGGGCAGCACGCGCAGCGCGAGCTCGTGCGGGGCGCTCGCCGGTTCGGTGAAGGCGTCCGCGACGCACTCTCCCAGGACGGTGATCTGACGCGGGCTCATGGGCTGGCCTTCTTTCCGGCTGCTTTCCGGCTGGATTCCTGCTGCGTTCCGGCTGCGGACCTGCAGCGGAGGGGACGTTGCCGATTTGTGACGAGTGCAAGGCATTGACGTTGCCGCGAGCCGGAGTCCATCATCCTCGCCATGCGGTGTCAACGTTGACATAAGTCAACGATGACACTGGGCAACACCGGGCAACATGCGCACACGCTCTGATGCCGACCCCGCCGCTCGCTATCCCGCAGGAGTCGTTCATGTTTCGCACCACTCGTCTGTCACCCACCCTCGTCAGAGCCGCTGCGGTCACGGGCATCGCGGCCCTCACCCTGACGGCCTGCGGTTCCGGCTCCGGGTCGAGTTCCACCAGCGCCGGTTCCGGCAAGGTCAAGGTCGGTCTGATCACCAAGACCGACACCAACCCGTTCTTCGTGAAGATGAAGGAGGGCGCGGAGAAGGCCGCCAAGCAGGACGGCGTCCAGCTGATGACCGCCGCGGGCAAGTTCGACGGGGACAACGCCGGACAGGTCACCGCCATCGAGAACATGGTCGCCGCCGGGGTGAAGGGCATCCTGATCACCCCGAGCGACTCCAAGGCGATCGTGCCCGCGGTCCAGAAGGCCCGCGCCAAGGGCGTCCTGGTCATCGCCCTGGACACCCCGACCGAGCCGCAGAGCGCGGTCGACGCCCTCTTCGCCACCAACAACTTCAACGCCGGCAAGCTGATCGGCGAGTACGCCAAGGCCGCCATGAAGGGCAAGACGGCCAAGATAGCCACCCTCGACCTGGCGCCCGGCGTCTCCGTCGGCGTGCTGCGGCACAACGGCTTCCTCAAGGGCTTCGGCGCCACCGACAAGGACGTCGTCTGCGCCCAGGACACCGGTGGCGACCAGGCCAAGGGCCAGACCGCCATGGAGAACTGTCTGCAGAAGTCGCCCGGCATCAACCTCGTCTACACGATCAACGAGCCGGCGGCGCTGGGCGCTTACACCGCGCTGAAGGCCAAGGGGCGGGAGAAGGACGTACTGATCGTCTCCGTCGACGGTGGCTGCACCGGCACCCAGGCGGTCAAGGACGGCAAGATCGCCGCCACTTCGCAGCAGTACCCGCTGAAGATGGCGTCGCAGGGTGTCCAGGCCGTCGTGGACTACGCCAAGAACGGCAAGAAGGCGTCCGGTTACACCGACACCGGCGTCAACCTGATCACCGACAAGGCGCAGGCGGGGGTCACGTCCAAGGACACCGGGTTCGGTCTGCAGAACTGCTGGGGGTAAGCGCTGCGGGGTTGTGCCGCGATGCGCCGTCTTTCGTCTGCGGCGACGTCGTGGCTGGTCGCGCAGTTCCCGGCGCCCCTTTAGGGGCGCTGTCGAGCCGCAGCGGTCGACGCCCGCCCCGCTGGACGCGCTCCCAAGACCGTACGACACAACTCTTTTCTCAGCGGGGCGGCCGCCCCACCCCCCTCCCCGACCCGGGGCGGCCGCCCCCTCGGTCCTCCCACAAGGACTTCTGTCTTCCGACAAGGACTTCGCATGACTGCCACGACCACGCCCCCGGGCACGTCCTCGCCGTATGCCGAACTCAAGGCGCCGACCACGCTGCGCAGGCTGCTCACGGCACCGACCACCGGCCCTCTGGTCGCCCTCCTCCTGGCCTGCGCCTTCTTCTCGATCTCGACCGACCAGTTCCTCACCGGCGGGAACTTCTCGCTGATCGTCCAGCAGGTCATGGTCGTCGGCACCCTCGCCATCGGCCAGACCCTGATCATCCTCACCGCGGGCATCGACCTGTCGTGCGGTGCCGTGATGGCCTTCGGCAGCATCGTGATCGCCAAGATGGCCGCGGCCGGCACCCTGCCGCCGCTTGTCGCCATCGCCCTGGGCATCGCCGTATGCGCCGGATTCGGCCTGCTCAACGGACTGTTGGTGCAGAAGATCCCGCTGCCGCCGTTCATCGTCACGCTCGGCATGCTCAACGTGGCGTTCGCGCTGACCCACATCTACTCCAACGAACAGACCATCACCAACCTGCCCGGCCCGCTGACCGCTCTCGGCCAGACCTTCCCGCTCGGCCACACCGACATCACGTACGGCTCGCTGGTCACCATCGCCCTGTTCCTGCTGCTCGCCTACGCGCTGAGCAACACCAGCTGGGGCCGGCACGTCTACGCCCTGGGCAACAGCCAGGAAGCCGCCCGCCTCAACGGCATCCGTACCTCCCGCCTGACCATCGGCATCTACGCCGTCGCGGGCCTGCTCTACGGCATCGCCGCCCTGCTGCTCATCTCCCGCACCGGAGTCGGCGACCCGCAGGCGGGCCAGACCGACAACCTCGACAGCATCACCGCCGTCGTCCTCGGCGGCACCAGCCTCTTCGGCGGACGCGGCTCGGTCCTGGGCACCTTCATCGGCGTCCTGATCGTCGGTGTGTTCCGCAACGGCCTGCAGCTGATGGGCGTCGCCTCCATCTACCAGACCCTGATCACCGGCGTGCTGGTGATCCTCGCGGTGACCGTCGACCAGATCTCCCGGAAGAAGGCACGATGACCGCCACCTCCTCCCCCACTCCCGTGCTGCAGGCCCGCGGTCTGGTCAAGCGCTACGGCCATGTCACCGCCATCGACGGCGCCGACTTCGACCTGCTGCCCGGCGAGGTGCTCGCCGTCATCGGCGACAACGGCGCCGGCAAGACCAGCCTCATCAAGGCGCTCACCGGCGCGCTGGTCCCCGACGCGGGCGAGATACGGCTCAACGGCAAGCCCATCACCTTCTCCGGCCCGCAGAGCGCCCGCGCCCACGGCATCGAGACCGTCTACCAGGATCTCGCCGTGGCCGCCTCCATGGACATCGCCTCGAACATGTTCCTCGGCCGCGAACTGCGCCGTCCCGGTGTCCTCGGCAGTGTCTTCCGCATGCTCGACAAGAAGCGCATGCGTGAGGAGGCCTCCGAGCACATGGCCGACCTGAAGATCGGCCTGCGCTCACTGACCCAGGCCGTCGAGACGCTCTCCGGCGGGCAGCGGCAGGCCGTCGCGGTCGCCCGTTCCGTCGCCTGGGCCGGCAGCGTCGTCGTCATGGACGAACCGACCGCCGCGCTCGGCGTCAAGGAGTCCGGCCAGGTCCTCGACCTGATCCGGCGCGTCCGCGACAAGGGCATGCCGGTGGTCCTGATCAGCCACAACATGCCGCATGTCTTCGAGATCGCCGACCGGATCCATGTCCACCGGCTCGGCAAGCGTGCCGCTGTGATCAAGCCCTCCGACTACTCCATGGCGGAGGTCGTCGCCATCATGACCGGCGCGCTCACCGTCGATTCGGCCGGAGGTACCGTCGTAGCGGACTCCGAGGCCGCGAAGGCTGCCGGGGTCCAGGCCACCTGACAACACGACCCAGCTCCCGCATGTTCCGGCCGAGGCCGCGGCCGGAAACCGGGAGCTGACAGGAGACGTTCCTCCATGGCTGCGAGCCGCCGTCCCACCCTGGCCGACGTCGCCCGGGAAGTAGGTGTCAGTGCCAAGACGGTTTCCCGGGTCCTCAACGAGGACGGTCCCGTGTCGCCCCGGACCAGGGAGCAGGTCCTCGCCGCGGTCGCCGAACTCGGCTTCCAGCCGAACCTCATGGCCCGCAACATCCGCGTCGGCGGCCCGGACACCACCATCGGCCTGGTCATCCCCGACCTCGCCAACCCCTTCTTCGGAGCCGTGGCCCGCGCCATAGAGGACACGGTCGGCGAACGCGGACTGACGCTGCTCATGGGCTCCTCCGCGGACGACCCCGGCCGGGAACGGGCCCTGACGGACAAGTTCCTGGCCCGGCGCGTCAGCATCCTGATGATCGTGCCGTCCGTGGGTGCCGACCACTCCCACCTCAAGAGCCACCGCGCGGCGGGGCTGCCCGTGGTCTTCCTCGACCGTCCGGGAGTGGGCCTGTCCACGGACAGCATCGTCAGCTCCAACCGTGCGGGCACCCGTGACGGCGTCGCCCATCTGATCGCCCACGGCCACCGCCGGATCGGTTTCATCGGCGACCTGCCCCTGAAGCTGTACACCCGCCGCGAGCGACTGGCCGGATACCGTACGGCCCTTCAGGATGCCGGTCTCGTCTACGACCGCTCGCTGGTCACCAACGCCCACGACCAGCCGGCGGCCGCGGCCGCGACCGCCCAGCTGCTCGCCCTGCCCGATCCGCCCACGGCCCTGTTCGCCGGCAACAACATGGTCGCGCTCGGCATGGTCGCCGAACTCGCCCGCAGCGGGCGGAAGAACGTCGCCGTGGTCGCCTTCGACGACGTACCGCTCGCCGAGGCGCTCGAACCGGCCCTGACCGTGGTGGCCCAGGATCCCGAGGAGATCGGCAGATCGGCCGCGGGTATAGCGCTGGCGCGTCTCGACGGTGACCGCTCCCGTGCGCGCACCGTCACCGTCCCGACCCGGCTGATCGTCCGCGGGTCGGGCGAACGCCCTGCCCCCGCGCTGCGAGAAGCCTGACACCGACGGGAGTCGATCCCCCTGTCTACGGCTCCGTCACCGGGGCGCCCGCTCCCGGAGTGATCAGTCCCGTCTCATAGGCCACGACGACGGCTTGGGCGCGGTCACGCAGACGGAGTTTGGCCAGGATCCGGGACACGTGGGTCTTCACGGTGGTTTCGCTCAGGTGGAAGCGTGCGGCGAGTTCGGCGTTGCTCCGGCCGCTGCCGAGTGCATGGAGGACCTCCAGCTCACGGGGGGTGAGGACGGACAGGTCCCGGTGCAGGGCGGCGGTCTCGGCGGCGCGGGAGACGAAGCGTTCGACGAGACGTCGGGTGATGGCCGGAGCGAGCAGCGCGTCACCGGAGCGGGCCAGGCGGACGGCGGCGACCAGGTGTTCGGGGGTGACGTCCTTGAGGAGGAAGCCGCTCGCCCCCGCGGTGAGTGCGGCATAGACGTAGCGGTCGAGGTCGAACGTGGTCAGGATCAGGACACGCGGCGGATCGGGCACGAGCCCCGAGAGGATGCGGCGCGTCGCTTCCAGGCCGTCGGTACCGGGCATCCGGACGTCCATGAGGACCAGGTCGGGGCGGGTGCGGTGGACCGCCTCGATCGCCTCGTCCCCGTCGGAGGCCTCGGCGACGACGTCGATGCCGTCCGCCGCCAGGATCAGGCCGAAGCCGGTGCGGACCAGCGCCTGATCGTCGGCGATCACCACGCGCGGCGGCTGGGTCACAAGGGCTCCTCGACCGGTATGACGGCGTGCACCCGGAAGCCGCCGGTGGGGTGTTCGCCCGCCTTGAGGGTGCCTCCGTAGACGGCGAGCCGTTCGCGCAGGCCGATCAGTCCGCGGCCGGCGCCGGGACCGGCCAGTGCCTCGGAGGTGCCGCCGGTGTCGGACACGTCGATGTGCACGGCGCCGTCGGCATGGTCGACGGCGATGCGCACCCGGGCGCCGGCAGCGTGTTTGACGGTGTTGGTCAGCGCCTCCTGCACCACGCGGTACGCGGCCAGGTCGGCACCGGCGGGAAGGGGCAACGGGGTTCCGGTGACGGCCAGTTCGACGGGGACACCGGTTTCGCGCAGGCGGTCGATGAGGGCAGGGACCTGGCCGAGGCCCGGTTGCGGCGCCAGGTCGGCCTCGGTGGCATGGTCGGGGCCGTCGTCGGCCATGGTGAGCAGGCCCATGACGTGCCGCAGTTCGGCCATGGCGGTGCGCCCGCCGGCCTCCACGGCCAGCAGTGCCTCGCGGGCCCGGTCGGGCGCGGAGTCCATCACCTTGCGTGCCGCCCCCGCCTGGATCACCATCACGCTCACATTGTGGGTGACGACGTCGTGCAACTCACGTGCGATCCGGGAGCGTTCGCGGTCGACCGCAAGCCTCGTGGCGGTCTCGTGCTCCTCCTGCAGGACGCGCAGGCGCTGCTTCCAGGTGTGGATCGCGTTGGCTCCGAGCCCTACGCCGAGCAGCACGAGGAACGGCACCAGACCGGGGGCGAAGGACGGGAAGTTCTCGTCGTGGAACACGGCGAGCAGGCCGGCGCCGACCACCAGGCTCGTGAGCGCGCGGGCGCGGTGGGGGCTGTACACGGCGGCGCTGTAGGCGGCGACCGCACAGGACAGGAACGTGTACACGGTCGTGTTGTTGCTGCCCAGGCTGTGGTTGAACATCAGGCTCGTGCCGATCACGGCCCAGAACGCGGCCAGCGGATACCTGCGGCGCACCATCAGCGGCACAGCGGTCAGCGCGCCCAGCACCAACTGCCAGGCATGGACGGCCTCAAGGTGCTGCAGCACACCCGGCGGCGGAAGGGGAGCGACCGGCGGGGTGGCCGGCGTCGGCACCGGCGGCGTCGTGGGCACCACGACCGGCGGCACCGGCACGGCGCCGTTGCCCTGCCCGAGGGCGGCGCCCAGCGTGCAGCCGGCCAGGACACAGGCGAGGATCGCGTCGGCGGCCCACATCCAGCGGGTCGGACGGGGCAGCGGGCTGCGGTGCCGCAGCGCCGCGACAGCCGTCCGCCACCGCTTGACGATCTCCGCCCGATCAGCCCCACCCATGCGATCAGTGTGGCAAGCCCCGGACCCGGCCACATCCCTCCTGCTGCGGACGGGTGCTACATCCCGCGCGTACATCTCAGGGATGACGCGACCGGCGGGGTCGTCCAGGAACGGCAGACCGTCTCGCCATCGCAGGCGACGCCCCGGGCACGGCCCGGCCCCTACCTTCGGGCCGAACCGTCAACCACCGGCCCATGGAGGCATCGTGGCAGCGACCGCGCCCGTCATCGACATCCGCGAGGTGACCCGGACGTACGGGGAGGGGCCGCCGGCTCTCGCCGACGTGACACTGAGCGTGCGTGCCGGAGAGGCACTCGCCGTGCTGGGGCCGTCCGGCAGCGGCAAGTCGACGCTGCTGAATCTGATCGCCGGACTCGACCGGCCGAGCGCGGGCGGCGTCACGGTCGGCGGACTGCGGGTGGACGGGCTGAGCGAGGCCGCGTCGGCGCGGTACCGGCGGGCGAAGATCGGCATGGTCTTCCAGTTCTTCAACCTCCTGGACGACCTGACGGTCACCGACAATGTGCTGCTGCCCGCCCAGTTGGCGGGCCTGCCCCGGGCCGAAGCCCGCCGGCGTGCCGCCGGGCTGCTGGAGTACCTCCGTATCGACGGGTTCGCCGGCGCGTACCCCGGCAGGCTGTCCGGCGGGGAGCGTCAACGGGTCGCGGTCGCCCGGGCCCTGATGAACCGTCCGGCCCTGCTGCTGGCCGACGAGCCCACCGGCGCCCTGGACACCGCCTCCGGCGAGGACGTCCGGGAACTGCTGGCCGAACTCAACGCGGAAGGCCAGACGATCATCCTGGTCACCCACGACCTGGGCCTTGCCGAGTCATGCGCGACCCGGACCGTGGAACTGGTCGACGGCCGGATCGTACGGGACACCGAGCACGCTGTGACGGTGGCCCGATGAGCGCCCTCGGCGGGGTGAGCGCTCTTGGCCGCGTGGTGCGCGCCGGAGTCGCACGGCGGCGCGTGCAGACCGTGGTGATGGTCCTGACCACACTCATGGCCGTCACGGCGTCGGTGCTCGCCGCCGGACTGCTCGTCGCGGCCCGGGCGCCCTTCGACCACGCCTTCGCCAAGCAGCGGGGCGCCCATCTGACCGCGCAGTTCGACGGGACGAAGGTGACGGCCCCCCAGCTCGCGGCAAGCGCCCGCGCCTCGGGTGTGATCGCCGCCGCGGGCCCGTTCCGGACCCTTTCGCTACGGCCGCGCACGGCGTCGCGCTCGGACGTGCTTCCGGCCGGTGTCGATCTGCCGCCGCTCACCGTTGTCGGCCGGACGGATGCCGCGGGCCGCGTCGACGGGCTCAGCCTTGTCACGGGCACCTGGGCCACCCGGCCCGGCCAGATCGTGGTGGCCTACGGCGGACTGCCCGTGGAACCGGGCGCACGCCTGACGTTCCGCGCCGCGCCGGGCAGTCCCACGCTGACCGTGGTCGGCCTCGCCCGCTCGGTGACCGGCACCGCGGATGCCTGGGTGGCTCCCGCGCAGGCCGAGGCACTGACCACGAAGGGCAGCCCACCCACGTACGAGATGCTCTATCGCTTCCGCCACGCGGGTACGGACGGGCAGGTGTCCGCCGACCGTGCCGCGATCGCCGCGGCGATGCCGAAGGGCGCGCTGACCGGGTCCGCCTCCTATCTGACCGTCAGGCAGCACCAGACCGCCAACACCATGGCGTTCGTGCCCTTCCTGGCCGCTTTCAGTGTCCTCGGACTGATCCTGTCCGTCCTGGTCATCGGCATCGTGGTCAGCGGCGCCGTCGGCGCGGCGACCCGGCGCATCGGCATCCTCAAGTCCCTCGGCTTCACCCCGGCGCAGGTCGTACGGGCCTACGTCGGACAGGCCCTGATCCCGGCGACCGTCGGCTGCGCGCTCGGGCTGGTGCTGGGCAATCTGCTGGCCATTCCTGTGCTCGGTGACGTCGGCAGGGCCTTCGACGGCCCTTCGGCGTCCATTCCCTTGTGGATCGACGCCGTTGTGCCTGTCGCAGCCCTCGCCCTGGTAGCCGGTGCCGCTCTGGTGCCCGCGCTGCGGGCCGGCAGGCTGCGCACCGTGGAGGCGATCATCGTGGGGCGGACACCGGGCGCAGGCCGGGGGCACCTGGCCCGCCGGCTGACGGGACGGCTGCCGTTGCCGCGCGCGGTCGGCCTCGGGCTGGCGAACCCCTTTGCCCGCCCGGCGCGTTCCGCGACGACGGCTGCCGCGGTCGCCTTCGGCGCCGCCACCGTCACCTTCGGGGTGGGGCTCGCCCTGACGCTCGGGGCCGTCCAGTCGGGCCGCATGCTCGATTCGGCCGGTTCGGTCGTGGTGGAGGCCGGCGGCGGACAGGCCCCGCCCGGAGCCCAGGCGGTCCCCGCCGGCGGCGGCCCCGGCACCCGGCGGGCCGACCCGGCAGCGGTCGCCGCCGCGCTCCGCGCACAGCACGGCACCCGCCGCTTCTACGGCACGGCCCAGGCGGAGGTCGACGTGCCCGGGATCACCGGCGCCACCACCGTGGTGGCCTACCAGGGCGACGCGGTGTGGGCCGCTCCCCAGATGGTCTCGGGCCACTGGCTCGACGGCCCGGGCCAGGCGGTGGTCACCACCCGGTTTCTGAAGGCCGCCGGAATCCGGGTCGGAGACACAGTGACCTTGACGGAGCAGGGGCGGAAGACCTCGGTACGGATCGTCGGCGAGGCGTTCTTCACCGTGGGCCAGGGCATGGAACTCCTCACCCGGACCTCGACCCTCGCGGCACTGGGACTCGACGCGCAACCGGGCCGGTACGCCGTGCAGACGCAACCCGGCACGGATCTGACGCACTACCTCACCTCGCTGAACGCCGCACTGGACCCGATCGGTGCCATGGCGCAGGCCAACACCGGCCAGGCATCCGATGTCATCGTGACCATGGACGCCCTGGTCGGGATGCTCACCCTGATGCTGGTCGCGGTCGCGGGCCTGGGCGTACTCAACACGGTCGTCCTCGACACCCGCGACCGCGTCCACGACCTCGGCGTTCTCAAGGCCCTGGGCATGACCCCGCGCCAGACCGTGACCATGGTCATCACCTCGGTCGCCGCAATCGGTCTGCCGGCCGGCGCGACGGCGGTCCCGGTGGGGGTGGCCCTGCACCGGTACGTCACACCGCTCATGGGCCGGGCCGTCGGTATGACCCTGCCGACGTCGGACATCGCGGTCTACCACGCGCCGCAGCTGGCCCTGCTCGCGCTCGGCGGGCTGGTCATCGCGGTGGCAGGGGCCTTGCTGCCGGCGGGCTGGGCCGCGCGGAAGGACACGGCCGGCGCATTGCGGAGCGAGTGAGGCGAGCCGAGCCGCCAAGATGGCGAACTGCAGGGTCGGGCCGGGTATGAACCGTCGGGTCCCGACGTGGCCCCCGCAGCCCAAGGACGCTAGACGCTGTGCCCGTCACAGCACCCGTCCCGCCGCATCAGACGCCCCATCCCCAACCAGTCCTCCTCCGCCGCCTTCGCGTCCCCGGCGGTCGGCTCGAAGGCTGCGACCAACTCCTCAGTCGTATACGGCACTCCGCCCCTGAGTACCGAGACCGTACGCACCAGCGTGGCGAAGTCCGTGAAGGGGTCGCCGTCGATCACCGTAAGGTCGGCGAGCTTGCCCTCCTCCACCGTGCCGAGGTCGCCGTCCACGCCGAAGAGGCGGGCGGGCAGGGCGGTGGCGGTGCGCAGGGCCTGGGCCGGGGTGAGGCCGCCGCGGTGCAGGGCGCGCAGTCCGAGGTGGAGGGAGAGGCCGACCGGGACGAGCGGCTGGTCCGTGCCGAGGGCGACCAGGCCGCCGGCGGCGAGGATGCGCCGGTAGATGTCGGTCTCCGTGCGGAGGGTGGCGAGTTGGGCCGGGGTGGGCGGGGCGCCCGCCGACTGGCGGACGGCGGCCGTGTCCCACGGGGGCATCACCACCGTGACCCGCGGGTCGTCGGCGAGCGTGGGGTCCGCGCCGAGGAGGGGGGCGGAGGTGAAGGGGGTGGCGATCATGGAGAAGTGCACGGCCTGTGCGGTGTAGATCTCCACCACGTCCTCGTACGCACGACCCTTGGCCGTGATCGCGTGCCCGAACTCCGCGCGCTGCGTGGCTTGCAGATGGGTCGTCAGGTCCTGGCCGAGCTGTACGCCCGGCGAGAGCAGATGGCCTCCGGTGCGTACGCCGAGGCGTTCGTGGGCGAAGCGGGCCGCCTCCTCCATGACCCAACCGGGCGCCCTGACATACGTCTTGACGAAGTCCCAGTCCAGGTCGGCGCCCCGTTCCAGGGAGCGGCGCAGACCTTCCCGGGTGCGGTGGGCGCGGCCCATGCTGTAGGCGACGCGGGCCCCGTCGAGGAGTTCGCCGGTGGTCAGCAGCCGCGGCCCGGCGAGCTGTCCGGTGGCCACCGCCTCGCGGATGCGGGCCTGCTCGTAGGCGAAGCCGCCGAGGGAGACGGCCGTGGTGATGCCGTAGGTGAGCTGGCCGGCGGTCTGGCGGCCGCCGTAGGTGGTCTGCCAGGGGTGGGTGTGGGTGTCCCACAGGCCGGGGATCACGGTGCGGTCCGAGGCGTCGATACGGCGGAGGGCCGACCGGCGTGTTGAGCGGTGGGGCTCGACTGCCTTGATACGTCCGCCGCTTACGACGACGTCGATGTCATCGCGGGTCGTCTCGCCCGTGCCGTCCCAGAAGCGTCCGGCGTGCACCACCACATCGGCGGGTGTGGGCCTGGGGGCGTCGAGGGGGACGCGGACGGTGCGGGCGGGACCGCCGTCGACGGCGACGAGCCGCAGCCGGCCGCCGGAGAGGTACAGCAGCGTCGTCGAGTCGCCGGACCAGGACGGGTGGTCGGCCGGTTCGGCGGTGAGGGTGCGCAGGTCGCCGGCCGGGGTGCCGTCGGGGTCGACGGGCAGCAGACAGAGCGCCGACTCGACGATCACCGCCATCCAGCGGCCGTCGGGCGACCAGACGGGCCCGGAGTCGTACCGGTCGGAGATCGAGGTGTGGGGCGCGACGGCGTGCAGCCGGTCGGCGCCCGTGGTGGTGTCGACGATCCGGATGAGGTTGTAGCCCTCCCGGAAGCGGGAGTTGAGGCGGCCCCGGTCGCAGAGGGCGAGGTGGCGGCCGTCCGGCGACCAGCTGGGGCGGCCGGGCAGACCGCCGCCGCCGAGGGGCGCGGCGAGGACGCGTTCCTCGCCGGAGGCCAGGTCCCGGACGAGGAGCCGGCCGGTCAGGTCGAGGCAGGCGAGCCGCTGCCCGTCCGGCGAGAGCGCGGGGTGAACCCGGCCGCCGGTCGCGAGCGCGGTCTCCGCGCCGGTGGCGAGATCGTGACGGTACGCACCGAGGAGGCCGTCGCGGTCGTCGGCGTAGAGGAGCGAGCGGCCGTCGGGGGCCCAGGCGGGCGCGAGCAGATAACGGGTGCGGGACACGGTGTGCAGCCGCCGGGGCGGGCGGCCGCCCGAACTGCCCGTCAGCCACAGCGAGTTGAGGGCCGCGAACGCGATCTGCCGCCCGTCGGGTGACAGCGCGGGCAGATGGACACCGCGCACCGGCCGGGCCCGGCCCGGCTCCCCCAGGTCGTACTCCTTGGTCCGGTACCGCGGCCGCCGCACGGGGAGCACGCCCTCGAAGGGAATGGTCCGCGGCTGCTCGGGGCTTTCCGGTCGTACGAGGGTGAAGGCGCCGTCGAGTGTCAGCAGCAGCTCTCCCGCCGCCGTCCAGCGCGGGGGCACCGGACCGATGTCCCCGGTCACGGGGACGGGGTGACCGTCCACGACCAGGGTGCAGGAGCCGTTCGGGGCGGCCGTGGTGCGCAGATACGCCAGCCGGCCGTCGGGGGCCGGGGCCGGGGTCATCACCTGCGCGGCCTCGGTCTCGGTGTGGCGCACGACGACCGGTCCGGTGCCGTCGGCGGGGACGGCGGCGATCGTACGGGCCTCCAGGCCGGTGCCCAGCGGTGTGGCGACGGGCTTCGCGCGGACGAAGAGGATGCGGGTGCCGTCCGGTGACCAGGCGGGGTCGAAGTCCTCCCACGGGCCGTCCTGGAGGGGGCCGTCCTGGCCGGTCAGGCCGGTGACGCGGGTGATACGGCCGGTGCGCAGCTCAAGGACGTGGATGCGGTACGGACTGCCGGCGACGGGGTCGCCGCCGCGCTCGGAGGCGAAGGCGAGCCGGGTGCCGTCGGGCGACCAGGCCGGGCCACGGTCGTCCCAGGGGCCGTCGGTGCGGCGACGCAGATCGGATCCGTCGGGGCGCATGGTCCACAGATGGAAGCCGCCGCCCCGGTAGGCGCAGAAGGCGACGAGGGTGCCGTCCGGGGAGTGGGTGGGCCGGCCCGGTTCGAGGTCGGCCGGGGTCAGGGGCTTGGCCTTGCCGCCCGAGCGGGGCAGGGACCAGAGGGTGCCCTGCACCTCGGCGATCAGACGGTCACCGGCCGGGGCGAGGGTGGCCGAGCCGTTGGTGGCCCGGGTGAAGGACAGGGAGGGGGTGGCGGTGCGGGGTCGCACCGGCGGCGCGCTCGTGCCGATGAGCGGCAACGCACCTGTGGCGGCCAGGAGTTGGCGGCGGGTCGGACGGAAGGCGTGGGGGGTCCGGTCACGGTCCATGGCAGTACACACTGGTGCACCGGGCGCCTCGGGCTCAACGGTGTCACCGGCCATCACTCGTGTGAGTGCGCGTCACTAATGGGTACCTGTGTGACTTCTGTGACACCTGACCTTCGAGGCTATCTGCCGCGCAGGTCGCCCTGAAAGGGTTCGGGCGTACAACTCGGCCGCCGACCACGGCCGTTGGATCCCTCACCCCCCACGAGGCGTTGAACATGACGAGAGCCTCCTCGCGCGCAAGACGCGCGACCATACTCACCGCGACGGCCGGCCTCACGCTGGCCGTCGCTTTTGTGCCCGGCGCCGCGAACGCGGTCCCGGGTGGCCCGGCGGCCGACGGTCCGTCGCCCACACCGTCCGCCACGCAGCCCGTACCGTCGCAGCAGACGCTGGTGCGCCGCGACGCCCGGCTCGCGAAGGCCGAAAATCGGCCCGGCGTACGGCAGTTGCGCGAACAACTCGGGGTTCAGGGCGTGCTCGAGCTGGACCCGGCCACCGGCACGGCGCGGCAGGTGGCCAAGCTGGACGGGTATCTGACGCCCCGCAGCGACAAGGGCCCGCAGGACATCGTCCGGCAGTATCTGCGCGACCATCCCGATGTCTTCGGTCTCTCGGCGGGTCAGGTCCGCGAGCTGACCCTGCGCAAGGAGTACACCGACGTCGCCGGGGTCCGTCATCTGTCGTTCGTCCAGTCGGTCGACGGCGTCCCGGTGTTCGGCAACGGCGTCAAGGCGAACGTCTCCCGGGACGGGCGGCTGATCAGCGTGCTCGGCTCCCCGGTGCCGAAACTGCCCGCTCAGCTGGCCCCCGGCCGTCTTACCTCGACGCAGGCCAGGCACACCGCCGTTCGTGACATCGCCGGTGCCGGGGCCGACGGCGTCGGCAAGCAGGACACCGCCAAGCAGGTCGTCTACACGGGGCCGGGAGGCGCCGCCCGGCGCGCTTGGCAGACGGTCACCGTGCCGGACGGCCACGGCATGTGGCTGCACGTCGTCGACGCGGCGACCGGCCGGGTGCTGTACCGGCAGAACCTCTCCTCCGACCTGTCCGCGGCGACCGGGACGGCACCCTCCTCCGGGCAGCCCCTGCCCCCCTCGCCGGCCAGGCTGCTGCGGGGCGGCAAGGTCCTCGTCTGGGACCGGTACCCCGGCGCCCCCGCGGGCGGCAAGCAGCACACCCGCCATCTGACGGCCCGGGGCTGGCTGCCCGTCGGCGCCAAGACCCTCGACGGCCGTATCGCGCACGTCTTCAGCGATGTCGACGACAACAACAAGGTCGACGCGGGCGAGGAGATCACCCCGGCGGCCGACGGGACGTTCGCCTTCCCGTTCAAGCCCGTCACCGGTCCCGGCTGCGACGTACCGCTGCCCTGCTCCTGGGACCAGAAGACGCCGTACTCCTGGAAGACCAACCGTGAGCAGAACGCCGCGCAGGTCTACTACTACCTCGGCACCTACCACGACCACCTGGAGGCCGGACCGATCGGCTTCACCCGGGCCGCGGGCAACTTCGACGGCCGGGACGGCGACGCCGTGGACGCGCAGACCGACGACGGCGCGGCGGTCGACCGCGGGCTGCCCGACGAGAACCACCTGAACAACGCCAACATGGGGACGCCGCCCGACGGCCAGGCGCCCACGATGCAGATGTACCTGACCGGGTCCGGGCCCGGCTACACGGTGCTGCAGGGCAACTGGGGCGACGACGCGGCCACCGTCTACCACGAGTACACGCACGGTCTGTCCAACCGGCTCGTCGTCGGCGCCGACGGGGTCTCGGCCCTCACCGGCCAGCAGGGCGGGGCGATGGGCGAGGCGTGGAGCGACTGGTACGCGCTGGACTTCCTCAACGACCAGGGACTGCTGAAGGACAGCCGGCGCACCGACGGCGAGGTGGCCCTCGACCCGCCGCACTGGACCGATGAACTGCCCTCCCGCTCCCAGCCGTTGGACTGCCCGGTCGGCTCCACCTCCGCGAAGTGCCCCGGCACGTCGGCGGCGGGCAAGGGCGGGTACACCTACGGCGACTACGGCAAGATCTCGCGCCGCGGCGCCGAGGTGCACGCCGACGGCGAGATCTGGAGCGAGACGCTCTGGGACCTGCGCAACCGGCTCGGCAGCAGGCTCACCGAGTCGCTGCTGACCCGCGCGATGGAGCTGTCACCCGCGAACCCCACCTTCCTCGACCAGCGCAACGCCGTCCTGCAGGCCGACACCGTGGTCAACCGCGGCCGGGCCCACGACCGCATCTGGAAGGTGTTCGCGCACCGCGGCATGGGCTACTTCGCCGCCGCGCTCACCGCCGACGACACCAAGCCCGACGAGGACTTCTCGCTGCCGCCGGGCCCGCACACCCCGGTGACCACCCTCACCGGCAAGGTCACCGACGACGCGTCCGGAGCCCCCGTCGGCGGGGTCGGCGTCAGCATCAGCGGCCATGCCTCCGGCTTCCCCGGTGCCGACTTCTCCGCCGTGACCAGGGCGGACGGCACGTACACGATCCACAACGTCCCCAAGGGCACGTACCGGAAGGTGTACGCGAGCGGCAACGGCTACGAGCCGCAGATCCGCACGGTCTCCGTCGGCTCCGGGAGCAGCGCCGACTGGGCACTGCGCCGCGACTGGGCCGCCGCCTCCGGCGGCGCCACGGTCACGGAGTTCACCGGGCCCGACAACACCGACTTCGGCTGCGGACCGAACGGCCTGATCGACATGTCGGGCACCGTCTGGGGTTCGGACGCCAAGGGCGGCAGCAACGGCACCGGGGTCGACCCGGTGCACAACACGGTCAAGCTGCCCTCGGCCGTCGATGTCGCCGAGCTGCGCATCGACCCGACGGCGGGCTGCGGGGACGACAAGACGGCGTCCCTCGGCGACTACCGGGTCGAGACCTCGACGGATGGCACCACCTGGGTCACCGCCGCCGAGGGCCACTTCAAGCCCGCCGACACCGGCCGGGAGAACGCCGTGTCCCTCAAGGCCGGCACCGGGCAGAACGTGCGCTACGTCCGCCTGACCATGCTCGGCAACCAGGCCGCCGACAACGGCGCCAAGTGCGCGACGGACCCGAGCCCCTCGGGCTGCAGCTACATGGACGTGACCGAGCTCGTGGTCCACGGCTCCACACACCGGAGCTGACCGGACCGGCACGACAACCGAGGGCGGCGTACCGGGGACGGGACGCCGCCCTCGGGCGTCAGGGCCGCGTGCAGGATCGTTTTCTTGACGATCTCCTGACGCGTGCGGGCGCATCCGGCCAACTCCGTCCGGTGTCTACTTCCTTGTCTCAATCCTTACGGGGAATCCTTTCGAGGAATGGAGTGCCATGGAAGGCACTGTGGTCGCGGTCGTGCTGGTGGCCGTGGCGGTCCTGCTCGTGCTGCGCAGCGGTATGCGGGTGGTCAACCAGGTCGAGCGCGGGGTCGTGTTCCGGATGGGCAAGGCACTGCCGTCGTACCGGCAGCCGGGCGTGACGTTCCTGATCCCGTTCGTCGACCGGATGCGGAAGGTGAACACCCAGGTGGTCACCATGCCGGTGCCGACCCAGGAGGGCATCACCAAGGACAACGTCTCGGTGAAGGTCGACGCGGTCGTCTACTTCCGGGTGACGGATCCGCTCCAAGCCGCCATCGAGGTCCAGGACTACGTCTTCGCCGTCGGCCAGGTCGCCCAGTCCAGCTTGCGTTCCATCATCGGCAAGAGCGATCTGGACGACCTGCTGTCGGACCGTGAGCGGCTGCACGAGGGGCTCGCCCTGATGATCGACAGCCCGGCCGCGGGCTGGGGCGTCCACATCGACCGCGTGGAGATCAAGGACGTACAGCTGCCGGAGTCGCTGAAGCGGTCCATGTCCCGGCAGGCCGAGGCGGAGCGCGAGCGGCGCGCCCGCGTCATCACCGCGGACGGCGAGTTCCAGGCCGCCCAACAGCTCGCCAACGCCTCCCGCATCATGTCGGACACCCCGGAAGCGATGCAGCTGCGTCTCCTCCAGACGGTCGTGGAGGTCGCGGCCGAGAAGAACTCGACGCTGGTGATGCCGTTCCCGGTGGAGCTGCTCAGGTACTTCGACAAGGCGGCCCAGCACTTCGGGTCCGGGGCCGCTCCTACGGCTTCTACGGCACCGGTGCCGGCTCCGGCGCCCGCTGTCGAGCAGCAGCCGTAGCCAGCGTCAGCGTCACCGCGAGCGACGCGAGCGCCATCACGGCCATCGCCGTGGCGGGCGAGGTGAGCTGGGCCACCGAACCCGCGCGGCCCGCTGCCCGCCGCCCTGGACCGCGACGACCTGCCCGAGCGTGCCGCCGGCCTCTTCTGCCACGTCTGGACCGAGACCGTACGGCCGGACTGGGCAGCGGTACGCGATCGTCTACCCGTGCAGCGGCGCCCTCGCCGGCGACCGCCCGTCCGGCGTCCCCGCGAGCCTGGCCGCCCTGCTCGGCCCCGCCCGCGCCGGAGTCCTGGCCCTTCTCGCCTCCCCCATGAGCACCAGCCGGCTGACCGCCGTCACCGGCCAGGGCCTCGGCTCGGTCGGCCGGCATCTGAAGGTGCTGCTGGACGCGGGGCTGATCGAGCGGCGGCGCGCGGGCCGCTCGGTGCTGTACTCACGGACGGCGGCCGGTGGGGTTCTGGTGGAGGCCCAGAGCCGGGACGCCACGTACCGGAGTTAGCATCCGCTTATGACGACTGCAGACAGCAACGGCGCCGGTCCCCTCGACGTGGAGATCGGCGCTCTCAAGGGTGGCTCCGCCGACCTGTCCCAGTACACGGGCAAGGCGGTCCTCATCGTGAACGTGGCCTCCAAGTGCGGGCTGACCCCGCAGTACACCGGGCTCGAGCGCCTCCACGCGCGCTACGCCGAGCAGGGCTTCACCGTCCTCGGCGTGCCCTGCAACCAGTTCCTCGGGCAGGAGCCGGGCAGCGCCGAGGAGATCGCCGAGTTCTGCTCGGCGACGTACGGCGTGACCTTCCCGCTGACCGAGAAGGTCGAGGTGAACGGCGAGAACCGGCACCCCCTCTACGACCGTCTGACCGGCTTCGCCGACGCCGAGGGCCACAGCGGCGACATCCGCTGGAACTTCGAGAAGTTCCTGATCGGCCGGGACGGCAAGGTCGTGGCCCGCTTCTCGCCGCGGACCGAGCCGGAGGCGGCGGAGGTCGTGGCGGCGGTGGAGGGCGCCCTCGCGTAGCGGGCGTTGACCTTGCCCCTGGGGCAAGGACGAGCGTTCTCGGCACCGGGCGGAAAGGACCCGTCCGGTGACGGAGGATGCTCAGGTGAACGACGAACTGCTCACCATCGGCGCGTTCGCGACCCGGGCGCGCCTGTCGGCCAAGGCACTGCGGCTCTACGACCGCCTCGGCCTGCTCGCGCCCGCGCATGTCGACGAGCTCAACGGCTACCGCTACTACCGCGCCGACCAGGTGGAACGCGCCCGCCTTGTGGCGTTGCTGCGGCGGCTCGACATGCCGCTCGCCCGGATCGCCGAGGTGGTGGGGGCGGACGGCACCGAGGCCGCCGACCGGCTCGCCGCCTACTGGGCGGACGTCGAGACGCGCATGGCGGGGCAGCGGACGCTCGTCGAGTACCTCCGTGGACGACTGTCGGGGAGGAGCTCCGAGATGTACGGCAAGTTTGTGGTCGAGACGGTGGACGTGCCCGAGCAGGTGGTGATCACACAGTCCCGGCACACACTGCAGGACGAGTTGCCGGCGTGGATCGGGGCGTCGCTGGACCGCCTCGAGGAGGCGGCGGGCGCCAGCGGAGGTGTCGTGGGAGCGCCCTTCGTCGTCTACCACTCGGAGGTGTCCATGGAGAGCGACGGGCCGGCCGAGTCCTGCGTGCCGGTCGCGGACGAGGCGGCGGCCCGGGTGTGGGCCGAGCAGCACGGGCGGGCCTGGGAGACCCGGGTGCGCGTCGAGCCGGCGGCTCGGCTGGCGTACGCCCGGATCACCAAGGCGCAGGTGGCCGCTCCGCAGATCGGAGCCGCCTTCGAGGCCGTGGAACAGTGGATCGCGGCGCAGGGGCTGGAGCAGGCGGGGCCGTGCCGGGAGATCTACTTCGCCGACTGGGAGGCGGCGGGGCCGGAGGACGCGGTGTGTGATGTGGCGTTTCCGGTGAAGTAAGCGGTGTCGGGGCGGCGTGGGGTTTCCTCGCCCCCGCCGCCCCTTCCCTTCCCGTCCCTGGGGGCTGCGCCCCCAGACCCCCCTTCGGCCTGAACGGCCTCGTCCTCAAACGCCGGACGGGCTTATTTCAGCTCGTCCGGGCAGGGGGTGCCGCGTGGTAGCTGGTACGGCGCTCCCAAGCGGTACGTTCCCGCCTTCGGGGCCAGCAGGATCGTCCACTTGTCGCCCTTGTCGTCCTCCTGCGTCTGCATCAGACAGCCGTTGACGTTGTCGTACGACTTGGGCGTGCCGTCCGCGCGGTGCTTGGAGGCGTACGTCTCCTGCGGGGGCTCGACGCCCTTGCCCTTGGTGTCGACTAGGCCGAGCCACGGGGAGTAGGGGACGCGGATCAGGACGCGGCCGGGCTTCTTGACCTCGATGGTCAGCTCGCCCTGGGCCGCGCGGTCGACGGTGGCGGGCGGGTCGGCGAGCGGGGTGGGGTCGGTGACGCGGAACAGCTGCCAGGTGGCATCGCCCCAGATCTGCTTCAGATACGGCATGCCCCGCTGCACGAGCTCCCGCTCGCGCTCCCCGCCGTCGCCGTCCAGCTCGCCCTTGGGCAGGACCACGAAGTGGACGGCCCAGCGCTGCAGCCACTCGTGGTAGTTCGCCGAGTTGAGGGTGTCGTCGTAGAAGAGGGGGTTGCGCTCCATGTCGGCCTGGCGGTTCCAGCCGCGGGCCAGGTTGACGTAGGGGGCGAGGGCGGAGGCCTCGCGGTGGGAGCGGGCGGGGACGACCTCCACGCGGCCCTTCTCGGCACCGACGCCCTGGAGCTCGTTCACCAGGGGTGCCAGTTCGCGCGCCCAGGACGCGGCGGGCGAGGTGTGGATGATGTCGTCGACGGACTTGAAGCCGATCCAGACGACGAAGCCGGCGAAGGCGAGCACGGTGACGTACCACTTGCGCGAGCGCGGGACCGTGAACGGAAGCGCCGCGACCAGGGTCACGCCGGCGAACAGCATCGCCAGCCGGGTGATGTTGGAGCCGATCTGCGAGCTGACCAGCCAGACCGCGAGGACCGAGAGGCCGTACACCGCGGACGTCAGCCGGACCGTCGTCCACTCCTTCGGGACCAGCACGAAGGCGAGGGCGGCGTACAGGAACGGCAGGATCACCGACCAGATCGTCATCGGCTGGGTGCCGGAGAAGGGGAACAGCCAGGCCGACACGGCCACCACCGCGGCCGGGGTGAGCCCCAGCGCCCATGCGCCGGGACGGCGTTTCTGCAGGAACAGGGCGACGGCGACCAGCCCCACGAACAGGCCCGCGACCGGTGACGACATCGTCGCCAGCGCGGCCAGCGGTGCCGTGCACAGGGCCTTCGCCCACCGCTTGTAGCGCCACTTGTACGGCCAGCAGAAGACGGTGGCGACCGCGCCCAGCGCGAACATCGTGCCCAGGCCGAAGGTCACCCGGCCGGAGACCGCGTTGCACAGGAACGCGAAGAGTCCCGCCAGGGACGCCCACAGCGGGTTCTTCACGCTCCGGCTGCGGATGAGGATCATCGTCAGCAGACCGGCCGAGACCGTGCCCGCGATCATCATCGTCGTACGGACACCGAGCACCGACATCAGATACGGCGACACGACGCTGTACGACACCGGGTGCATACCGCCGTACCAGGCGAGGTTGTACGCCGAGTCCGGGTGCCGGCCGACGAACTCGGCCCATGCGTCCTGCGCCGCGAGATCGCCGCCACTGTTCGCGAAGGTGAAGAACCAGACGATGTGGAGTACGCCGGACAGGGCGGTGAGGGAGAGCACCGGGTGGCGCAGCAGCCGCTCACGCAGGGCGAGGAAGGCGGCCTGCGCGCGTGCGGTCCTGTCGCTCCGCGCCCGCTGGCCGGCCTGCGCCCGCTCGCCGGTCTGCGCGCGGTCGGTGTCACTTCCGTACATGCCGCGCATGTCCTCCGTGCGCGGAGCGGGCACGCGTATTCGCGGGCCGGTTCCCGGGCCCGGATCGGCGTCGTCGGCGCGTGTCGGCTCCGCAGTGGCCACCTGAAGGCACTCCCCGTGGTGTCCCGTCTTCTGTTCTGGGACGCGTCCCGTTCTCCGCTGGTTCGCGGCTGCGTCCCCGGGGATTTCCCGGTCGCGTCCCGTGAGCGGCGGCCTGCCCCGTTTCGTGACGCTAGCACGCACCCCGCCGGAGGGCTCCCTGGTGGGCCCGCCGACGGGGTGCGAGGGCGTCCGCGGCCGCTGTCAGCCGAGGCGCTTGAGCTTGGCCGTGAAGCCGGGTTCCGTGAGGTCCTTCTGCAGCGCCACCGGGACCTTGACCGCGCCGCTCGTGCCGTCGCCCACGGTGAGGGTGCCCACCGTGGTGCCGGCCTTCGCGGTGTGCGGTACGTCGTCGGCGTCGAAGGACAGCTTCACCTTCAGGCCCGCCCAGCCGACGGCGGCGACGTCCTTGGTGAGCACGATCGGGGTGTGGCCTCCGAGCTGGTCGTCCACGTACCCGACGACGTCGCCCTTCTTCAGTATCTTCGTCGAGGTCAGCGCGTCCTGGGCGGCGAGCATCGCCGTCCTGCTGGCGTGGTTGACGACGTCGATGATCGGCGCCGTCTGCTGGTCGAGGATCGCTCCGACCACGGTGACCGTCCCGCCGCCGACCTCCTTGGTGGCGGCGAAGAGGAGATTGCCGCCGGCCTTGGTGGTCGTGCCCGTCTTGATGCCGATGGCGCCGTCGAAGGGGACCAGGGTGTTGTAGTTCTTCCACTTCTTGCCGGACGGGTCGAACCAGTAGGGCAGCTTCGTGATGTCCATCAGCGCCGGGATCTTCACGAGCTCGTTGCCGAGCTTCACCTGGTCCTCGGCGGTGGAGACGGTGCTCTCCTTGAGGCCGGAGGCGTCGGTGTAGGTCGTGTTCTTCATGCCGAGTTGCTTGGCGGTGTCGTTCATCTTCTTGATGAACGTCGCCTCGGAGCCCATGTCCCAACGGGCCAGCAGACGGGCGATGTTGTTGGCCGACGGGATCATGATGGCCGACAGCGCCTGCTTCTCGGTGAGGACGTCGCCCTCCTTGACGGTGTTGAGGGTGGACTCGTGCTGCTTGTCGTAGCCGCCCTCCTTCTCCGCCAGCGCGTCGATCGTGATCTTCTTGCCCTCCTCGCCCCGCTTGAGCGGGTGGTCCTTGAGGACGATGTACGCGGTCATGGCCTTGGCCACGGAGCCGATCGGGACGGGGGTCTGCTTGCCGAAGCTCCCCATCGTGCCGATGCCGTTGACGTCCATCCAGCCCTGGCCTTCGTTCGGCCAGGGGAGGCCGGCCTTGTTGCCGTCGAAGGTGTACGACTCGTCGGCGGTGAGCGCGAGGGTGGGGGTGGGCAGCGGGCGCACGGACTGCACGATCGCAAAGATGATCGCGAGGAGCAGGACCAGCGGGGTCCAGATCTTGACCCTGCGGATGATCGTGCGGACCGGGGTCTGCGGCGGTGGCGGGGTGTTGGTCAGCTCGGCCAGCAGGTCCAGCGGCGGCTTCGGGGGCAGCGGCTGCTGGGCCGTGCGCTCGGGGCCGACCTGGGGGACGGGGGCGGTCGCGTCCGCGGGCCTGCGGGGTGTGCGGGGTTCGTCCAGGGGCTTGAGCGCTACGAACTTGCTGGTGCGCTCGGCTTCGGACGGCTCGGGGGTCTTGGCGCCGCCCAGTTTGAGCATGGTGGTGGGCTGGTCGACCTGGGGCCTGGTGGGGCGCTTGAAGATGGCGGTCGGCTGGTCGACGGGCTTGTCCTCGACCTCGGCTTCGCCTTCGGTCTCGGCGTTCCCACCCGCACCACCCGTACCACTTTCGTCGTCGACTGCGGGTGGCCCCTTCGGGGCGTCCTCGCCGTCGGCGACCGCGGGTCCACGGTCAGCAACGGATTCACCATCGGCTTCAGCTGCACCGCCGGTCCCGGATTCACCACCGGCATCGGCTGCACCGCCGGTCCCGGGTTCGCCGCGGGTCTCGGAGGCGCCAGGCGCGTCCGAGGCGTCGCCTGTCTTGGGTCCGGCGCCCGTCCCGGAGGTGCCACGCGTCTCGGAGGCACCGCCGGTCTCGGATTCGGCGCCTGCCTCGGGGGCGTCGCCCGTCCCAGAGGCACCGCCGGTCTCGGATTCGCCGCGCGCGTCCGAGGCATCGCCTGTCTTGGATTCGGCGCCTGCCTCGGAGGCGCCCCCCGTCTTGGGTTCGCCGCCCGTCGCGGATGCACCACCCGTCTCGGAGGCGCCGCGGGTCTCGGAGGCGCCACGCAGGTCCGAGGCGTCGCCCGTCTTGGGTTCGGCACCCGTCTTGGAGGCGCCGCCCGCCCCGGAGCCGTCTCCAGCCCCGGGCTCGTCGCCCGTTGCAGCGTCGGCGGCCGCTTGGGAATCACCGTCCGGTTCAGCGGCGGCGCCCGTTGCGGCACGGGCGTCCGCGGCGGAGGCGGTGTCCGCCTCGGGCTCGGGGGCAGCGTCCTCCGGTCCCTCCGCCGCCTCGGCGGAGTCGGCGGCAGCCTCCTCCTCGGCATCGCTGTCGGCGTCGGGGCCCGCCTGAGTCTCCGCGGCACCGTCCTCGTCGGCCTCAGCGGCGCTCTCCGCGTTCTCGGGCTCCTCGGAGCCCTGGGAGTCCTTGGAGTCCCCGGAGCGGACCCAGGCCGCCACAGCGGCCCGGAGCCGGGCGTCACCGCCCTCGTCGCCGGCGGGCGCAGCGGCGTCGGCCGCCGCATCCTCGTCCTCGGCCACAGCGCCGTCACCGACAGCCGCCGCACCCTCGTCCTCGGAGTCCTCGGCCTCGCCGTCCTTCGCCTCCGCAGCCCCAGGCTCCTCGACCGCGCTCTCCCCCGTCACGGTCGCCTCAGCCTCAGGCGTCTCAGCCTCAGACCGCCCGGCTTCGGTCTCCCCAGCCGCGCTCTCCCCGGCCTCAGACCGCTCGGCCGCGCTCTCCCCCGTCACGGTCCCCTCGGCCTCGGACCGCTCGGCCGGCGTCCCCTCGGACTCCGGCCGCTCGCCCGAAGTCCCCCCGGCCTCCTCGACCGCCGTCTTCAGATCCCGTACCGAGAAGACCCGCGTCGCCGTGTCCACGCCGCCGTGTGCTTCTGACGTGTCGGTCTCGCGGGCCACCGAGAGACGGGGATCGCGGGCCGGGCGATCCTGGGGGGCGGGCTCGGGAACCGGGCCCTTGGTCCCCGACGTCGGTTCTGCCGACGACTCGCGCTGCTTCGACCTGTCGGGGGACTCGCCCGCCACCGATGCCTCCTCCATGCCGCACGCCGTCCGTGCGACCTACCGAACCGTGAACCGCCGCCCGAAACACCGCTCAAACGCGCTGTCCGAACCATGTACCAGTGTCCTGTGTGTGGGCTTAACCCCTGCGGTAGACGAGAACGACATACCTACTGGTTCCCTCACAAACAGGTCACGCACCCTCGACAGACCAATGTGAGAGGGGTCACCCTGTCTTTCATCCACGCGGGGAGGCATGGATGGGCAGGAGCCGCAGAACACTTCCGGAGGAGCTTCTGCTGCTGGCGTTGGACCCGGCCACGGGTACCACTGCACAGCCGCAGTCGCTCGACCTCGGTCTGGCCGGAGCACAGCTAGTGGAGCTGGCGCTGGCCGGACGGATAGCCCCAGACGGGGATCGTATCGCCGTGGTAGCCCCACGGCCGACTGGAGATCCAACATTGGACTGTGCGTTGGAGCTGCTGCGCAGGCGTGGCGCTCCGGTACGCGCAGTGAACTGGATTGGCGGGCCCCGACTGGGACTGCGCCAGACCTATCTCTCGCATCTGGAGCGGTGCGGCATGGTGCATGCCGTGGCGGGCCAGATGTGCGGAGTGCTCCCGACGACGCGCTACCAGGCGACGGACACCGAGATCAGCCGGGAGATCAGGGCCCGGCTCGACTCCGCGATCCGCACCGGCGTGCCGCCGGACCCGCGGACCGCCGCACTCGCCGCACTGGCGCATGCGGTCGGCCTCGGCAAGCACCTGTACCCGGGGAACGAGGGGCGGTCCTCTCGGTCCCGGTTGCGGGATCTCATCAGGCACGACCCCATGGGCGGTCTCGTCGCGCACGCCGTGATGGACGTCCAGAACGGCGTGGGCGCACAACCACGCCGCAACCCGGCCCCGGCCGGCCGTCAGGCCACCGCCGGACCGGCCAGGTCAGCGCCGGAACCCGCTCGTGGCGTTCCGATGCAGCCGCGCCGCGGTTCCATGGCGCGCGTCGTGGCCCACTGAGCCGCAGTTCCACGACGCTCCGCACGAACCGCACCACCAGCACGACATCGCACCGCAACGCACCGCAGCACCACGCACCGCCGAGCGCCGCACCGAGCCTGCGAAGGCGCAGTCCCCGAGACCCGGTACGGGAGCCGCTGGTCCGCGCGGGGCAGCGGGGCCGTACGCCATCCGTCCCTACGGATGCCGTAACGGTTCCGCTGCCCCGCGCGGCCGTTTTTCCCTGAACTCGGGAACGGTCGTCCGCGCAGCGCATATACGCCGTTTCCCAGCGGTACCAAGTCCCTTGGTGGCAGTCTGCTCAACAGCAGATACGCAAAGTGGCAAAGTACAGCTAGCGCAGGCACGCAGCCGGAGGTGCACGTCTCGTGGCGTCCAATGTCAATCCCACCGTCAGGCGACGCCGGCTGGGCCAGGAGCTGCGCCGGCTCCGCGAGCTCAAGGGCATGACGGCCGAAGAGGTCGCCGAGCGGCTGCTGGTGTCGCAGTCGAAGATCAGCCGGCTGGAGAACGGGCGGCGCAGCATCAGCCAGCGCGACGTCCGCGACCTGTGCGGGGTGTACGAGGTGGAGGACCACCGGATCGTCGACTCGCTGATGCAGATGGCCAAGGACAGCCGCCAGCAAGGATGGTGGCATTCCTTCGGGGACATTCCGTACAGCGTCTACATCGGCCTGGAGACGGATGCGGCGAGTCTGCGGGTCTACGACCCCCAGGTCGTCCCGGGGCTGTTGCAGACCCGGCAGTACGCGGAGGCGCTGATCGCGGGTGCGCTGCCGGAGACGGCCGCCACCGACGTCGAGAAGCGCGTACAGGTGCGCCTGCGACGGCAGGAACGAATCACCGCCCCGGAGAACCCGCTCCGGCTGTGGACGGTGATGGACGAGGCGGCCGTGCGCCGGGTGGTGGGCAATCGTTCCCTCATGCGCGACCAGCTGGAGTACCTCGTCGAGCAGTCCCAACTGCCGCACGTCACCGTGCAGGTGATCCCCTTCGACATGGGGGCCCACCCCGGGTTGAACGGCCAGTACGCGATCCTCGAGTTCCCCGACGCGGCGGACTCCAGTGTGGTCTACATCGAGGGCGTCACCAGCGACCTGTACCTGGAGAAGGCCAACGACGTGCAGAAATACAGCGTGATGTACGAGCACCTGCGCGCCCAGGCCCTGAATCCGGACCAGTCACGGCAGTTCATCGCGGACATCGCGAAGGAGTACGCGCGCTGAAGCGCCGTAAGGTACACCTTCCCCGGGTCGGACTGGAAGACTCATCTGGAATATGCCACCCGGTCGAGTGAATGGTCACTTCGTACGTCGAGGTTGGCGAGTAGCGTCGATCACGCCACCACACACCAAGGGTTGGCGCAAACCGCGCTGTGGGTTCGGAGTCGGATCCGTCGTGCGGTGACAGCAACTCAACAACTGGCATTCCGGAGCAAAAATGGCAATTCGTCAGGGCACCACGGACACGTGGACCAAGTCCTCGTACTCCACGGGCAACGGCGCGTGCGTCGAGATCAAGTCCCCGGTCCGCGCGGCCATGGCCGTCCGGGACTCCAAGGTCCCCGAGGGTCCCGTACTGGCCTTCCCGGCCGACGCGTGGAACACCTTCGTCGGCTCGATCAAGGCGTAGAGGGGAGGATCTGCTGATCCTCGACCGCGTTCGCCTTCCACAATTTCACAAGCAGCACGTGAAGAGCCCTCTCGACCAGCCCGCCGTCCTTGCCGAGGGGGCTCGGCGTGTGTCCACCACCTGAGCCTGTCGCCACCTGGGAACGTGACGCTACCTGAGCCTGTCGACGTACTTGTCCGTCCCCGGCACCGTGGGGACGAACGGCGCCACCAGTTCCACCCTCCCCAGCCCCGCCTCCCGCACCGGCGCCTCCAGATCCGCGAAGTACGCCTCCCAGCAGTCCCGGGGATCCGCCTCCAGGAACCACAGCAGGGTCAGCCGGGTCTCCACGCCCTCGACCTGCTTGACGTACGTCATGCGGTCGCCGGGCAGGGGGGTCGGGCGGAAGACGGTCACCATCGCGGCCGGTGAGCCCGCCACCCGCTTGGGCAGCTGCCGGGAGCGCAGCCACTCCAGCAACTCGGCCCGCTCCCCGGCCGATTCGGTGTCGATCACCTCGACGACCAGGCCGGCGTACGGGTGGTCGAGCGCATGGAAGTCGCGGGGCCCGGCGGCCCCGTCCCGGTAGACCGTCGCCTCGTGGTCCTGGAACGCCGTGAAGACGTGCGTACGGTCCTGGTAGACGCGGGCATCGCGGTTGAGGCGCTTGTTGATCGCGACGGTCCAGCGCATGTGGTCGTCGTAGCGGCCGTCCGTGATCCAGTACGTCGAGAGGTAGCAGCCGGCGGTGACCGGCTGGGCGATCGCCGACTTCTCGGGGTAGCGCAGGAGTTGGAGGTCGCGGGTCGCCACCCAGCGGCGCCCGGCGTACATCCAGGGCATGGCCATCGCGCCGGCGTAGTAGTGGTCGTCCTCGTACCAGCGGTTGTACGCGTACTCGTGGCCGGGGTGGGGCTCGACCATGGTGATGAGGGCGTGGCCGGGCCGGACTCCGTACGGCCCCACGGCGGCCAGCTCGGCGTACACGTCACTGCGGGTTTCCTCGCTCATGTCGCTCCCCTTCCGTCCTCCGCCGGTCGCCCATACTCTGACGCCCCGTCAGATAATTCGCCATACCCGGGAGGCTCCGATGTCACTGCTCACGGGCAAGACCGTCGTCGTGTCGGGGGTCGGCGCCGGGCTCGGTCATCAGGTCGCGGCGGCGGTCGTGCGCGACGGCGGCAACGCGGTGCTCGGGGCGCGCACGGAGGCCAACCTCGCCAAGAGCGCCGGTGAGATCGATCCGGACGGGGCGCACACGGCGTACCGGGCGACCGACATCAGGGACGAAGCGCAGTGCGAGGCGCTGGCGGCGCTCGCGCGGGAGCGGTTCGGACGGATCGACGCGGTCGTCCATGTGGCCGCGATGGACGGCTACTTCGGAGGCCTTCAGGACGCGGACTTCGTGAGCTGGCAGCAGGTGATCGACGTGAACCTGCTGGGCTCGCTCCGCATGACCCGGGCCTGTCTGCCGGCGCTGAAGGCGTGCGGGGGCTCGGTGGTGTTCATCGGGACGCAGTCTTCGGTGGCGGCGCCCACCCAGGTGAAGCAGGCGGCGTACGCGGCCTCCAAGGGGGCGCTGACGAGCGCGATGTACTCCCTGGCCCGGGAGCTCGGGCCGCATCGTATACGCGTCAACACCGTACTGCCGGGCTGGATGTGGGGGCCGCCGGTGCAGGCGTACGTCCAGTTCACCGCGCAGACGGAGGGGGTGCCCGAGGCCGACGTACTGCGGCGGCTGACCGGGCGGATGGCGCTGCCGGAGCTGGCGACGGACGGGGATGTGGCGGACGCCGCGGTGTTCCTGGCCTCGGACCGGGCGCGGGCCATCACGGGGCAGTCGCTGCTGGTCAACGCGGGGGAGCTGATGCGCTGACCACCTCAGGAACTGGTTCATGTGCATGAACGCAGGTCAACACAAGGAACATTTTTGCCGTCCTTTGACCTGACGCTTGCTTGTCGTGCCCATGTGGGCGCGCCCAGGATGAGCGAGCCGTTCACAAGGCGGACCCTGGGAGGGCGCACATGAACAGTCTCGACTGGGCCGTGCTCATCGGCTACTTCGGTGTGATGGTCGCGATCGGCGTCTGGTCGCACAAGCGCGTGGACGACGTCAGCGACTTCTTCACGGCCGGCGGGAAGATGCCGTGGTGGCTGTCCGGCATCTCGCACCACATGTCGGGCTACAGCGCGGTGATGTTCACGGGCTACGCGGGCATCGCCTACACCTACGGCGTGACCTCCTTCGTCACCTGGTCCTTCCCGATCGCACTGGGCATCGCCATCGGCTCGAAACTGTTCGCGCCGCGCATCAACCGGCTGCGCTCACGGCTCCATGTGGCCTCACCGCTGGAATACCTGAAGAACCGTTACGACCTGAAGACCCAGCAGGCGCTGGCCTGGTCGGGCATGCTGCTGAAGATCGTGGACGTGGGCGCCAAGTGGGCGGCGATCGCGACGCTGCTGTCCGTCTTCACCGGCATCACCCTCAACCAGGGCATCCTCATCACCGGAGCGATCACCGCCGTCTACTGCACCATCGGCGGTCTGTGGGCGGACGCGCTCACCGAACTCGGCCAGTTCGTCATCCAGTTGCTCGCGGGCATCTCGATGTTCGTCGCCGTCGTACTGAAGCTGAACGACAAGGGCATCGGCTTCCTCGGCGCCTGGGACGAGCCGGCCCTGCACGGCCACGGAAAGCCGCTGGTGGGCCCATACGGAACGGTGTTCCTGCTGGCCTTCCTCTTCATCAAGCTCTTCGAGTACAACGGCGGCATGCTCAACCAGGCCCAGCGCTACATGGCGACGGGCAGCGCCCGCGAGGCGGAGCGCTCGGCGCGGCTGTCGGCGGCGCTGTGGCTGGTCTGGCCGGTGGTCCTCTTCTTCCCCATGTGGATGTCGCCGCTCCTGGTCCACGCCCAGAAGCCGGACGGCTCCGACTCCTACGGCCTGATGACCGAACAGCTGCTGCCGCACGGCCTGTTGGGCCTGGTGATCGTCGGCTTCTTCTCCCACACCATGGCCATGTGCTCCTCGGACGCCAACGCGATCGCGGCCGTCTTCACCCGGGACGCGGCGCCGGTGCTGTCCAAGCGGGCCCGGGAGTGGGGTCAGCGCTCCGGGCTGATCGCGGCGCGGGTGACCACAGTCGTCTTCCTCGCCCTGTCGATGGCGGTGGCGACCCAGGTCAACTCCCCCGCCTTCAAGGACATCATCACGGTGGTCATCAAGTGGGTCGCCGGGCTGATGGGCCCGATCGCCATCCCGATGATGCTGGGCCTGCTCCGCCCGTTCCGCCGCTCCGGCCCCACGGCGGCGCTGACCAGCTGGTCCATGGGCCTGCTCGCCTTCTGGCTGGTCAACTACCCCATCAACTGGAACGTCGACGGCGGTGTCCCGCTCCAGTACCAGGTCTCGATCCCGCTGGCGGTCTCCCTGGTCCTCTACGTCCTCATCGGCTACCTCAGGCCCGAGGACACCCCGGAGCGCCTCGCCGTCATCGAACGCATCAACACGGACGACGACGGCGCGGCCGCGGCGGCGATCCCCACTCCGGCGGGTCCCGCGGAGGACGCCGTAGGGACGGCGGTGAAGGAGTAGCGCCGAGGGTGCTCGTGCTGACGGGGTTGCGGCCGGGGGGCTGCAACCCCGTCCCCCGTCATGAGCCCTACGCCCGCGGATAGCGGGCGAGCCACCCGGGGGACGACCCCGCCGGGCCGTGCAGCGCAGGCCCCTGGGTCATCTCCATGGCGAAGTCGTCGGCCAGTTCCAGAAGCGTCGGACGGCCTTCCAGTTCGGCCAGCCAGGCCGGCGGGAGGGCCGTTTCGCCGTGCAGGGCGCCGAGGAGGCCGCCGGTCAGTGCGGCCGTCGCGCCCGAGGGGCCGTCCTGGTTCACGGCGAGGCACAGCCCGTGCCGGAAGTCCTCCCCCACCAGCGCGCAGTACACGGCGGCAGCGAGCACGCCCTCCGCCGACCCGTCCCCCGCCAGCTCCTCGACCCGCACCGGCGTGGGCATGCCCTGCCGTACAGCGCCCAGCGCATGTTGCAGCGCGTCCGCCACCGGCTGGTGCCCCGGCCGCGCGGCGAGCAGCGCGAGCGCCCGCTGCACGGCCCCGTCGAGGGTCTCGCCCCGGGCCAGGCCGTGCACGATCACGGCGTACGCGCCCGCCGACAGATAGGCCACCGGATGCCCGTGGGTCTGCGCCGCGCACTCCACCGCCAGCTGGGCCACCAGCTGGGGCTCCCAGCCGACCAGCAGCCCGAAGGGCGCGGACCGCGCGGTCGCCTCCGGCCCGGTCTCACCGGGGCTCTTGGGCGCGTCCAGGGTCCCCATGTGCTCGTCCCCGAACCCGAGCAGCAGCGAACGCGTCGGGTCCCGCCGGGCGTACAGCCACTCCTCCCGCGCCAGCCAGCCGTCCTCCTTGCGGCGCTCGTCCGGCCCCCAGTCGCGCTGGGTGGCCGCCCAGCGCAGATACGCCCGGTGCAGATCGGTCGGCGGATGCCAGGCACCGGTGTCTCGGCGCACCTGCGCCCGTATCAGCCCGTCCACGGTGAACAGGGTCAGCTGTGTGATGTGGGTGACGGCACCGCGCCTGCCGTACGCAAAGGCGAAGTCCGCGACGCCCTCGGCCCCGTACGCCTCCCGGATCCCGTCGAGATCCAGCCCGTCGACGGGCGCCCCCAGCGCGTCTCCCACGGCGGCCCCGAGCAGCGTCCCCCGCACCCGGCTCCGAAAGTCCTGCTGCTCGACACGGCCCCATATGGCCCCGGCCGGCACACTCACCAAGACCTCCTCGATGGCTCCGCCCGACGCATGACAGTTCAGCACTGTAATCGAACGTGAACGGTCGGTTCAGAGGGCGTAGTGGTATGCGAGATATGACAGGCTGGTCGTGAGTGGTCAGTTATCGGCTGATGCGGGGAGGGTCCTGGAGATCGGCTGCGGGCCCGGTGCCGCAGCCCGGGAGGTCGCCCGCGATCGCCCGGGCCGTTGCAGGTTCCGCTGCGGAAATCGCGTCCGGCCGTCTGACGTTCCGGCGGGTGGCCGGTGGGGCCCTGGACGGGCGCCATCCGGAGGCGGGGCGAGGCTGATGAATCCGCGCCCCCCGAGGATGCCGCATTCACGCCGCCCGCCCTCCCTGAGAACAGGGACGGCGCGCGGCGCGCGTTCGCGGACGCCTCGTGGGCCGGCTTCGTGGCGTGCGCAGCGGGAAGTTGAGTGCCGCGCGGGGCAGTTGGGCATCCACGCAGTCCCGTGAGGGAAGATGGCCGTCATGGCATCGACACCCCCACGAAGCGCACTCCACCTCAGCGCCACCCTGCTCACCGCGAGTGTCGCCCTCTACATCGCCCTCGTGGCCTTCGGCAACATCACCGACTTCGGCACCAATCAGGCGTTCGTGCAGCATGTGCTGGCCATGGACACGACGTTCAAGGACGACGACCTGATGTGGAGAGCCATCACCAACAAGGGACTTCAGAACACGGCGTACGTCGCGATCATCGTCTGGGAGACCCTCGCCGCACTCGTCCTCATATACGGCACCTGGCTGTGGGCCCGGCGTGACTACGCCCGCGCGCGCAGCATCTCCACCTACGGTCTGCTGATGCTCCTGCTGCTCTTCGGCGCCGGGTTCATCGCGATCGGCGGTGAGTGGTTCTCCATGTGGCAGTCGAAGACCTGGAACGGCCTGGAGGCGGCGACCCGCGTGATCGTGTTCACCGGGGTCGCGCTGCTCGTCGTACAGCTGACCGACCGGCGGACCGACTCGGCCGCCTGACCAGGACCGCCCCGACTACTTGACCACCGCCACCTTCGTCCCCGCCGAAGCGAACGTCCACAGCGCCGTCCCGTCCGCCGCCCGCATCCGGATACCGCCGGTCTGGGTGCCGGACGCGGCCGGCGGTGGGGATGCGCCGTCGACGGCGTTGGAGAAGGCGATATTGACGCCGGATTTGACCGAGAAGTACACGATGTGTTCGATCTTCACGCCGTCGGAGCCGGTGATGGCGCCCCGGGTGCGGGCGCCCACCGTGTAGGTGCCCGGTTCCGGGCTCACCGTCCCCGGCCACACCGCGAACGTACGGCGGGCCGCATCGCTCGCGTCGACCAGCCACACCGTCTTCTTCCCGAGGGAGTAGACGACGCGCCGCCCGGCCCCGGAGCCGTCGGGCACCCTGGCCGGTGCTGCGGACTTCGTGGGCGCGGGATGCGCGCCCGCCGACGCCGACGCGCTCGGCCGGGCGGCGACCGCATGGGGCTTCGGCCCCTTGTCGGCCTGTACGGCCAGAACGACGACAGCGGCGATCGCTCCCACCGTCAGACCGGTCACCCAGACCTTCGGGGCTGGCACGGCACGCATCTCCTCAGCTCCACATCCCCATGTCCTCGTGGAACAGGGGTCGGATCATCGTACTCAGTCCAGGACCGGCAAAAGTTCCGGCAAGTGTCCGTCCGAGACCGCCGCCGCCTGTTGCCGTTCCTCCGGTACGTCCCCGTACAGCGTCGTCCGTGGTTTCGCCGGGCGGCCGGCCGCGTCCGCCACCGCGATCAGGTCCTTGACCGACTTGTACGAACCGTAGGAGGAGCCCGCCATGCGGGAGATCGTCTCCTCCATGAGGGTGCCGCCCAGGTCGTTGGCGCCGGAGCGGAGCATCTCGGCCGCGCCCTCCGTGCCCAGCTTCACCCAGCTGGTCTGGATGTTCGGGATGTGGGGGTGCAGCAAGAGCCTCGCCATCGCCGTCACCGCGCGGTTGTCCCTCGTCGTCGGGCCGGGGCGGGCGATGCCCGCCAGGTACACGGGTGCGTTGGTGTGGATGAAGGGGAGCGTCACGAACTCCGTGAAGCCGCCCGTCTGCTGCTGGATGCGGGCCAGGGTCCGCAGATGGCCGAGCCAGTGCCGCGGCTGGTCCACATGGCCGTACATCATCGTCGACGAGGACCGGATGCCCAGCTCGTGCGCGGTCGTGACGACCTCCATCCAGGTCGCCGTCGGCAGCTTGCCCTTGGTCAGGACCCAGCGGACCTCGTCGTCGAGGATCTCGGCGGCCGTGCCGGGGATGGTGTCCAGACCGGCTTCCTTGGCGGCCGTGAGCCACTCGCGGATGGACATCCCCGTTCGCGTCGCGCCGTTCACGACCTCCATGGGCGAGAAGGCGTGGACGTGCATTCCGGGGACGCGGGACTTCACCGCCTTCGCGATGTCGAAGTACGCCGTACCCGGCAGGTCGGGGTGGATGCCGCCCTGCATGCAGACCTCCACCGCGCCCACGTCCCAGGCCTGCTGGGCGCGGTCCGCGACCTGCTCCAGGGAGAGCGTGTAGGCGTCCGCGTCCGTCCTGCGCTGCGCGAACGCGCAGAAGCGGCAGCCCGTGTAGCAGACGTTGGTGAAGTTGATGTTGCGGGTGACGATGTAGGTCACGTCGTCGCCGACGGCCGACCTCCGTACGTCGTCCGCGATGCGCGTGAGGGCGTCCAGTGCGGGGCCGTCGGCGTGCAGCAGGGCGAGGGCCTCCGCGTCCGTGAGACGCGTCGGGTCGTCCGCCGCCGTCGCCAGCGCCGCGCGTACGTCCGTGTCGATGCGCTCCGGCAGCATGCCGGGGGCGGCGGCCTCGCGCAGGGCCGCCCAGTCGCCGTACACCTCGTCGAAGTCGTCGCGACGGTCGGACGTACGGCCCTCGGTGTCGATGGAGGAGTGCAGGTCGGTGCGGCCGGAGGCGACGAATGCCTCCTCGGGCTCCTGCCACGGGTGGCCCTCGACGGTCGCCTCCGGTCGCGCGAGGCCGGTCTCCGGGTCGGCGAGGGCGCGGACGTGCGGGCGCAGCCGCGGGTCCAGCCAGGGCTCGCCGCGCTGCACGAACTCCGGGTAGACGCAGAGGCGTTCCCGCAGTTCGAAGCCGGCGGCGCGGGAGCGCTCGGTGAGTTCCTCGATCTGCGGCCAGGGGCGTTCCGGGTTCACATGGTCGATGGTCAGGGGGGACACCCCGCCCCAGTCGTCGATGCCCGCGCCCATCAGCCGCTCGTACTCGGAGTCGACGAGGTTGGGCGGGGCCTGGAGGTTGGCGGACGGGCCCATGATGTGCCGGGCCACGGCCACCGTGGCGACCAGTTCGTCCAGCTCCGCGTCCGGCATGCCGCGCATCGCGGTGTCCGGCTTGGCGCGGAAGTTCTGGATGATCAGCTCCTGGATGCCGTGGTAGGCGCGGGAGATCTTCCGCAGCGCGAAGAGGGACTCCGCGCGCTCCTCGTACGTCTCGCCGATGCCGATCAGGAGGCCGGACGTGAAGGGGACCGAGGAGCGGCCCGCGTCCTCCAGGACCCGCAGCCGTACGGCGGGTTCCTTGTCCGGGGAGCCGTAGTGCGGCCCGCCCGGTTCGGACCACAGCCGGGTGGCCGTGGTCTCCAGCATCATGCCCATGCTGGGCGCGACGGGCTTGAGCCGCTGGAAGTCCGTCCAGGACATCACGCCGGGGTTGAGGTGGGGCAGCAGGCCCGTCTCCTCCAGGATGCGGATGGAGATGGCGCGGACGTAGGCGATGGTGTCGTCGTAGCCGTGCGCGTCGAGCCACTCACGCGCCTCGGGCCAGCGGTCCTCGGGCTTGTCGCCCAGGGTGATCAGGGCTTCCTTGCAGCCGAGCGCCGCGCCCTTGCGGGCGATGTCGAGGACCTCGTCCGGGGACATGAACATCCCGTGGCCCGCGCGGCGCAGCTTGCCGGGGACGGTGACGAAGGTGCAGTAGTGGCACTTGTCCCGGCACAGCCGGGTGAGGGGGATGAAGACGCTCTTCGAGTACGTGATGACGCCGGGGCGGCCGGCCGCGTCGAGGCCTGCGTCGCGGACGCGGGCGGCGGACGCGGCGAGGTCGGTGAGGGCCTCGCCGCGGGCCTGGAGGAGGACGGCGGTCTCGGTGACGTCCAGGGCGACGCCGTCACGGGCGCGTTTGAGGGCGCGACGCATGGAGTTGTCGGTGGGGCCGGTTCCGGTCGCGGAAGTCGTCATCCTTCGAGCATACGGTCGAGCTGATCAGTGCCCAGGGGTCAGCCCAGCAGGGCCCCGTACTGGTCCAGCACCCGCAGCACCTCCGCCTCCCCCGCCGGCGGCAGCTGTACGACGACCTCCTCGACGCCGAGGTCCGCGTAGTGCGCCAGCTTGCCCGGAGTGGGGAACACCGCGTACGGGACCACCTGCAGCGCCGCCGGGTCGCGGCCCGCGTCCGCCCACGCGGCGCGCAGCACCGGCAGCGACTCCGTCAGTCCGCGCCCGCCGATCGGCAGCCAGCCGTCGGCGTACTCGCAGACGTGGGAGAAGAGCTTGGGGCCGGCGGCCCCGCCGACGAGGGTGCGCGGGCCGACGACCGGGCCGCGCGGCTTCTGGGCGGGCTTCGGGTGGGCGTACGAGGCCCGCACGCCCCCGAACTCCCCCTCGTACGCGACGGGTTCGTCACTCCACAGCGCACGCATCAGCGCCATCCGGTCCCGCACCAGCTCCCGCCGGGTACGCCACTCCACCCCGTGGTCCGCGGCTTCCTCGACGTTCCAGCCGAAGCCGAGGCCGAGGGTGAAGCGGCCGCCGGAGAGGTGGTCGAGGGTCGCGATCTGCTTGGCGAGGTCGATCGGATCGTGCTGGGCCACCAGTGTGATGCCGGTGCCGAGGCCGAGCCGCTCGGTCACCGCGGCCGCCTGGCCGAGCGCGACGAAGGGGTCGAGGGTGCGGCCGTACTCGGGCGGCAGCGCGCCGCCCGCGGGGTACGGGGTCACGCGCTCCACCGGGATGTGCGTGTGCTCGGGGAGGTACAGACCGGCGAAGCCGCGCGCTTCCAGCTCCCGCGCGAGCCGGGTGGGGGTGACGGTCTCGTCGGTGAGGAAGATTGTTACGGCGATTCGCATGGGTCATCTGTACCGGGGCGAGGGCGAGATGTCCATACCGACTGGTCGGTTGTTCGCAGTTCGTGGGGGCTGGTTGATCGTTGTCGGCGAGTGCGGGTGAGTGGGGGCTGGTCGCGCAGTTCCCCGCGCCCCTTTAGGGCGCTTACGGTGAGGGTGTGGTGACAATGCGCGGGACGCTGCCGCCAGGCTCCCCGGACTACGTCTACGTACCCGTCGAAGTACCGCCTGGTGTAAGCGAGTTGAAGGTCTCCTACACCTACGACCGCCCCGCCGTCCCGCCCGGCACCCCCGGCAACGCGCTCGACATCGGCCTCTTCGACGAGCGCGGCACCGAGCTGGGCGGGGAGGGGTTCCGGGGGTGGTCGGGCGGGGCGCGTACGGAGTTCTTCGTGCGGGCGGACGAGGCGACGCCCGGGTACCTCGCCGGTCCGATCCGCCCCGGCACCTGGCACATCGTGCTGGGCCCGTACACGGTGGCGCCGCAGGGCCTGTCGTACGAGCTCACCGTCACGCTCGCGCACGGGGAGCCGGGCGAGACACCCGAGCCGGCGTATCCGCCGACGCGGGCGAAGGGCCGGGGCCGCGCCTGGTACCGCGGCGACTGCCACCTCCACACCTGGTACTCCGACGGCCGCCGCACCCCGGCCGAGGTCGCCGCGCTCGCGCGGGCGGCGGGCCTGGACTTCATCAACTCCTCGGACCACAACACCCACTCCTCGCACCCGCACTGGGCCCCGGAGGCGGGCGAGGACCTGCTGATCATGCTCGGCGAGGAGGTGACGACGAGGAACGGCCACGTCCTCGCCCTCGGCACCGATCCCGGCACCTTCGTCGACTGGCGCTACCGGGCCCGGGACCGTCGCTTCGGCCGCTTCGCCCACCGGATCCGCGAGGCGGGCGGCCTGGTGGTTCCCGCCCACCCGCACGGCACCTGCGTCGGCTGCGGCTGGAAGTTCGGCTTCGGCGAGGCGGACGCGGTCGAGGTGTGGAACGGGCCGTGGACACCGGACGACGAGGTGACGCTCGCCGAGTGGGACAACCAGCTGGCCGCGTCCGTGCGCGAGGGGCGCGGGTGGCTCCCGGCCATGGGCAACAGCGACGCGCACCGCGATCCGGACACGGTGGGGCTGCCCCAGACGGTCGTCCTCGCCGAGGATCTGACCCGGGAGGCGATCCAGGAGGGCATCCGGGCGGGGCGGTCGTACGTCGCCGAGTCCCGCAACGTCTCGCTGGCCTTCACGGCCACCGCCCACGACCAGGTCGCCGGTCCCGGTGAGCGGTTGGCGGTCGACCGCGAGACGCCGGTGACCGTACGCCTGGAAGCGGCCGGCGTCCCGCGCTGCACGATCCGCTTCGTGACCGACCAGGGCGCGCTGTTCACGAGCGAACCGCTGCCGGTGGCGGGCTCCGGGGTGGCCCAGTGGCGTACGACTGCGTCGTACACGGCGTATGTGCGGGCGGAGGTCCGGCATGAGACGGCGGTGGGGCCGGTACCGGGGGTGATGGCGGCGTTCACGAACCCGGTGTTCCTGGGGAGCGCGTGACGGCGTCAGAGGTGGCGGGCGATGAGCCGCTCGCCGTCCCGGCCCGAGAGGCTGCGGCGCCGGCGAAGTCGTTGGTGGGGGCGGCTTCCATGACTGCTGCCGGCTCCGTCTCGAACCGCTCCCGGTAGCCCGGAAAGCCGCCGGCTGAGCGGACTGCGCAAGTCTCGCCCACCCGCCTCCGCCCGACGCGGGCTCCCGGTGCTGGACCCGGCATGACAAGCTGTGCTCACACTGCCCGAGCCCAGGAGGTCACCATGACTACAGACTCTGCATGGCAAGAAGGTTCGGAGCCGGCTGAGGCCGAGAGTCCTGCCCTGGCGCCCGACGAGGACGGCCAGTACGACCTGAAGGGCAAGTTCCGCGAGGCCCTGGCGCGCAAGCGGGGCAAGCAGGAGGACGCCGCGGCGGCTCTGGCCGCGAACGCCGACGCGTCGAAGATCCGAGGCGCGCACGGCCCGGCCGCGAGTCAGCGGTCGTTCAGGCGCAAGAGCGGCGGCTGAGTCCGCTCCTCGGCTCCTCCCTCGTCAACGGGAGGAGCGCCTTCGCACAACAGGAGATCCGGAAACTTTGTCCCGCCGCGCCGAGAGCAAGTACCGAGCCGTCACGGCCTTCCAGCGCAAGCTCAACGCGGTCATGCGCCGCCTGCCGCTCCAGACCCTCCTGGAGACCACGGGCCGCACCTCCGGTCTGCCCCGCCGCACGCCGGTCGGCGGGCGCCGGGTCGGCGACTCGTTCTGGCTGGTGTCCGAGTTCGGCGAGCGCTCGCAATACGTCCGCAATATCAAGGCCGATCCGCGGGTACGGGTCCGCATCCGGGGCCGCTGGCACACCGGCACGGCCCAGCTCCTGCCCGACGACGACACCGCGGCCCGGCTGCGCGCCCTGCCCCGCTTCAACAGCGCGGCGGTACGGGTGATCGGCGTGGGACAGCTGACGGTGCGGGTGGATCTGGAGGGGTGAGTCGGCGCCCGTCGGGCCGGATCACCCCGGCCACACGATCGCCTGCACCTCGCTGTACGCGTGCAGGGCGTACACACCGACGTCCCGCCCCACCCCGCTCTTCTTGAACCCCCCGAACGGCGCCTCCATGTTGCGGCCCACCGTGTTGACACCCACCCCGCCCGCCCGCAGCTGCCGGGCCGCACGGAAGGCCCGTGCCACATCCCCCGACCAGACGTAGTCGATGAGCCCGTAGTCGCTGTCGTTCGCCAGTGCGATGCCCTCTTCCTCCTCCTCGAAGGGGATGACGGACACCACCGGGCCGAAGATCTCCTCCCGGGCCACGCGCATGTCGTTCGTGCAGTCCGCGAGGAGGGTCGGCGTGACGTAGAAGCCCCGGTCGGACGACGGGCGTTCACCACCCGTCACGACCACCGCGCCCTCCTTCCGGCCCAGTTCGACGTACGACTCCACCCGGTCCCGATGGGCGGCCGAGATCACCGGCCCGACCACCGTTTTCGGGGCACGCGGGTCGCCGACGGTCAACCGGCCCGCGTACGCGGCCAGTTGCTCGACCAGACGGTCGTACACGCCCCGCTGCGCCAGCACCCGTGTCGGTGCCGTGCAGATCTGGCCGCTGTAGAAGGAGAAGGTGGTGCCGATCCCCGCCACCGCCGAGCCGAGGTCCGCGTCGTCGAAGACGACCGCGGCGCCCTTCCCGCCCAGCTCCATCAGCTGCCGTTTCATGGACCGCCCGCAGACCTCGCCGATCCGCTGCCCGACCGCCGTCGACCCGGTGAAGCTCACCATGTCGACGTCGGGTGACGCGACGGCCGCCTCCCCGACCTCCACCGACTGGCCGGACACGACGTTCACCACGCCCGGCGGCGCTCCCGCCGCCTCCAGTGCCTCCGCCATCCGGTAGACCGACAACGGATCCTGCGGGGCGGGCTTCACCACCACCGTGTTGCCCATGGCGAGGGCCGGGGCGATCTTGCCGGCCGGGTTCGCCCACGGGTTGTTGTACGAGGTGACGCACGTGACGACGCCGACCGGCTGGCGGACGGCCAGCGCGCCCATCACGCCCGCCTTCCCCATCGGCCCGGCCTCGTTGATCTGCGGCGGGACCGCCCACTCGGCGGGCTCCACGCGCGCGTACCGCCGGAAGCGGGCCACGCCCACCCCGACCTGCATCGCCCGCGCCGTCCCCGTGGTCGCGCCGGTCTCCGCCTGCGCCAGCTCGGCGTACGGCACGAACCGGCTCGCGATGATGTCCGCCGCGCGGCCGAGCACCGCCGCCCTTTCCTCCGCCGCCGTACGGGACCACGGCCCGAAGGCCTCGCGGGCCGCGGCACAGGCCGCGTGCACCTGATCCCGCGAGGCCTCCGGAGCCCACCCGATGGTCTCCTCGGTCGCCGGGTCGACGACCTCGTAGTGGCCGCCGTCCGGCTCGACCCATCGGCCGCCGACGAACAGCCGCTGCCCGTCCGCCCCCTGGTTCACCTGGTGCTCACCGTCCGGGTGTCCCGCCCCGACCGCAGCACCTTCCCGGGTACGGCGCCGCTCACCACGTCGTCCCGGATCGCCTCGACCCCGTTGACCCACACGGCCCGCACCCCGATCGCCTTGGCGTCCAGCCGCGGACTGTCACCCGGCAGGTCGTGCACCAGGGTGGCCGTACCCGCGTCGATCCGCTCCGGGTCGAAGAGGACCAGATCCGCATGGAAGCCCTCCTCCACCCGCCCCCGCTCGCGCAGCCCGAACAGCCGCGCCGGGTCGTCGGTCAGCATCTTCACCGCCTGCTCCAGACCTACCAGCTTCCGCCGGCGCAGACAGTCGCCCAGGAAGCGCGTCGTGTACGGGGCTCCGCACATGCGGTCCAGGTGCGCACCGGCGTCGGATCCGCCGAGCAGCACGTCCTCGTGCTGCCAGGTCTCGGCGCGCAGCGCCCAGGACGCGGGATCGTTGTCGGTGGGCATGGGCCACAGCACCGTACGCAGCTCGTCGGCGGCGCAGATCTCGACCAGGCACTGGAACGGGTCCTGCCCCCGCTCCTGCGCGATCTCCTCGACGACCCTGCCCGTCAGCCCCTCGTTCGCCTCGCTGTACGTGTCCCCGATGACGTACCGCCCGAAGTTCGTGAGCCGCCGGAAGACACCGGCCTCCTTGGACGTGGCGTGCTCCAGCATCCGCGCGCGTACGTCCGGGTCGCGCAACCGGGCGATCCGCTCCGGCACCGGCAGCCCGAGGACCGGGCCCCAGCCCGGTATCAGGTTCAGCGCGCAGAAGGTGCCCAGGGACATGTTCATCGGCGTCAGGATGGGCATGGTCAGCGCGACCACCCGGCCGCCCGCCTTCCGCGCCTGCTCGCTCGCGTACAGCTGCCGGGGCACGCGTTCGGGTACGGAGGCGTCGATGGTGAGGACGTTCCAGTTCAGGGGGCGTCCGGCCGTCGCGCTCATCTCCGCGAACAGATCGATCTCCGCGTCGCTGAACTGGTCGAGGCAGCCGGCGACGATCGCCTCGATCTGCGTCCCCTCGTGCTCCCCGACGGCACGGGAGAGGGCCAGCAGCTCGGCCGGCTTCGCGTGCCGGGAGGCGACCGGCTTCCCGTCGCCGTCCGAGTGGGTGGACGACTGGGTGGTCGAGAACCCCCAGGCTCCGGCGTCCATGGCCGCATGCAGCAACCGCACGATCTCCGCCAGCTGCTCCTCACTGGGCTGCCCACCGACCGCATCCGGCCCCATCACATACCGGCGAAGCGCACAGTGCCCGACCATGAACCCCGCATTGACGGCGATCCGCCCTTCGAGGGCGTCCAGATACTCCCCGAAGGAGTGCCAGCTCCAGGGCGCCCCCTCCTCCAGCGCAACCAGCGACATGCCCTCGACCTTGGACATCATGCGGCGCGTGTAGTCGGCGTCCTCGGGCCGGGAGGGGTTCAAAGGCGCAAGCGTGAAACCACAGTTCCCGGCCGCGACAGTCGTCACTCCATGATTCAACGAGGGCGTCGCATACGGGTCCCAGAACAACTGGGCGTCGTAGTGCGTGTGCGGATCGACGAAGCCGGGGGCGAGGACGAGACCTTTGGCGTCCTCGGTCGTCCTGGCCTCCTCCGTGATGATTCCAAGGGCAGCGATACGCCCGTCCCGGATCCCGACGTCGGCGGTGTAGGCAGGAGCGCCCGTCCCATCGACAACGGTGGCGCCTTTGATGAGATGATCAAGCATGCGGCAACTCCTCAAGATGCGTGCGGCATACCCCCCTAGGGGCGCGGGGAACTGCGCGACCAGCCACAGACAACCGGCACCCGCGAACGGTCCGCACCCCTGCGGCGGCTAGGCGGACTGCCGGAACCGGGAAGTCCGATGCACAGGATCGGTATCGATCTTCGGAATGACGTGCTCCCCGATCAACCGAATCGTCTGCAGCGTCTCCTCCTTCGGCACCCCCACCGGCAGCCCGAAGCTCAGCTGGTCCGCCCCCGCCTGCTCCCACCGCTTGCACTGCGTGAGCACCTCATCGGGGTCCCCGCAGATCAGCAGCTCCTCCTCGATGAGGACTTCGACGAACTCGGGCGTGTACGCCGGCAGCGTCTCGGGCCACACCGGGAAGCCCTCGGGCCGCGGGAAGGTGTCGTGGTAGCGGAACACCAGCGACGGCAGATAGTGCAGCCCGCCGTTGGTGGCGATCCGTATCGCCTCGTCGTGCGTCGGCGCGCAGATGGCCGTCGTCGTGACCATCACGTTGTCGTTCACGAAGTCCCCGACCGGCTCGGCGTTCACGATCGCCGTCTTGTACTGCTCCAGCACCCACTCCATGTCGGAGACCTTCTGGATGCTGAACCCGAGCACACCGAGACCCTTGCGGGCGGCCATGGCGTACGAGGGCGGCGACCCGGCGGCGTACCACATCGCCGGATGCGACTTCCCGTACGGCTTCGGCAGGACCTTGCGCGGGGGCAGCTGCCAGTGCTTGCCCTGGAAGCCGGCGTACTCGTCCTGGAGCCACATCTTCGGGAACTCGGCGATCGTCTCCTCCCAGATCTCCTTGGTGTAGTTCATGTCGGTCACGCCAGGGATGAACCCGAGGATCTCGTGCGACCCGGCTCCGCGCCCGCTGCCGAACTCGAACCGGTTCCCGGTCAGGTGGTCGAGCATCGCGACCTTCTCGGCCACCTTCACCGGGTGGTTGACCTGGGCGAGGGGGTTGAAGATCCCCGACCCCAGATGAATCCGCTCCGTGGCGTGCGCCAGATACCCCAGGAACACATCGTTGGCGGAGAGGTGCGAGTACTCCTCCAGGAAGTGGTGCTCGGACGCCCACGCGTACTTGAAGCCTGACTTGTCCGCCTGGATGACGTACTCGGTCTCCTCCATCAGCGCCTTGTGCTCCGCGAGCGGATCGGTCTCGGCGCGTTTGCCCACGTATCCCTGTACAAAGAGCCCGAATTCCAAGGCGGTTCACCGTCCCCGGTTCCGAAGTTTTTCTGACACACCGTCAGTTTTGATGCACTGTGGCACCACCCTCATGGAGGGTCAATACCTGATGGACAGTCAGATGACACTGACCCCGGCCAGCCAGCCCCCGTCGATCACGAACGGCTGCCCGGTGATGTACGAGGAGTCGTCGGAGGTCAGGAACAGGGCCAGCCGCGCGACCTCCTCCGGCTTACCGATCCGGCCGAGCGGCACCAGCTTGCGGTACAGCTCGTCCAGCGCCCGGCCGGTCTCCGCCGCGTCCGCCGTCGGGTCCAGCCGGGCCGGGTTGGACATGGCGGTGTCGATGGCGCCGGGGCACATGGCGTTGACGCGGATGCGCCGGTCGGCGAGTTCCAGGGCGGCGACGCGGGTGAGACCGAGGACGGCGTGCTTGGTGGCGGCATACGTGCCGACGGCCGCCATGCCGGTCACGGCCGTGTAGGAGGCGGTGTTGACGATCGTGCCGCCGTCCTCCATCACCGGCGCGACGGTCTTGATCCCGAGGAAGCAGCCGACCTGGTTGACCTGTACGACCTGCATGAACTCGTCGAGTGGGGTGTCGAGGAGGGAGTTGAAGCGCAGGATGCCGGCGTTGTTGACCAGGCCGTCCACCCGCCCGAGGGAGTTCTTCACGGCGCTCACGGCCGACCGCCACTGGTCCTCCTGGCTCACGTCCAGGTGGACGTAGCGCGCGCCCAGTTCCTCCGCGAGGGCGCCGCCCTGGTCGTCGAGGACGTCGGCGATCACGACCTCGGCCCCCTCCGCTCTGAACAGGCGGGCCTCCTGCTCCCCCTGTCCGCGCGCCGCCCCGGTGACGATCACGACGCGTCCGTCCAGCTTGCCCATGCCATGACTCCTCAGAGAAGGGGCGCCACTTCGGCGCCGAAGGCCGCCATCTGGTCGGTGAGTTCGGTGCGGCCGCGGCTGCGGAACCGCACCTGGATCTGGTGCACGCCCATCGCGCGGTAGGCCCGCAGGGACTCGGCGAGCGCGTCCGGGGGGCCGGTGAGGGTGCGGCGGCCGACGTCCCAGGTGGGCGTGCCGAGGTGGAGCGGCTCGGTGATGGCGCCCATGGTGAACGGCCCGTCGAGGCCCGCCTCGTCCCGCAGCCGCCGTATCCGCTCGATCTGCGCGGGCAGCCGGTCCCGCGGGTCGCCCTGCGGCAGCCAGCCGTCGCTCTTGAGGGCGGCCCGGCGTACGGCGGCGGGGGACGAGCCGCCGACCCACAGCGGCACGCGCTCCTGGGCCGGCCGCGGCTGCTGACCGAGCCCCTCGAAGTCGTAGAGCTTGCCGTGGTGTTCGGGGAACTCGTCCGGGCCCAGGGCGGCGCGCAGGGCGTCGATCGACTCGTCGAGGACGGCCCCGCGCCGGTCGAAGTCGACGCCGAGCACCTCGAACTCCTCCCGGACGTGCCCGGCACCGACGCCCAGGATCAGGCGGCCGCCCGACAGATGGTCGAGGGTGGCGTACTGCTTGGCCGTCAGCAGCGGATGCCGCAGACCCACGACGGCGACATGGCTGAGCAGCCGCACCCGCTCGGTCACGCCCGCCAGGAAGCCGAGGGTGGCCACGGGGTCGTACCAGACCGTGCTCATGGCGGGGGCCAGTCGGCGCGGGATCGCGACGTGGTCGCAGCTCGCGAGGTAGCCGAAGCCGGCGCGGTCGGCGCTGCGGGCGATCTCCACCAGGTCCCCGGGACCGGCGCCGGCCTCCCAGCCCTCGGCGTAGATCGTGCTCTGGGACTGGACGGGAAGCTGCATCCCGTACGAGAAGGTGCTCACCGCCAGAGTCCCTCAGGGGTGAGGCCCAGCAGCTCGATGGCGTTCCCGCGCACGATCCGCTCCACCACCTCCGGGTCCAGGTGGCCCATCTGCGCCTCGCCGACCTGCCGGGACTTCGGCCAGGTGGAGTCGGAGTGGGGGTAGTCGGTCTCGTAGAGGACGTTGCCGACGCCGATCGCGTCGAGGTTCTTCAGCCCGAAGGCGTCGTCGAAGAAGCAGCCGTAGATGTGCTCGGCGAAGAGTTCGGACGGCGGGCGGTGGACCTTGTCGGCGACGCCGCCCCAGCCGCGGTTCTCCTCCCAGACGACGTCGGCCCGCTCCAGGATGTACGGGATCCAGCCGATCTGGCCCTCCGCGTACATGATCCTGAGGTTCGGGAAGCGTTCGAACTTGCCGCTCATCAGCCAGTCCACCATCGAGAAGCAGCAGTTGGCGAAGGTGATGGTGGAACCCACGGCGGGCGGGGCGTCCTTGGAGGTCGAGGGCATACGGCTGCTGGAGCCGATGTGCATGGCGATGACCGTGCCGGTCTCGTCGCAGGCGGCGAGGAAGGGGTCCCAGTCCTCGGAGTGGACGGACGGGAGGCCCAGGTGCGGGGGTATCTCGGAGAAGGCGACGGCACGGACCCCGCGGGCGGCGTTGCGCCGGACCTCCGCCGCCGCGAGTTCGGCGTCCCAGAGGGGGATGAGGGTGAGGGGTATGAGCCGGCCCTGAGCCTGCGGGCCGCACCACTCCTCCACCATCCAGTCGTTGTAGGCCCGGACGCAGAGCAGGGCCAGCTCCTTGTTCTCGGCCTCGGAGAAGGTCTGGCCGCAGAAGCGGGGGAAGCTGGGGAAGCAGACGGAGGACTGGACGTGGTTGACGTCCATGTCGGCGAGGCGCTGCGGGACGTCGTACGACCCCGGGCGCATCTGCTCGTAGGTGATGATCTCCAGCTTGATCTCGTCCCTGCTGTAGCCGACGGCGGTGTCCAGGCGGGTGAGGGGCCGCTGGAGGCCCTCGTACAGCCACCAGTCGCCGAGCGGGCCGTCGTCGCCGGGGGCGCCCATCACCGGGCGGAAGCGGCCGCCGAGGAAGGAGATCTCCTTCAGCGGCGCGCGGACTATGCGGGGGCCGGTGTCGAGGTACTTCTTCGGCAGGCGGCTCTGCCAGACGTCGGCGGGCTCCACGGTGTGGTCGTCGACGGAGATGATCAGCGGGAAGTCCGGGAAGTCCTTCGTGGTCTCCATGGCGGTCACGGTAGCGCCGATCTGACGGTCCGTCAGCTATGCGGGACCATCAGCGGTTCCGCCGCGGGTGCGAAGAGCAGGTGAGGGCCTTGTGATATCCCGCGCGTCTGCCCGTACAAGCGCTCTCCACAGCTGACGCATCCGCCATGAACAAGGCAAACTGACGTAGTTGCCCACTGTGTCTAGGGAGACGGCGATGGACGGTGTACCGCGAGTGCCGGAACAGAGGCGGGCCGGCTCCTGCGCGGAGCCTGCCCCGCTGAGCTTCGGCGTGCTCGGTCCGGTACGAGCCCGGCGCGGACCGGAGCAGCTGAGCACCGGCTCCCCGCAGCAACGTGCCCTGCTCGCCGCCCTGCTGCTGCGCGAGGGCCGCACGGCCACCGCGAGCGAGCTGATCGACGCCGTGTGGGGCGAGGAGCCGCCGTCGCAGGCCCTCGCGGCACTGCGGACGTACGCCTCCCGGCTGCGGAAGGTGCTGGGCCCCGGGGTCCTGGTGAGCGAGTCCGGCGGGTACGCGGTGCGCGGGCTGCCGGAGGGCGCCCTCGACCTGGCCGTGGCCCAGGACCTGGCCGCCGAGGCGGAGAAGGCGAAGAGCGCCGGGGACCTGTCCCACGCCCGTGGGGTGCTCGGCCGCGCGCTGGCGCTGTGGGACGGGGAGGTGCTGGCCGGCGTACCCGGCCCGTACGCGGAGGCACAGCGGGTCCGCCTGGAGGAATGGCGGCTGCAACTCCTGGAGTCCCGGCTCGACATGGACCTGGAGCAGGGCTGCCACGCGGAGGCGGTGTCGGAGCTGACCGCCCTCACCGCCGCCCACCCGCTGCGCGAGCGGCTGCGCGAACTGCTGATGCTGGCCCTGTACCGCAGCGGCCGCCAGGCGGAGGCGCTGGCGGTGTACGCGGACACCCGGCGGCTGCTGGCGGACGAGCTGGGGGTGGACCCGCGGCCGGGGCTGCGGGAGCTGCAGCAGCGGATCCTGCGGGCGGACCCGGGGCTCGCGGAGCCGGCGTCCCCGCAGGCCGAGCCGGCCGCCGCCCCGGTCCGCCCGGCCCAACTGCCCGCCACCGTCCCGGACTTCACGGGCCGTGCGGCCTTCGTCCACGAGCTCGGCGAGGTGCTGTCCTCGGCCGAGGGCCGGGTGATGGCGGTGTCGGCGGTGGCCGGCATCGGCGGCGTCGGCAAGACCACGCTGGCCGTGCACGTCGCCCACCAGGCGCGGACGGCCTTCCCGGACGGCCAGTTGTACGTCGATCTGCAGGGCGCGGGGGCCCGCGCGGCGGAACCGGAGACCGTCCTGGGGTCCTTCCTGCGGGCCCTGGGCACCGCTGACTCGGCGATCCCGGACTCACTGGAGGAGCGGGCGGCGCTGTACCGGTCCGTCCTGGACGGCCGCCGGGTGCTGGTCCTGCTCGACAACGCCCGGGACGCGGCGCAGGTACGGCCGCTGCTGCCCGGCACGGAGGGCTGCGCGGCGCTGGTGACCTCGCGGGTGCGGATGGTCGATCTCGCCGGGGCCCATCTGGTGGACCTGGACGTGATGTCCCCCGACGAGGCGCTGTCGCTGTTCACGAAGATCGTGGGCGAGGAACGGGTGGCGAGCGAGCGCGAGGCCGCCCTGGACGTGGTGGCGGCCTGCGGCTTCCTGCCGCTGGCGATCCGTATCGCGGCCTCCCGGCTGGCGGCCCGCCGCACCTGGACGGTCTCGGTGCTGGCCGCGAAGCTGGCGGACGAGCGCAGGCGCCTGGACGAGCTGCAGGCGGGCGACCTGGCGGTCAAGGCCACCTTCGAACTCGGCTACGGCGCGCTGGAGCCGGCCCAGGCACGGGCGTTCAGGCTGCTGGGCCTCGCGGACGGCCCGGACATCTCGCTGGCGGCGGCCGCGGCGGTCCTCGACCTGCCGGCGGAGGAGACGGAGGACCTGCTGGAGGCCCTCGTCGACACCTCACTGCTGGAATCGGCGGCCCCCGGCCGCTACCGGTACCACGATCTCGTACGCCTCTACGCGCGTGCATGCGCGGAGCGGGACGAATGGCCGCCGAGCGTGGGGGCACCTCCCACGCCTTTCGGGCAGTGGGGGAGGGACGCGGCGATGTCCCGGCTGCTGGACTTCTATCTGGCCACCGCCGCGGCGGTCTACCTCATCGAACGGCCGGGAGACCGGCTGGTGGACCACCTCGCGACCCCGGAGCATCCCGGGCTGACGTTCGACGACCGGCACGCGGCGCAGGACTGGCTCTACTCCGAGGCGGTCTCACTGCTGGCGTGCGTGCGGCAGTCCGCTCATCCCGGGATGCTCCGGCGCGCCGTCGACGTCCTGTGGGCGGCGATCGACCTGGCGGAGTCCGGGACCAACTCCCGGGAGTACGAGACGGTCGCGGTGGCGCTGTGCACGGCGGCGCGGGCGGCCGAGGACCCGTACGCGGAGGCCCGGGCACTGATCACGCTGGCCTACGCGCACAGCCTCATCGGCCGTTTCGACCTCGCCGACGAGGAGGCCGGCCGGGCCCGTGAGCTGACCGACTCCTCCCACGACGCGCTGGCCGGCTGCTGGTCGTCCAATGTCGGCGGCGCGATCGCGGCGTACCAGAACCGGCACGAGGACGCGGAGGCGCACTTCACCCGCGCCATCGAGCACTTCCGCGTGCTCGGCGACCGCCCGGGCGAGGCGAGCGCCCTGTGCAATCTGTCGCGCGTGTATCTGGCCACCGGCCGGGCGGAGAGCGCGGTGACCCTGGCCCGGCAGGGCACGGCCATGTACGACGCCATGGGACATGACCTCAAGGGTGCCAACGGGCGGTACGCGCTGGGCCTCGCGCTGGCACAGAGCGGGAAGCTGGCCCAGGCGACCGAATGCCTTCAGCAGGCTCTCGAGGTGTTCCAGGACAGCCGGCAGCGGCTGTGGGAGGGCATGACGGTCTTCCGCCTCGCCGAACTCGACCTCAAGGACCGGCGCCCCGCGCAGGCGGCGTCGAACGCGGAGACGGCGCTGACCCTGCTGCGGGGCATCGGCGGGGAGTGGCGGCGTGGCAACGTCCTCACCGTCCTCGGCCGCGCCCTCAACGGCATCGGCCAGCTGGACCGGGCCCAGGTGTGCTGGCGCGAGGCCCTCGACATCTTCGAGTCGCTCGGCGCACCCGAGGCGGCCGAGGCCCGCAGCCTGCTGACGCCGACGCAGGCGGCCTGAGCGGGCGCGACGGAGGCGTTCATCGTTCGTTTATCGCGGTCGGGCAGTCTCGCCTGTGTCGGGCCGTCGCGTCGGGGGGCAGGCGGAACGGCGTCGAGCTGGGCCTCTATGGTGAACCGGCTCCAGGATCCGTCCGGCAGTCCTCGGGGGAGTTGCCGGACGGATCCTGTCCATCCAAACGTCCAACACGTCAGGGGAGTACGCGATGAGCGCCGAGAACACCACGGACAACATCCACATCACCGACGAGCCGGCCGGCGACTCGACGGACAACATCCACATCACCGACGAGCCGCTCACGGTGACCGCGAAGGACACCGCCAAGGTGACCACGGACAACATCCACATCACCGACGAGAAGGCCTGACGGCCGCGCCTTCTCCGCACGGGGATCGGCCGCGGCGGTCGGAGGGGGACCGCCGCGGCCGAGGCGCGCGTCAGGATCTGCGCAGCTCCCCTTTGACCACCTTCCCGCTCGCGTTCCGCGGAAGCTCCCCCACGAACTCCACCCACCTGGGCACCTTGTAGTTGGCCATCTCCCGCCGGGCCCAGGCGATCAGGTCGTCCGAGGTCATCGAGGAGTCCGGACGGCGCACCACGTACGCCTTGCCGACCTCGCCCAGCCGCGGGTCCGGTACACCGATCACGGCGACGTCGGCCACATCCGGGTGGAGGCCCAGGAGTTGCTCTATCTCCGCCGGGTAGGCGTTGAAGCCGCCGACGATGAACATGTCCTTGATCCGGTCGGTGATCCGCAGGTTCCCGTAGGCGTCGAGGACGCCCACGTCCCCGGTGCGCAGCCAGCCGTCCTCCGTCAGGACCTCCGCCGTGCCCGCCTCGTCCTCGTAGTAGCCGCGCATGACGTTGAAGCCGCGCACCAGGACCTCGCCGGGCTCGCCGGTGAGGGCCTCGACCCGTACCTCCGTGCCGGGGATCGCGCGTCCTGACGTCGAGGCGATCACCGTGGGGTCGTCGCCGCGCCGGCACATCGTCACGATGCCGCTGGCCTCCGAGAGGCCGTAGGCCGTCAGGACCGTCTCCACGCCCAGTTCCCCGCGCAGCCGCTCCACCAGTTGCAGCGGCACCACCGCCGCGCCCGTCACCACCAGCCGCAGCGCCGAGAGGTCGTGGGCGTCACGGGCCGGGTGGTCCAGCAGGGACTGGTGGAGGGTCGGCGGCCCCGGCAGTACCGACACCCGCTCGGCCGCGATGTTCGCGAGGGCCGTGTCGATGTTGAACACCGGCTGGGGGATCATCGTCGCACCGCGCATCAGACAGGCCAGGACCCCCGCCTTGTAACCGAAGGTGTGGAAGAACGGGTTCACGATCAGATAGCGGTCGCCCTGCCTCAGCCCCGCCAGATCGCACCAGATCTCGTACGCCCGCAGCGTCTGCGCATGGGTGATCACCGCACCCTTGGGACGGCCCGTCGTACCGGACGTGAAGACGATGTCCGACGGCCAGGATCCGTCCACCGCCGCCGAGCGCGCCCGCACCTCGGCCGGTCCGACCCCGTCCCCGCCCGCCAGGAAGTCCTTCCAGGTACGGAAGTCCTCGGGCGCGTCGTCCGACAGCACCACCACCTGGTCGAGATCCGGCAGCCCGGGCCCCCGGTCGACCGCCCGCCGCAGCGAGGCCACGTACGAGGTGCCCAGGAACGTGCCCGTGATGAACAGCAGCCGCGCCCCGCTCCTGCGCAGGACGTCCGCCGCCTCCGCCCCCTTGAAGCGCGTGTTGATGGGCACGAGCACCGCTCCGGCCGACACCGCGCCCAGCGCCGCCACGATCCAGTCCGACGAGTTCGGGGCCCAGATCGCGACCCGGTCGCCCGGGGAGATGCCCGCCGCCATACAGGCCGCCGTCGACCGTTCGACGCGGGCGCCCAGTTCGGCGTACGAGATCCGGGTACGGCCCTCCACCACCGCCTCGGCGTCCGCGTACCGTTCGGCCGCCGACCGGACGAGTCCCGGAATGCTGCCCCACTCCACGTCACCGCGCACAACAGCCCCCTACTACTAGCTGACTACCCGTCAGATTAGCTGTAGCCTGACGCCCTGTCAGCTGAGGGGACAGCATGCGGAGGTGCACCAGCATGGCCGGAATCAAGGACGCCACCGCGATCGTCGGCATCGGGCAGACCCCCTTCGCCAAACGCCTCGACGAGGACGAGCGGACCCTCGCCTGCCGTGCCGTCCTCGCCGCCCTGGACGACGCGGGTATCGCACCCGGCGAGGTCGACGCGCTCGCCTCCTACACCATGGAGGAGACCGACGAGGTGGAGCTGGCGAAGGCCGTCGGCTTCGGTGACCTCACCTTCTTCAGCAAGGTCGGGTACGGGGGCGGCGGTTCCTGCGCCACCGTCGCCCATCTCTCCGCCGCCATAACCTCCTGCCAGGCCACCGTCGGCGTCGCCTGGCGGTCCCGCAAACGCGGCAGCGGCCCCCGCCCGTGGAAGAACACCGCCGTCCAGCTGCCCACCCCCGCCCAGTGGACCCGCCCCTTCGGCCTGCTGCGCCCCGCGGACGAGATCGCCATGCTGACGCGCCGCTACATGCACGAGTACGGCGCGACCCGCGACCACCTCTTCAACGTCGCCCTCGCCTGCCGGAACAGGGCCAACCAGAACCCCGCCGCGGTGATGTACGAGCGGCCCCTGACCCGCGAGATGTACATGACCTCCCGCTGGATCAGCGAACCGCTCTGCCTCTTCGACAACTGCCTGGAGACGGATGGCGCGTTGGCGTGCGTGGTCGTGTCGGCCGAGCGGGCGCGGGACTGCCGACACCGGCCCGTCTACGTCCACTCCGCCGCCCAGGGCCTGCCCGCACAGCACCACGGCATGGTCAACTACTGGAACGACGACCCCCTCACCGGCCCCGCCTGGACCGCCGCCCGGCACCTGTGGAAGCACGCCGACTTCACACCCCAGGACGTCGATGTCGCCGAGATCTACGACGCGTTCACCGCGCTCATACCGCTCTCCCTGGAGGGCTACGGCTTCTGCGGCCGCGGCGAGGGCGGCGCCTTCACCGAGCAGGGCGCCCTGGAGATCGGCGGGCGGCTGCCCCTCAACACCAGCGGCGGCGGGCTCAGCGAGGCCTACGTCCACGGGTTCAACCTCATCAACGAAGGCGTACGGCAGCTCCGCGGCACCAGCACCGCCCAGGTCCCGGACGCGGCCACCTGCCTCGTCACGGCAGGGGAAGGTGTGCCCACCTCCGCTCTCCTCCTGAGGAGCTGACCATGCTCGATCCCGTCATCGACTCCGACGGCGCCCCCTTCTGGGGCTATGCCCGCCAGGGCGAACTCCGCGTCCAGGCCTGCGCCGACTGCGGAGAGCCCCGCTTCCCGCCCCGGCCCTGCTGCCCGCACTGCCAGTCCTTCGCGAGCGAATGGCGGGCGGTCGCCGGGCACGGCCGTATCTGGTCGTACGTCGTGCCCCACCCGCCGCTCCTGCCCGACTACGCGGACCAGGCCCCGTACAACGTGATCGTCGTCGAGCTCACCGACGCCCCGCGGATCCGGCTCGTCGGCAACCTCGTCGCCGAGGCCGGAGCGCGACTCGACTCGGTGCCGGCCGGGCGCATCCGGATCGGGGCCCGGGTGCAGGTGGTGTTCAGCGGCGAGGGTCTTCCTCAGTGGGTTCCGGAGCGCTCATGAGCGTGAAGGTGCTGACCGACAAGGACACCGGCGTCGCGGTCGTCACCCTCGACCGGCCCGAGCGGCTCAACGCCGTCGACCTGGCCATGCGGGACGAACTTCAGGCGGTCTGGCGGGGGTTGCGGTTCGACGACTCGGTGCGCGCGGTCGTCCTCACCGGCGCCGGTGAGCGCGCCTTCTGCACGGGCCTCGACCGGAGCGCCGTCGTCCCCCAGCCCGATTCCCCCTACATGGCCGACGATCCGCTCCTGCGCGTCGGCCCCAAGGCGAACGACCTGTGGAAGCCGGTCGTCGCCGCCGTGCAGGGCATGGCCTGCGGGGGCGCCTTCTATCTGCTCGGGGAGTCGGACTTCGTCGTCGCCGACGCCACCGCCGCCTTCTTCGACCCGCACACCACGTACGGCATGGTCAGCGCCTACGAGTCCGTGCTCATGGCACAGCGGATGCCGCACGGGGAGGTCGCGCGGATGATGCTGATGGGGACGGCGGAGCGGATCTCCGCGCAACGGGCCTTCGACATCGGGCTCGTCTCCGAACTCACCGAACCCGGTGGGGCGTTGGCGGCCGCGACGGACTGCGCCACGGTGATCGCCGGGTATCCGTCGGACGGCGTACAGGGGACGGTGCGGGCCCTGTGGGCGGCGAAGGAGAACTCCGTCGCCGCCGGGTTCGCACAGGCGGCCCACCTGATCGCACTCGGGAACCTGCCGGAGGAACGGCAGGCGGAGCTGTTCGCCGGGCGCAGGAGGTCGTTCCGAACGCGTTGATTCGCCCCCGCCGCCCCTGATCCTTTCAGCCCGTCCGGCGTTTGAGGACGAGGCCGTTCAGGCCGAAGCGGGGGTCTGGGGGCGGCAGCCCCCAGGGACGGGAACGGGTAGGGGCGGCGGGGGCGATGGGACGTCAGCTCGCGGCCGGCGCCCGGTCTGCCACCTCGCAGTGCTTGATCCGGGCGACAAGGTCGTTGCTTCCGCCCACGTTCACCCTCACCGTCGCCGTCCCTCTCGCAGGCACGTTCGCGAGGTCGACCCGGCTTCCGGCGGCACCGCCCTCGGCGTCCCGGAAGGTGACGGTGACCTCGAAGGTGCCCGCGGTGCTGTTCGGGTTGCTGACCTCGACGGTCGCGTACGGCTGCTTCACGGTCGCGCACTTCAGCAGGACCGCCATGGCGGGCGACAGCGAAGCGGCCGTGGACGGGGACGAGTACGAGCCGCTGCCCCCGGTCGTGGTCGTCGTGCGCGTCGACGTGTCGTGGTCCTGTGACGAGCTGCTGCACCCGCCGCTGCTGTGATGGTGCTTGCCGATGCCGTGGTGCCGTCCCGAGAAGCCCGTCAGCGACAGGATCACGAACCCGATGACGGCCGTGTACTTGAGTGTGCGCCCCCGTGTGTTCACGCCGTCACTGTAGCGAACCACTGTCACGGCCATGTCACCGCGTGGCGCCCCCCGCGCACCCGGCGTAGCGTCTAGGGGGACGGCCGCCGTCCACACCCTTCCGTGACACCGGTACGACGGCCGTCACCAGCGGCTCATGCGGGCCGTGCGGTCCCCGTCCCCTTCTCCGCGTCCAGCGCGTACACACAGCGGTCCTTGCTGCACGCGTACACCACGCCGTCCTGCACGACCGGGGAGCCGGTGATCTCGCCGCCGGTCGCGAGTTTCCAGCGCAGCCGGCCGTCGTCGGCCTTCAGGGTGTAGAGCAGGTGGTCCGTGGAACCGAAGTGGATGCGGCCCTCCGCCACCGCGGGGGCGCCGACGATGTCGCCGCCCGCCTGGAAGCGCCACTTGGGTGTGCCGGTGACCGCGTCCAGGGTGTACAGGCCCTTGCCGCTGCCGACGTGGACGTGCCCGGCCGCCACCAGAACGGGGTCGATCGACGCCCGGGACTCGGTGGCGATGCGCCAGCGGTCGCGACCGTCGGTGGCGTCGAGGGCGTAGACCGTGCCGAGGTAGTCGACCAGGTAGATGCCGCCGCCGGTGACCGCGGGGCCGGGCGCGAAGGTGGGCGGGCAGAGGAAGACCGCGGGGGCCTCGAAGTGCCACCTCACATGGCCGCTCGCCACGTCGATCGCCAGGACCCGGGTGCCTGCGGAGACGTACACGTATCCGTCCGGGGCGTGCGTCACCCGTACCGGCACGCCGCCGCAGGAGGCCGCGTCGCCGATCGGGTAGGACCAGCGCTCCTTGCCGGTGCGGGCGTCCAGGGCGCGCAGCCGGGCGTCCTGCCAGACGTAGGCCGTGCCCTCGTGGACGGTGGGCCCGGCCTCCGGGGACTCGAAGTCGGTCTGCGCCCCGGTGAGTTCCCACAGCTTCTGGCCGTTCGAGGCCTCCCAGGCCTGGACGCCGCCGCCGCGTGTGCCGGTGACGACCGTGCCCCGGTCGGCCTTGAGGGAGTACACCCAGGCCTCCGTGGACAGCCGCCACAGGTCGGCGCCCTCACGGCAGTCCAGGGCGAACAGCGTCGGCCCGTCGGAGGCGTGGATACGGCCGTCGGCGACCGCCATCGACCAGGCCACGTCCCGCGTCTTGAAGCGCCGGCGGCCGGTCGCCACGTCCAGGGCGTGCACCTCGAAGGAGGTGACGTAGACGAGGTCGCCGGAGACCGACGGGGTGCCCCACACATCGTTCGACATGCGGAAACGCCAGGGACGCCAGCCTGGCGCGGCCTCCGGGGGCGCGGGCAGCGACGTGGGTACGACAGGGCCTACGGCAGGATCGGCGCCGTTGACGCCGGGGCGCGGCTTGGACCAGGAGGCAGCCAGGGCGGCCTCTGGAGGAGGTGCCTTCACGGCGGCGGCGCGGACGTCGGAGACCCGCGGCCCCGGCCCGATGGGCACCTGGGCGCCGGCCAGCCGGACGGGGCCGGTGTCGGGGGCGCCGACGGATACGGGGGACGGCGGTACGACGGGGTCGTGCGGGGGCGGGGGCGGCACGGGGGCGGGGCGCGCGCCGCCGCCGCTGCGGCCGCCGCCCTGGCCCGGCTTGGCCGCCGGACGGCCGTTGCGGCGCGCCTCGATCAGGCTCACCGCCCGCTCGGGCAGCCAGGCCGAGGCCGTACCGCTGTCGTCGGTGCCGGAGCCGAAGAGGTGCGGGGCCAGCTGGGCCTGGAGGTCGGCCGGGTTGGGGCGGGCGGTGGCCTCCATCTGCATGCAGGACTCGATGAGCGGGCGCAGCTCGTCCGGGAGGCCCTCCAGGTCCGGGCCCTCCCGCAGCAGCATGAAGACCGTCTCGACCGGGTTGGCGCCATGGAAGGGCGGGTGTCCGGTGGCCGCGAAGACGAGCATGGAGCCGAGCGAGAACACGTCGCTCGCACCGGTCACGGACCGGGAGTCCTTCGCCTGCTCCGGCGACATATAGGCGGGCGTACCCACCGCCACGTTCGTCATCGTCAAACGGGTGTTCGAGACTCCGGAGGCGATACCGAAGTCGATCACCCGGGGGCCGTCCTCGACGACCAGGACGTTCGAGGGCTTCAGGTCCCGGTGCACCAGACCGGCGCCGTGGATCGACTGGAGCGCCTCGGCCACACCCGCCGCCAGCCAGCGCACCGCCTGGGCCGGGAGCGGCCCGCACTCGTTCACTATCTCTTCGAGGGAGGGCGCGGGCACGTACGCGGTGGCCAGCCACGGCACGGCGGCGCGTGCGTCGGCGTCGACCACGGCCGCCGTGTAGAAGCCGGAGACGGCCCGGGCGGCCTCCACCTCGCGCGAGAAGCGGACGCGGAACAGCTGGTCCTCGGCGAGCTCCGTACGGACCGTCTTGATCGCCACACGCCGGCCGGACGCCGAGCGTGCGAGATAGACCAGCCCCATGCCGCCGGCACCGAGCCGCCCCAGCACCTCGAACGGACCGATACGCCGCGGATCGTGCTGTGTCAGCTGATCCACCACTTGCCTGCCACCTCCCCGTACGGGCCGCGCCGGTCACATCTCTACGCGACCCCGTGCAGCGTCTCACCACCGCACCGCCATGGCGGCACGCACCCTGATTCTTCCTGTCCCGGGCACCGGTTGCGAACCCGGGACCGAGTCGGGATGCCTCACCCCAAAACGGGATGTTTCACCGCACGATCTGTTTCAGTCGGTCTATTTCAGCAGTTTTTAGTCGGTCTGCTTCCGTCGTTCCAGCACCGCGAACGACGCCCCCTGATTGTCGGTGACGACGGCCGTCCTTCCGTACGACGTCTCGAATACTGGCGCCCAGATCCGACCCCCGAGACGGCTCACCGTCCCGAGTGCGGCGTCACAGTCTTCTACGCCGAAGTGGACCAGGAAGTGGGGCGGCATCTCGGCCGGGAAGACCTCCGAGACGGCCGCCCGCCCGAAGTCGGGCCTGGCCTCCGGCCCGAACAGGGCGTCGTGGAAGAGATCGCCGTAGAAGGTGTTGGCGACCTCCACGTCCCGGGCGTACAGCTCGGCCCATGCGAAGGTGCCGGGCTCGTGCCGCCGACCGAAGCCGGGGTGGCTGCCCGGCTCCCAGAGCCCGAAGACGGCGCCCTCGGGGTCGGTGACCAGCGCGGCCGTGCCCAGCTCCGCGACCGGCGTGGGCGCCGTGACGACCTGCCCGCCGGCCGCCCAGATCCGGTCGGCCAGCGCCTCGGCGTCCGGCGTCGCGAAGTACACGGTCCACACGGTGGGCAGCCGACCGTCCGTCTTGCGTGCGAGCGCGGCGACCGGCTCCCCCTCCTTACGGGCCCACACGAAGCCGCCGGGCACCTCCGGCCGGTCCTCGAAGGTCCACCCGAAGAGCTCGCCGTAGAACCGCTTGCCCGCCTCCACATCGGGAAGCTGCGCGTCCACCCAGCACGGGACGCCCTCTCCGTACGCGGATGCCCTGTTTTCGGCCATACCGCCAAACTAACGGCGACTCACGCACCCCGCAGGACCAGGCACACCAGCCTCCGCCCTCTCGTGCACCCCATTTGCAGTCGGCCGAATCGCGCTCCCATCACCCCTCGGTAAGCTGACGACATGACAGGACAAGTGCGTACCGTCGACGGCCGCGTGGCCGGCCGGCGTGGGCAGGCGACCCGGCAGAAGCTGCTCGACTGCCTCAGCGAGATGCTCAGCTCCTCCCCTTACCGGGACGTCAAAGTCATCGATGTCGCCCGGAAAGCGGGGACTTCGCCCGCGACCTTCTACCAGTACTTCCCGGACGTCGAGGGCGCCGTCCTGGAAATCGCGGAGCAAATGGCCACCGAGGGCGGTCAGTTGACCGCGCTCCTGGAGGGCCGCTCCTGGGTCGGCAAGGCCGGCTGGCAGACCGCGCAGGAACTCGTGGACGGCTTCCTCGAGTTCTGGCGCAAGAACGACGCGATCCTGCGCGTCGTCGACCTCGGTGCGGCCGAGGGCGACAAACGGTTCTACAAGATCCGCATGAAGATCCTGAACTCGGTGAACAACTCCCTCACCGACTCGATCACCGAACTGCAGTCGAAGGGAAGGGTCGACAAGGACGTGAACCCGGCGGCGGTCGCCGGTTCACTGGTCGCGATGCTCGCGGCGGTCGCCTCGCACCAGAAGGGATTCCAGACGTGGGGCGTCAAGCAGGCTGAACTCAAGCCGAATCTGGCGCTGTTGGTGCACCTGGGCGTGACCGGCAAGAAGCCGACGAAATAGATCTCGCCGAGGATCTCTTTTCGCGTCTCTTTCCCGAGGCCCAAGTCCTGTCTGGCAGGCGGTGGTTCACCCGACGGTGAGCCGCCGCCTGCTGCGCTATGCGGGCAGCGGACGGTCCCGCACCACGTGCTTCATCACCAGCGTCGAGGTCAGCCGCTGCACTCCCGGCAGCGTCGCCAGCCGCTCGTCGTACAGCCGCTGGAAGGCGGCGAGGTCGGCGGTGGCCACCCGCAGCAGATAGTCGGGCTCCCCGAACAGCCGCTGCGCGTCCAGGACATGGGGGATGTCCACGAGGGCCCGCTCGAACCCGGCGACCGTGTCCCGGTCCTCCTGCCGCATGGACACGAAGACCAGCGCCTCGAAGGTCAGCCCCACCGCGGCCGGGTCCACCACCGCCCGGTACCCGCTGATCGCCCCCGACCGCTCCAGCTCCCGCAGCCGCCGGTGACAGGGCGAGACACTCAGCCGCACCCGCCCGGCCAGCTCGGTCACGGTCAGCCGCCCGTCCTGCTGCAGCTCGGAAAGGATTTTGCGATCAACGTCGTCCATGAGGCAGATCTTTCCACAGGCAGCCCGACATCGAGCAAAATCCAGAAACACATTCGGGCCCATCGCGCCTAATGTCCCTCACATGGACACCCGACTACTGCTTTCCTTCCTCGCCCTCGATCTCCTGCTGGTGTGCGTGCCGGGTGCCGACTGGGCGTACGCGATCTCGGCCGGACTCCGGGGCCGCTCCGTCGGGTGGGCGGTGGGCGGTCTGGTCGCCGGGTACGCGGTGCACACGATGCTGGCGGTGGCGGGACTGGCGGTACTGGTGGCGGGCGAGCCACGGCTGCTGACCGCGCTGACCGTCGCGGGGGCCGGGTATCTGGTGTGGCTGGGCTGGGGAGTGCTGCGCCGCCCGGGCACCCCCGGCGCGACGGACGAGCCCGCCGGAGCCTCCCGGGCCCGCGTCTTCCTGCGCGGCGCGACGATCAGCGGTCTGAACCCGAAGGGGCTACTGCTGTACCTGTCGGTCCTGCCGCAGTTCCTGACCACCCACGGGAGCCTGCCGGTCCCCGTCCAGACCGCCACCCTCGGCCTGCTCCACATGGCGTGCTGTGCGGCCGTCTACCTCACGGTGGGGCTGGGCGCCCGAGCGGTCCTGGGCACCCGCCCGTCAGCGGCCCGCGCGGTGACGCGGACCTCGGGGGCGGCGATGCTGGGGATCGGGGCGTTTTTGCTGGTGCAGCGGTTGGCGACGTTGTAGCTCAGCTCATTGAACACTCCGCGCCCGGTTTGCGTACGTATGGGTACGTACTCCGCGAAAGGAGAGGCGATCATGAACCTCCTGAAGCGTGCGGCCGTCGGTGTGGCCTCGGTGGCTCTGATGGCCGGAGGCGCGGGCGTCGCCTTCGCCGGCCAGCCCAACGCGTCCTGCGAGGACATCCACCCCGCCACCCCTCCTGGAAACTCCGCCAGCGCCCCCGGCTCAGCCTTCTCCGGCGGCACTGCCGACCTCCACTACGCCGGTTCCGGCCCAGGCTCCGCCCACGCCGGTAGCGACAACGCAGTCTCTCAGTACGACGTGGCCTGCACCCACAACCAGTCGTCCCGCTGACACCGACTACCTCCGCACCACCCTGAACACCCGTATCTCCCGCTCCACCCGAGCCTGATACGTCGCATACGGCGGCCAGAAGGCCAACAACGCCTTCCAGGCCGCCGCCCTCTCCTCACCCTCCAGCAGCCGGGCCGTGACCGGGATGTCCTGGCCCTTCCAGCTGATCTCGGCGTCGGGACGGGCGAGGAGGTTGTGGGTCCAGGCGGGGTGGTCGGTGCGGCCGAAGTTGGAGCCGATGAGGAGCCAGCCGCCCTCCTCGGGCATGCAGGCGAGGGGCGTACGACGTGGGAGGCCGCTGCGCGCACCCGTGGTCGTCAGGATCACTCCGGGCAGCATCTGCGCACTGAGCAGGTACTTTCCGCGCGTCAGCCGGTGTACGGCCCTGTCGAGCCTCGGCACCACGTGCGGCGCCACCTTCGCGAAGCCCCTCGTCGAGGACACCTTCTGCACCAGCCGTTCGCCGATCACACCGCCACCCCCCGGCCCTGTTCGAAAAGGTGCGCCCCGTCGGCGGCGTGCGCCCGCAGCCGGTGTACCGGCCCGAACAGCAGCTCGTCGCCCGCGGCGCGCTTGAAGTACAGATGCGCCTCGTGCTCCCAGGTGAAACCGATGCCGCCGTGCAACTGGATCCCCTCGGCTGCGGCGGCGCGCAGCGCCTCAAGGGCCTGCGCGAGGGCGAGCCCTCCCACGCGCTCACCGTGAGCGGCGGCCCAGGCGGCGTAGTAGGCGGCCGAGCGCGCCGCCTGGACCTGGACGTACACGTCGGCCAGCCGGTGTTTCACCGCCTGGAAGGAGCCGATCGCCCTGCCGAACTGCTCGCGCTGTTTCGCGTATGCGACGGTCCGCTCCAGCGCGTGGTCCGCGGCCCCGACGGCTTCGCAGGCCAGCACGGCGGCGGCCGTGTCACCCACCGCGGACAGGGCCGTGAGAACCTCATCCCCGTCTTCCGCGCCCAGCAACTCTGCTTCCACGTCCCGTAGTTGGACCCGCGCCTGCGGGCGGGTCGCGTCGAGCGCGGTCTGCCGTACGCGGACGAGTCCGGCCGCGTCCCCCGTCACGAGGAAGAGGAGGGTGCGCGAGCGGGCGAAGCCGCCGGTGTGGGCGGCGACCAGCAGGAGCTGCGCGCTGTGGCCGTCCAGTACCTGGTCGACCTGTCCGTACAGCCGCCAGCCGTCGCCCGCCCGCCTGGCCTGCACGCCTCCCGCGCGCCCCCCGCCCGCCCAGTCGCCGGCGCCCGTGCCGGTGAGGGCGAGGGCGGTGGCGAGGGCGGCGCCCGGGACGGCGAGGGCGGCCGTCAGGGTGCCGTCGGCGATGCGGGGCAGCAGGGCGGCGCGCTGGGTGTCGGTGCCGAGGGCGAGGATCAGGGGTGCGGCGAGCACACAGGTCGCCAGCAGCGGGGAGGGGGCGAGGGCCCTGCCCGGCTCCTCTGCCGCCAGGGCGAGTTCGGCCGCCGAGCAGCCGATTCCGCCGTACGCCTCCGGGAGGGCGAGTCCGGGCAGGCCGAGCCGGTCGGCGAGCGCGGTCCACAGGGTCGGGTCGTGTCCGGCGGGGGTGTCGAGGGCGGCGCGCAGCTCCTCGGGGCCGCAGCGTTTGCGGAGCAGTTCGCGCAGGGTGCGGCGGATCCCGTCCTGCTCGGCCGTGAAGCCGGCGTCCATGGCTCTCCCCCACTCTCTTCCCTCGGTATCTGACGGTCCGTCATATTAGGAGCGGAGCAGCGATATGCACAGAGGCAGGAGGCCGCTCATGACTCCCCCGACGACACACCGGTCGACGCCCCGGAGCCGGAAGGTCGCCGTGGTCGGCGTCGCCCTCTCCGACTGCGGCCGCGTGGACGACGCGACCCCGTACACCCTGCACGCCCAGGCGGCCCGCCGCGCACTGGCCGACGCGGGGCTGGCCCGTGAGGTGGTGGACGGCTTCGCGTCGGCGGGCACGGGCACCCTCGCTCCCGTCGAGGTGGCCGAGTACCTGGGTCTGCGCCCCACCTGGGTCGACTCCACGGCGGTCGGGGGTTCGACCTGGGAGGTGATGGCGGCCCACGCGGCGGACGCGATCGCGGCGGGGCACGCGAACGCGGTCCTGCTGGCGTACGGCTCGACGGCCCGCGCGGACATCAAGGCGGGCCGCCGCACCGGCGACCTCTCCTTCGGCGCGCGGGGCCCGCTCCAGTTCGAGGTGCCGTACGGCCACACGCTGATCGCCAAGTACGCGATGGCGGCCCGCCGTCACATGATCGAACACGGCACGACCATCGAGCAGTTGGCGTCCGTCGCCGTCCAGGCGAGGGCGAATGCCGCGCTGAACCCGGAGGCGATGTTCCGCACGCCGGTCACCGTGGACGAGGTGCTGTCCGGCCCGATGATCGCGGATCCCTTCACCAAGCTGCACTGCTGCATACGTTCCGACGGCGGGGCGGCGGTGCTGCTGGCCGCCGAGGAGTACGTACGCGACTGCCGTACCGCTCCGGTCTGGGTGCTCGGCACCGGGGAGCACGTCTCGCACGCCGCCATGTCCGAGTGGCCCGACTTCACGGTGTCGCCGGCGGCGGTGAGCGGGCGGCTGGCGTTCGAGCGGGCCGGGGTGGGGCCTTCGGAAATGGACTTCGCGCAGATCTACGACGCGTTCACCTACATGACGCTGGTGACGCTCGAGGATCTCGGGTTCTGCGGGAAGGGGGAGGGCGGGGCGTTCGTGGAGAAGGGGCGGCTGAGGGTCGAGGGCGGGGAGCTGCCCGTGAACACCGACGGCGGCGGGCTGTCGGCCCAACACCCGGGGATGCGGGGGTTGTTCCTCCTGGTGGAGGCGGTACGACAACTGCGGGGAGAGGCGGGCGCGCGGCAAGTTCGGGCGTCCGACGGGGAGTTGCCGCGGCTGGGGGTGGCCTCGGGCACCGGGGGCTGGTTCTGCTCCTCCGGGACGGTGGTCCTCGGCAGGTGATCGGCCGACCTGATCCAAACGACAGGGCCTACTGGGCAGGCAGGGCCTCCCGCATCGCACGTGCGGTGGAGGCGGGGTCGTAGTCCCCGGGAACGCCGTCGACCAGGATGATGTCGCCGGCGATGTGTCGCGAGCGCAACGGCGCGATCTCCTGGTACGCGGGCGAGTCCCACCAGGCCCGCGCCTCGGCGATCCCGGGAAAACCGATCACCACCACGTGCCCGGGCCAGCCGCCCTCCTTCACCTCGTGCTGCGTGGCGTGCACCAGGAAACGGCCGCCGTAGGGCTCGAAGGTGCCGGAGATCCGCTCGATGTACTCGGCGATCTCCGGGTGCGGGGCGGCTTCCTGCAGGTGGGCTATGGCGTAGGCCGTCATGGCGTGTTGCCGTCCTTCCGGTCGGTCGGGGTCCGTATGCAGACGATCGTGGCAGGACGAGATCTCGGGGTCGATGACCTCACAGGTAAGCGGCCCGGCTGCGCCCCGCAGGAAGCCGGCCAAAGGGCGCGTCATCGTCGCGTCTTGATCCCGCAAACAGTCCTTTTGAACCCGCAAACAGCCCTTCCCGGCGGATCACCGCCTCCGGTACTGCTGGTCTCTGCTCAGGTACTCAACAACGGGGGAGCGAGAATGAGCCAGTTCGGTGTCGACCCGGACACGCTGGACCAGCTTGCCGGGAAGTTCGACAGGGAAGCGAAGGACCTGGCGAAGCCGATCGACGCCTTCGCGGCGACCGCGTCCCAGATCGGAGAGGCCTTCGGCCTGCTCGGTGCCTGCGACGGTGCGTCGCAGAAGTACCAGACGCTGCTGACCGGCACCCTCAAGGCGCTCGGGCAACTGCCCGGGGTGCTCACCAGCGACGCCGACCGCCTGCGTCTCAACGCCACCAACTACAAGAACTCGGACCAGACCGCCATCGACCACCTCCGCGCCGCGACCCGGCCCACGGGAGGCCCGGCGTGAGCATCAACAGCTGGATCGACGGCAAGGTTCTGGACATCCTCCAGGCTTGCGGAGTGGAGCTCCCCGGCGGCAACGGCGACACGCTCCGCACGATCGCCGGCGCCTGGGACACCATGGGCAACGAGCTGACAGAGGTCGCCCACGCCCTCGACGTGCAGATCCAGGGCGTCGACAAGCAGGGCTGGCACGGCGAGGCCCGCGACGCCTTCGAGAAGCACTGGGCGGAGCAGAAGCGCGTCATCGACGACGTCGCCCACAACTTCCACCAGGTGGCCGACGGGCTGCGGGCGTACGCCGACGAGATCGACAAGATCAACGAGGAGATCATCGACATCTGCGTCGAGATCGCCGAGATGGAGATCGCCGGCGCCGCGCTCTCCTTCTTCACCGGCTTCCTCTCCGACCTCGTCGCGAACACGGCCGTGGCCACCCGGGTCGCCAAGATCGTCGACCTGGTGAAGCTGTTCACATCGGCTGCGGAGAAGGTGGCGGCGCTGCTGGAGCGGTTCGGTGCGCTCAGCGAGGCGGGGGCGGCGAGGCTGGCGAAGGTGGCCGAGTTCGCCGCGAAGTTCCTCAAGAAGGGCGCCGAGAGCTTCGTCACGAACTTCGTGGCGGACTCGGGCAGCGCGATGCTCAACCAGGCACTCACGGGGCAGCCGATCACGGTGGGCAAGGATTTCTCCACCGGCGGCAAGGAGGCCCTGGGCACGGCCGCATTCACCGCGGGCGGCGGGGCGCTGGCCGAGGGCGCCAACCTGACGGGCGCGGTCGGCAAGGTCCTCAGCGGCGAGGGCAGGGCCGGCAGCGCGGTCAACGGCTCACTGGGCAACATCAGCGGTGGCCTCACGGCCGACGTGTGGAACCGCCAGGACGGCGCGACGATCGGATGGGACGCGGCGACGAACGCGCTGACCGGAGCGACCGGAAACGCCGCCAACGACGCCCGCTTCCACCACATGGAGGAAAACGGCAGCCTCGGCGGCGAACACCTCAGCGACCGGGGCAGGCTCGCCGACGCCGCGTACAAGAACTCCGCAGGCACCGGCCTCAACACGGCGGTCTACGCGGCGGGCTCCGGCATCGAGTCGGATGCCCAGGAGCTGGTCAAGGACGCCGAGAAAGCGAGCGAGTGATTCGTGCACGGTGAGCTGGAGGGCGTGATCCTTGCCGGGGTCGCACACAACAACCCGAACTACGACCCCGGCTGGCTCCCCTTCTTTGCGGCGCTCGTCGTGCTCGCGGGGTTCGTGATCGTCCTTGTCGGTGGAGCCTTGTCCATCGGTGTGCGGGACCTCGTAGGCCGAAGGAAGTGGGCCGGTTACGCGATCGGGCCGGTGACCATCACGATCGGCCTTGCTGTCGTCGCCCTTGGCGTGTGGCTGTGGTGACCGCGTGACACCGCGCGACCTTCGCCTCGGACCGCTCCCGTAGCGGACGGGTGAAGTGTGGGCGACGTGAGGCTTGCGGCCACCTGGACCCCGAACCCCAGAACATCGCGGCCGGCCTCCGCGACAACGCCCGCGACCAAGACCGTCGGCCGACCCTCAGGGGCCGGCCGACGGTCGTGTCGGTGGACGGCTGGGTCAGCCGACGGTGTACGTGTACGGGATGCCGGTGATCTCTGAGCCCTGCCCGCTGCCCATGGCCGTGTCGTTGTCCACGTAGAGGATCCCGTGAACGACCGTGCCGACGGGGGCCGTCGGGGTGAGGGTGAGGGTCATCGTGCCCGTCTTGCCCGCCGCGACGGAGAGCGGGGTGTAGTCCCCGGTGAAGTCCCAGAACGATCCCGTCGAGGCATGGGCCGCGGTATCGATGGGCTGGGTGGTGGCGGTCACGGTCACCTTGGCGGTGCCCGTGGGCGCGGTGGAGTCCGTGAACGGGCCGGGCGCCGAGACGCCCACGTACCAGACTCCCGATGCCAGTTGGTCGGCGGTGGCCGTGGCCACCCCCGATCCGTCGGGCCCCGGTGCGCCCAGGACCTCGGGTTCGCCGTTCCAGGGACGGAGCGACGTGTCCACGGGAATGTCCGCGGTGACCGTGGCCCTCAGGGCCGTGGTGTGCGTGGGAACCCACCAGTAGGTGCTGTAGCCGCCCACGGGGACCGTGGTCTTGCCGTCCGGCTCCCGGAGGACGACGTCGGCCGAGGCGGCGAGGCGCGGGTCGAGGAAGTAGGACCGCTCCGCCGGTCCCGGGTTGGGCATCCGCACCGTGACCTTGAGCTTGCTGCCCTGCTTGATGACGCGGGCCGGGCTGTTCGGCAGGCCCGGGGCGCTCACGGTGACGGGGGCGTCGAGGCGGACGCGGCCGGTGACCTGTTCGCTGAACTCGTTGCCGCTGACAGGGTTGGGGAGGGCGACGATCAGCGTCCAGCGGCCCGCGGCGGGCCGGTTGACGGTGAGGCTCGCGTACTTGGTGGGGGCCGGCGTCCTCCCGTAGGTGCGGTTGGCGTCGCGGGCGATGATCTGCTGCTGGGGGCTGATCAGGTAGTAGTTGAGCTCGGTGTCCGCGTCCTGCGCGGTGAGGTCGACCGTCAGGTTGCGGTGGCCGGCCGGGACATCGAGGTAGTAGCCGTTGGCCTGGCCCGCGTCGCGGCCCACACCGCCGGTGATCCGGGTGGTGAACGTGGTGCTGCGGCCGGGTGCGGGGTCGACCGCGAGCAGGGTCCGCCGCGCCACCGGCAGCGACAGGTGCGTACCGGTGTCCGAGGCGAACTGGAGGGAGAACGGCGTGTCACCCGCCGGGCGCGGAATCGGCACGTTCACGGGGAAGGTGGCCGTGCCGCCCGCCGGGACGGTCCTGGTCCGCGCGGTCACGCCCGCCGAGGTCCAGCGGTGGCCGGTGACCTGGATGTGCAGGGGGCCGCGGTAGGTGCCGGGCTTGTCATTCGCGTACTGGAGACCGTTCGCGCTGTAGTTCCAGACCATCTTGACGGTCCAGACGCCAGGCACCGGGTCGTGCACGTCGACGTACTGGTGGTTGCTGTGGCCGCTGCCGCCGTAGTCGTAGCCGAGCTGTACCAGCCGGCCCTTGGGGTCGGACAGGACCGGGATGAGGTAACCCTGCCCGTCCTTGCCCGGCCAGGCCGTGGTCAGGCTCAGATAGGGAGTGCCCTTCGGGACCCGGACGGTGAACGGCTTGACCGCGAGCCGGCCGAGGGGGGTGTCGCCCAGCGGTGCGCCGACGGTGACGGTGCGTTCGGAACGGAACGTCGTCGAGCCGAGGGTACGGGAGGTCATGGTGACCTTCTGGGGCCGGTTCGCGGTGTTGGTCAGCGTCACCGTGGTGTGCCGGGTGGTGCCCGGACGGCCGCTGAGGTCCAGCTGCCCGGCCGAGGGGACCAGGGCAGCGCTGTCTGCGCTGCCCCCGGTGACGCGGGCCGCACGGACGGCGGCGTCGGTGTTCAGCAGCCCGGCGCCCTGCTCGTCGGCGGGGACGCGCAGGTCGGTGGTGGTACCGGTCAGCAGCCGCTTGACCAGGCCGGGTGCGGGGCGGGCACCGTCGTGCGTGGCCTCGTACACCTGGATGACGTCGGCCGCCGCGCCCGCCACGAAGGGGGCCGACTGGCTCGTACCGCCGAACATCAGGGTCGGCTGCGAGCAGGCCGTCCAGCGCGGGCCGGGGGTGCAGGCGGCCATGCCGCTGACGCCCGGCGCGACCAGGTCGACCAGCTTGTTGCCGAGCGTGGTGCCGCCGGAGGACAGGGCGGCGATGTTGTCGCTGGTCCAGCCGGGGTAGCCGTAGCCGCGGGCCGCCAGCCGCAACGCGGTGGTGCCCCCGACGCTGATCACGTCCGGGTCGCCGGCCGGGGAGCCGATGGTGCCGGAGGGGCCGGAGTCACCGGTGGCGGCGACGACCGTGACACCTGCGGCGACGGCGGCACGGTCGGCCAGCCGGACCGGGTCGGTGGCCGGGTCCGGGTAGTAATTCCAGCCGAAGGACTGGTTGATGACGTCGGCGTGGTGCTCGACGGCGTACTGGACGGCCTGGACGAAACCGGACATGAGGGCGGCGGCCTTCCCGCCGTAGACCTGAAGGCTCATCAGCTCCGCGTCCGGCGCGAAGCCGCGGATACGGAAGGTGCAGCCCTTGGGCACCTTGGTGGAGTAGGGCAGTTGTTCCGCCAGGTCGTACGTCCGGCTGCCCTGTGCGGCGAGGGAACTGGCGTCACCGAACCCCTCTCCGCCGCTGGTGCTCCCGTGCGTGCCCTCGCCGGTGAAGTCCTCGTAGTCGGTGATCACATGGCTGCCGTCGGGGCGGATGAACTCCGGGTTGTCGACGTCGATGCCGTCGGCCATGAAGGCGACCTTCACGCCCTTGCCGGTGGCCCGCTTCTGGGCGGCGTCGGTCTTCGTCAGCGACAGGGCCTCCGGCTCGACGATGGGGTGCTTCGGATCCTTGGGACAGGCCGCGGAGGTCGTGCCGGACGAGGAGCCCGCCGCGGGGGTGTTGGCGGCGGCGGTGTGCTGTCGAGGCCGTGGCAGTGGCAGGTCGGGTACGACGGCGGCCACCCGCCGGTCGGCGCGTATCCGGGATATCTCCGAGGGCTTCAGTGTCGCGGCGACGGCGTTGACCAGGCTCAGCTGCCTGACGCGCGTCGCACCGCCGTTCCTGAGCAGCGACAGGATCGGTGCCTGGTCCTGGGCCACCGCCTTGTCACGGCGGACGGCGTTCGTCCGGGCGGACAGATCCGGGTGCTGATCACGCATCAGCACGATGACACGCTGCGTGCCGCCGCCGGTGGCGGCAGAGGCGGGAGCGGGGGCGGCCGTCGCGGGAACGGCACCCAGGGCGAGAACGCTCAGCAGGAGCGATCCGGTGAGGGCAACTCGCCCAATGGCTCCGCCCGTTCTTCTGTTGTGCATGTACTTCTCCGCTGGGAGTGGGGGGTTGGGGCCGCCCGAGGACGGCCGCGCGTCGATCTTGTCCCCTACAGCAGGCGGAAGAATTTAGCGCGATTAAAGATTCAGGAATGTTCTGGAAAGGCGAACAAGGCTCGCTCCCAGGCGCCGAATTGACGGCGAAGTAACTTGTGCAAGGAGCGTGAAAGTAAAATGAACGCAGGGGGTGGCAGTTCCGCTTTGGGGGGATCTGTACGTTTCCCGCACCACGCTACCGACCCCTTGCACTCCTCGACCTCGGACGACCACGAACCGGACGTCATACGACTACGCCGAAGCCCTGACCCCGGCCCGCGTCGGAGACGGCAGAGCGAGGCGGAGGTTCGGTCGCCATTCCGGACGCAATGTCAAATACGCCAAGCGAAGATTCGCGCTGACTTTTTCTCGATGAAATCTCCTGAAGTGACGTGAGGGCGCCCGAGTGCTCGGCGGGCCTCCGTGGGTCACGCGTACGCCCCGCCGCGCCAGGGGGGCGGCGGGGCGCACACGAAATCCCTGTTACACTCCTCACGACCATCTGACTACTGGTCAGTAGCTAAGTTGCCTTTCCGGCACGGGGAATCAAAGCCGGTGCGCCGACCGATATCCGCGCGCGCCGGTCAAGGAATGCATGCACAACAATTTCAGATCAAAGATCGCGGCGTTTTTCGTCGCCTTGGCCATCGCCTTCACGGGTTGCGTGGGTTCCGCGGCCAGTGCCCAAGCTGCGGAGCAGGGGCGGGTGGAAAGGCTCGCGGAGATTGTCCGCAAGGTGGCCCAGTACGCGAACTGCGACCGTCTGCCGCTGCTGGAGCGGCCGGCGTGCCTGAAGCAGTTCGCGGGCAAGGCCATCGCGCTGGGGGTCGGTGTAGGGGTGTTCCTCTACACCGCGCAGGACGCCATGAAGGACCACGGAGCGAGCTTCAAGGACCTCGACAAGAACATCAAGGCCATCGAGGCCCTCAAGCCGCTGGATCTCATGGATCCCGGCAAGTCGCCGGATCCCGCACAGCAGTTGAAACTTCTGGAAAAGGCCGTTCAGACCTTCAAGAGCGCCCAGCCGCACCTGGACAAGCTCGGGGAGAACCTGGCCAAGGCGGACTCCCTGCTCGGAGACCAGAACGACTCCCTGCTCGCCCTCACCTTCCTGACCGTCGCGCTCGGCGAGTACTTCCCTGAGCAGAAGAAGTACCCGGAGGCGAAACCGGTCTTCGACTTCGAGAAAGAGCTGAACGAGCTCAACGAAACGCTCGACCAGATCAACGCGGGTTTCGCCAAGATGAACCGCGGCCTGGACACGATGAACTCGGGCGTCCGCGATGTCAACAAGGGCCTGGCCGAGGCCAACAAGGGCATCGACAAGGCCAACAAGGGCATGAAGGAGCTCAACGAGGGAATCCGCCAGGCCAACCAGGGAGTCGACGAGGCGAACAAGCACGTACCCGGCATCAAGAAGGGCGCGGAGAAACTCCGCGACATGTCGGGGCTCGACTTCGACTTCTCCGGCCTCGGGGACACCTGGGCCTCCGGAAAGTCCCTCCTGGACGACACCGAGCAGCAGCGCAGGATGTCACTGCTGCTGGACCTGCTGCCCGGGGTCGGCGACGGCAAGGGCATCGTCGAGGCGCTCGTCGGCAAGGACCTGGCCACCGGCCAGAAGCTGACCACCCAAGAACGCCTGCTCGGTGGCGTGTCCGTGCTGAGCTGGCTGCGGACCGGCGACCGGCTGCTCACGGCGGACGAGATACGCAAGGCCCGCAAGGGCGAACAGGTCGTCACCTGCAACAGCTTCCCCGACGGCACCAGGGTGCTGATGGCGGACGGTTCCCAGGTGCCCATCGAACAGGTCCGGGAAGGGGATCGCGTCCTGGCCGCCGATCCCGGCACCGGCCGCCGGCAGCCCGAGCCGGTCACGGCTCTGTTCACCGGTCAGGGCGAGAAGAACCTCGTCGACGTCACTGTGCGGACCGACCAGGGGCCCGCCACGGTCACGGCCACGGACGAGCACCCGTTCTGGGTGGACGACCTCGAAGCCTGGGCGACCGCGGACCAGCTGCGACCGGGAGCCTGGCTCCGGACCAGCGCGGGCACCCGGGTACAGGTCGGCGCGGTGAGAGCCTGGACCGCTTCCGACCAGAAGGTCCGCAACCTCTCCGTCGATGATCTGCACACCTTCTACGTCATGGCCGGCAGCACACCGCTGCTGGTTCACAACACCAGCGGCTGCGGAAAGTGGAAGGCCGAGTTCGACGCCCTCCCCAACGGCAAGCAGAGCCATGTGAAGGAGATCTCGACCGCCGCGGAGCTTCGCAAGACCTTCGAGCGGTGGACCAAGGACGCCAAGCGGCTGCCGGCCCGCGGACCGAAGATCCCGGATGTGTACCAGCTCCCCGACGGCACGATCATCCAGTGGCGTGCGTCATCCGCCTCAGGTGGCGAGACCATCGATATCTTCCCCGTCACAGGCAAGGGAAAGAAGGTGCACCTGCCGTCATGAACAATGAGTTCATCATCAGCGAGCTGCTCGAAGAAGCGCTGGACGACTGGGTGCCCGTCGACCGCCTGATCGGGCTCGCCCAGGAGACGGCCGAACAGTCCGGCCGCGATTTCCGGGTCGTGGCCACGGAAGCACTCACCGAGTTGCTGGGCGGCCGCCTGATGGCCGTGGGAGACCTTGGCGTCAACGGTTTCGAGGCGTGGACCGGCAGTCCCGAGGCTCTGGTGCGCCGGGTCGTCGCCCTCCTCGACCGGTTCGACTGGCGCCCCCAGGGCGGTGCCTGCTGGCTCGCCGACACCAGACACGACACCAGCGAGGGGTCCCGCTAGCGAGCGTCTCTTTGTTCGCGTGCGGCGGTGTGCCGACCACCGCCGCACGCCGGCTACAAGAGCGGCCCTGCGTCCACTACGTACGGCCGGACCACTTTGTCGGCGGCTTCCCAGAGGGGTGTGCCGGGGCGTGTGGGGCTGTGCCAGCCCTCTTCATCGCACGGAAATGGCAGGCGGTGACCGACCGCGCGGGACCGCCTGGCCCAGCGGCGCCACCGGGCGTCGTGCGGATTCGGGAGCCGCCAGACGTACGGGTCCGCCGCCGGTGGCTCATGTGCGCGGTTCCAGTCGTCCGGCAGGGGATGGCTGTTGGCGCGTGGCCCGGTGAGCAGGCGGACGGCGTATTCATAAAGCAGCCGGAACATGGCCCGTCCTCTCCGGCCGCTCCGGGAGCATGAACCGCGCCCACACGCATTTCGTGTACGGCAGCTGCCCGTGGCCCCAGCCGTGGGCCAGCAGCCCCACCAGGGCGAGCCCGCGCCCGCCCTCGGCCTCCGGTCCGGCGTCGTGCGGCTCGGGAAGCCGGTCCCGGTCGGGGTCGTGGACCTCCAGGAAGAGGTACGGCTCCCGAAGCGTGAGGGTGACCCTGATCTGGGCGCAGGAGACCCGGCAGTGGGTCACGGCGTTGGTCACGAGCTCGTTCGCCGAAAGGGTCACGTCGTCGGCGAGTTCGCCCGTGATCCCCCAGTCCGCGAGGACCTTGCCGACGCGCTGACGTGCGGCGGGGACGTGCCTTCTGTGCTTGGGGATGCGGAAGGTTTCGGTTTCGGGCATGGGGGTGCCGACCTCCTGACGTGCCGTCAGATGCGCTCCGTAGCGGCGTCGTCACGAAGCTAGGCGTGGATTCGACACCGAGGCAACCTCAATCGATGAATACATGCATAGATGTCACTCGATCGCGTGATGCACTCCCGGGGTTGATGGTGGGTGTGGCATCGTGACCGAAGGAGAGGGGAGGCCCCATGCCCGCAGGTGGACGACCGACTGTGCGCAGCAGGCGATTGGGTACGGCACTCAGGCAGTACCGGCAGGCCGCCAAGCTCGACCAGCCGCAGGCCGCCGAGGTCATCGCGTCAAGTCAGGCCAGGATCAGTCGCATTGAGAGCGGCCATGCGACCCCGCGCGTCATCGAGGTACGGCTGCTGCTGGACGCCTACGGCATCGCTGATCCAGAAGTGCGGGGCAGACTGGAGGAGTTGGCCAAACACCCCAAGAAGCGGGGCTGGTGGCTTGAGTATGCGGCTCACCTGCGTCCGGACTACGTCGATCACATCGCGTTGGAGGACGACGCGTGCCATATCCGCCAGTGGCAGCCAGTTCTGGTCCCGGGACTGATTCAAACCGCGGCATATGCGGAGGCGATCATTACAGGTGGGCCCGCCTCTCTCAGCGCCGAGTACATCGATCAGTTGAAGACCGTCAGGAAACGCCGACAGGAGAGGATTGCGGAGGGCGGCGCCACGTACACCGCCGTCATCTGGGAAGCGGTCATCGAGCATCCCCTGGCGAGTATCGCAATTCACCGGGGGCAGCTGTCGGCGCTTCTTGAGGTCGGGGAGCGCGAGAACGTCACCGTGCAGGTTCTTCCCTTCAGCGCAGGCACATTGGCGGCTGCCCAGAGCGCGTTCTCTGCCTTCTGCTTCGATTTTGAGTCGGGCATCGAAGCTGTCGCCACGGACGACTTCACCGGTACATCTGTCCTTGAGTCAGCGAGCGATCTGGCGGTGTACGCCGCTGCGTTCGACCAGCTATGTTCTTCGGCTCTGACGCCGGAGGCGAGCGCCAAGCTCATCCGGAGCAAGCTGGAAACCATTGGGGGAGTCACGCCATGACCGACGTCGTGGGCCCGTTCTGCAAGTCCTCTTACTCGCAGCCGGAAAGTGACTGCGTAGAGGTCGCCGACACAGCCCCCGGCGGCCGAGCCGTCCGCGACAGCAAGCGTCCGCACGGCCCCCTCCTCACCGTCTCCCGCGACAGCTGGCAGGCCTTCATCCGGCAGTTCGGCTAGACGTATGCACGGATCCGACGGGTGATACTCGACCCATGGGAACGGATCTTCATGAACTGCTGAGGTCGCTGCGGGTCTGGGACCCGGAGGTCACGGAGCTGCGCCCCTTCGACCCGGGGAACGCCCCCGCCGAACCGCTGCCCCTCTTCACGGCGTGGTTCGCGGAGGCGGTGGCCGCCGGGCAGAAGGAGCCGCACACCATGTCGCTGGCCACGGCGGACGCGGACGGCCATCCGGACGTACGGATCGTGATGCTGCACGGCGCGGACGCCGACGGCTGGGCCTTCGCGACGCATGCGACGAGCCGCAAGGGCGGGCAGCTGGCGGCACGGCCGTACGCGGCACTCGGCTTCTACTGGCCGGCGCTGGGCCGCCAGGTGCGGGTACGCGGGCCGGTCACCGCCGCTCCGGCCCGGGATTCCCAGGGCGACCTGCACGCCCGCTCGACCGGCGCCCTCGCCGCCGCCCTCACCGGACGTCAGAGTGAAGTCCTGGGTTCCGTGGAGGAGTTGGCGCGCGCTTCCGAGGCCGCCTGGGAACGGGCCCAGCAGGAGCCCGACGCCCCGGTGCCCTCCTGGACCCTGTACCGGCTCCGGCCGGACGAGGTGGAGTTCTTCCAGGGGGACGAGCGTCGGCGGCATGTACGGCTGAACTACCGCCGGAAGGACGGGGCTTGGGCCAAGGAACTGCTGTGGCCGTAAAGCCGGAGCAAGGCGTCCGGGTCAGACGGGGACAATGAGGACCGCGCTCTCAAGCCCCTTGAAGTCCCCGGCATTCCGGGTGAAGAGCGGCAAGCCTCTCGCCGAGGCGATCGCAGCGATCATCAGGTCCATGCGGCGCGGACGAGGGTCCCTGTTCGCCGCGATGGTCAGCGCCACCAAGGTGCCGTACCTGGCAGCGGCATCCCCGTCGAAGGGCAGCGGCTCGAAGTCGGCGACCGCGGCTCCCAGTTTTTCCATTCGCGCCGCCCGCACCGCAGGATCCTTGGCCATGGCCACCCCCTGCTGCAACTCCGCGAACGTCACGGCGGTCAGTTCCGGCATGAGGGGGAGACTCTGCGGGCTGAGCACATCGAGATCGATGTAGGTGCAGGTGTCCAGGACACCCCCTTGGTGCCGCTCAGCCACGTTTGCGCTCCCATGGATCCTCGTCCACTCGTTCCTCGCTCCCGAAGAACTCGTCCGCCTCGGCACGCATCTGCGCATAGTCCACTCCCGGAAGCCTCCGGTGCTTGGCCACGAGTTCGTCGGCGCTCAGCCTGCGTCGACGCGCCAGCGGGCGCAGTTCGGCGACCTCTATGCCGTTGCGGGTGATGTGGTACGTCTCCCCGGCCTCGACCGCGTCCATGACGGCGGCGGAGTTGTTCCGGAACTCGCGCTGCGTGATGGTCTTCATTCGGCCAGTGTAGCTCGACGTGTCTCACCGCGCTACAGTCTCGGTCGCGGCTCAGGCCGTGAAGTCGTACGCCGCGAAGTCCGCCACCGCCCGGTACCCGATCCGCTGGTACAGCGCGTTGCTGGTCGGGTTGGCGAGGTCGGTGAACAGCAGCACCTCGTCCGCGCCGGAGGCGAGTGCCGCACGGCTCACCTCCGCCGTGACCGCCCCGGCGTATCCGCGGCCGCGCAGGTGGGCCGGGGTGTAGACGTGGGCGACCCGGATCTGACCGGCAACCATCGGTGTCACCGCCGCCATGGCCACGGGGGTCCCGTCAGCACCCTCCCAGAACGTCGCCCCGCCGTCGGAGATGCGCACGTCGGCCCAGCCCTCCGCCCGCTCCGCGCCGCTCTCGCCGATGGCGTCCATGAACTCGCCGTACCACTGCACCAGTTGCTCCCGGTCCGCCGCGCCGGCGATCCTCGGCCGCCCCTCCGGTATCGGCTGCGGGACGGTCAGCGTGTCCAGCCGGTACAGCCGCTGCCGCTGCCGCAGCGTGGCCGTCACCCCGGTGCGGCCCTCCCAGGACCGTGCCAGGGCGTCGACGGTGGAGCGCTCACCCAGGACTCCGGGGACCGCGCGGCCCAGACCGGCCAGGTGGGCGGCAAGGGAGTCGGCCTCCTCGGCGGTGAGGGGCGTGACGTTCAGCGGATAGGGAGGGGTGCGGAAGTACGCGGCCCGGACCGCGCCCTCCGACTCCAGTACGCCGAAGTAGGGCGCCTCGGCGCCGTAGTACTGCGAGCCGCGCGTCCGCAGTCCCTCGGTCACCGTCAGCGGGACGGTGTGCAGGGCCGGGCGTGAGCGGAGGAAACCGCCGGCGCGGGTCAGGAAGGTGTCCAGGTCGTCGGTGAGGTGCCAGTCATCAGGACGCATGCCCCATGATCCCGCGCACCCCCCGCCCGACGCCTTCGCATTACGGCAGCCGCGGCTCCGGGTCCGTGGCGATCCGCCCGTGCAGATGCACGTCCCGGAAGGCGTCCTGCCGCCCCGACTCCCACATCGCTCCCCGCAACGTCCCCTCGTAGCGGAACCCGCACCGCTCGGCTATACGACACGAGGCCTCATGCCCCAGGGCATGGCCGAGCTCCAGCCGATGCACGCCCAGTTCGGTGAGCGCCCAGTGGGAGGCCACGGCCAGAGCGCGGGTGGCGACACCCTTCCCCCTGGCCTCGGGCAGCACCCAGTACCCGACCCGGGCAACGCTCGTGACGAGGTCGATCATGTTGACGCCTATGTGTCCCAGCACCGCCCCGCTCACCGCGTCGGTCACGCAGTACGACGCCGTCGAACCGTCCGCCCAGCCCAACGCCTTGGCCCGCAGCGACTCACGCGCGTCGGCGAGGTCGTCGACCTGCTTGAGCGGCGTGTTCCAGCGCCGGAACTCCGGGTCCGTGAGGCCTCGGAGCCAGGCCTCGACATCGGCGTCCGAGTCCACGTTCCACAGGCGCAGGTGGATGCCGTGGCCGTACAGATCAGGAAAGGAGGGGGAGGAAGCACCAGAACGAGACGTCGGGTCGGTGTGCTGCGCATCCACAGAGCTCATCGGTCCATTCAAACCCGTACGCCTCACTCACGCGGCCGAAATACCGGTGTCCCCTCCCGGAACGCCACCTCCAGCTCGGCCCCCGCCCGGAGCGCCCCCGCCCCGCACCCCACCAGCTCCGTCATCATCCGCGGCCCCTCCGCCAGGTCGACGACCGCGGCCACGTACGGCGTCCGCTCCCCGAAGGGCGGCAGGTCGTTCCGGTGGACGACGGACCAGGTGTAGAGCACCGCCCGGCCGCTCGCCCGCTCCCACGCCACGTCCTCGCTCCAGCAGTGCGGACAGAACTCGCGCGGGTAGTGGTGGGCCCGCCCGCACTCCCCGCAGCGGCGGATCAGCAGCCTGCCCTCGGCGGCCGCGTCCCAGTAGGTCCGCGTGAAGGCGTCGGCCTCCGGCACGTCGAACCGGGGACCGCCCGCACCGGAACCGGTCACGTCGGGACCGCTCGCACCACGGCCGGCCATCAGAACAGCCCCAGCGCGCTGTCCAGCGACCACGTCTGCCACGACATCCCGAACAGCGCGACCACCGACATCAGCGCCATCATCGAGTTCTGCCCCTGCTCGGCCACGTCGTGGATCATGAGCGTGAAGTAGAGGACGTTCAGCAGCAGCGCCCCGGCCAGCGCGACCGGGCTCAGGAACCCGACGACCAGCCCCAGTCCGATCGCCAGCTCCGCGTACACCACGACGTACGCCATCGTCCGCGGGCGCGGCGCCACCATGACCTCGAAGCCGGACCGGACCGCGTCCCAGCGGTGCTTCGCCGCGATGCCCGCCGCCCACGCGATCCCGGTCCCGCGCTCGAACCAGGCCTTGCGGTCCTTGTGCCGCCAGCTCTCCAGCCACCACAGCCCGAGTCCTATGCGCAGCACGGCCAGCCATTCCGCGCCCGTGAGCCAGATCGCATCCATGAATCTGACGGTACGTCAGATGGCGCGATCCGGGAAGCGCCCTGCACCTCCCGCGAAAGGGAGCGGGCCCGCCTCAGGGCGGGCCGTCGCTCGCCGAATGATCACAACCGGGTGACCTACGCCACGAATCCCACCCACCCCTCCTACAGGCGTGATCAATCCGCAACCAATTCCGGGCTTGACCGAGACCCATCAACCCGGTGCGTGATTACGCTCGCGCTCATGGCCGACTCCTCCCCGTCCGCAAGCGCACCGGACCGCCGGCGCCCCGTCTACGTCATCGGCGGCGGCCCGGCCGGGCTCTCCGTCGCGTACGCGCTGCGGGCCCGGGGGATACGCGCCGTGGTCCTGGAGAAGTCCGGCCAGGTGGGTGCGGCCTGGCGGCGGCACTACGACCGGCTCCACCTGCACACCACCCGCCGCCTCTCCGCCCTCCCGGGACTGCCGATACCGCGCCGGTTCGGGCGGTGGGTGGCCCGGGACGACGTGGTGCGGTACCTGGAGAAGTACGCCGAGGTGCACGCACTGGAGATCGTCACCGGCGTCGAGGTCTCCCGCGTCGAGCGCACATCCGACGGCGAGGGCTGGCTGCTGCACGCCACGGGCGGCCGCGAACTGACCGGCGCCGCGGTCGTCGTCGCCACCGGCTACAACCACACGCCGTACGTCCCCGACTGGACCGGCCTCGACACCTACACCGGCGAGTTCCTGCACGCCGGCTCGTACCGCAGCCCCGCCCCCTACGCCGGCCGTGACGTCCTCGTCGTCGGCGTCGGCAACACCGGCGCCGAGATCGCCGTGGACCTGGTGGAGGGCGGCGCCTCACGGGTGCGCCTGTCGGTGCGGACGGCCCCGCACATCGTGCGGCGCTCGACCGCCGGATGGGCCGCCCAGTACACGGGCGTGCTGGTGCGGCGGCTGCCGACCGGGCTCGTCGACCGGCTCGCGCGGCCGATGGCGAAGCTGAGCGTCCCCGACCTCTCCGCGCAGGGGCTGCCCCGCCCCGACACCGGCCTGTACAGCCGGGCCAAGGAGGGCGCCATCCCGGTGCAGGACGTCGGCCTCATCGACGCCGTCCGCAAGGGGCGGGTCGAGGTCGTCGCCGCCGTCGACGGCTTCGAGGACGGCAAGGTCGTCCTCGCCGACGGCACCCGCGTCTCCCCGGAGGCCGTCGTCGCCGCCACCGGATACGTCCGCGCCCTGGAAGGCCTGGTCGGCCATCTCGACGTGCTCGACGCGCGGGGCAGACCCGTGGCGCACGGCGCCCGTACCCCGCAGAACGCCCCCGGTCTGTACTTCACCGGCTTCACCACCCCCATCAGCGGCACCCTGCGCGAGGTGGCGATGGACTCCGAGAAGATCGCGAGGACCATCGTGAAGAACGGCGGGGACGCGCTGTCCCGTCTGCCCGGATGACGTAGAAGCCCGCAACCCCTTTCAAAACCCTCAACTCCCTTCCCTGGAACTCTTGTTACGTCTGAGTCAGATGTGACGGGAGCGTTGAAGCGTGCCGCCGCGCGGGGCCAGAATGTGAACACTGCTCACTTTCTGGCTCCACACTCTCTCCACACGGAGGACGCACGTGGCACGCGAAAGACAGCACCACCCGCAAGGCCTCTCCCGACGCTCCCTGCTCGGCGGTGCCGCCGCCGCTGCCGGAGCCGTCACCCTCACCACCACGGCCGCCGGTACGGCCTCCGCCGCGACCACCCGGGACGTGGACGTCGCCGTCGTCGGCGGCGGTCTCGCCGGGCTCACCGCGGCCCGCGACCTGGTGGCCGGCGGCAGGACCGTCGCCGTCCTGGAGGCCCGCGACCGCGTGGGCGGCCGGGTCGTCAACCTGTCGCTGGCGAACGGCGGTTTCACCGAGGGCGGCGGCGAGTTCATCGGCCCCACCCAGGACCGCATCAAGGCCCTCGCCGACTCCCTGGGCGTGGCGACCTTCACCACCTACAACACCGGCAAGAACCTCCTCTACAAGGACGGCACCCGAACCCCGTACGCCACCGACGGCATCCTCGGGTCCGTCCCGCCCGTCGACGCGGCCGGGCTCGCCAACGCCGCGATCGTGCAGGCCTCGCTGGACGACATGGCCAAGAAGGTCCCGGTCGACGCACCCTGGACGGCCGCGAAGGCCGCCGAGTGGGACAAGCAGACCTTCGAGAGCTGGCTGAACGCCAACGCGGTCATCCCGTCCGCCAAGTTCCTGCTGGACGTGGCGTGCACGTCGATCTTCTCGGCGCAGCCCCGCGAACTCTCCCTCCTCTTCGTGCTCTTCTACATCGCCGCCGCCGGCAACGAGTCCAACGCCGGGACCCTGGAACGCCTCACCGACACCGCGAACGGCGCCCAGGAGTCCCGCTTCGTCGGCGGCTCCCAGCAGGTGCCGATCAAGCTGGCCGCCACCCTCGGCGACCGGGTGGTGCTGAGCGCGCCGGTGCGGTCGGTCGCGCAGTCGGGCGGCAAGTACGTGGTGACCGCGGACGGGGTGACGGTCACCGCCAAGAAGGTCGTCGTCGCCGTACCGCCGCCGCTGGCCGCGCGCATCGCCTTCGACCCGCTGCTGCCGGCCTCGCGCGACCAGTTGAGCCAGCGGCTGCCGATGGGCTCGATCGGCAAGGCGATCGCCGTCTACGACACCCCCTTCTGGCGGGCCGACGGCCTCAACGGCCAGGTCGTCAGCGACTCCGGCGTGGTCCGCTCGACGTTCGACAACTCACCGCCCGACGCCTCCTACGGCGCTCTGATGGGTTTCATCGAGGCCGACGAGATGCGCGCGTACGACGGGTCGAGCGTCGCCGAGGTCAAGGCCGCCGTGCTCAAGGACTACGTCAACTACTTCGGCGACAAGGCCAAGTCGCCCACCTCCTTCGTGCTGCAGCGCTGGAACAACGAGGGCTTCTCCCGCGGCGGCCCGGTCGCCTACGCCCCGCCCGGCGTCCTGACCGCGTACGGGGCCGCGCTGCGCAAGCCGGTCGGCGGCATCCACTGGGCGGGCACCGAGACCTCCACCTACTGGAACGGGTACATGGACGGGGCCGTGCGGTCGGGGGAACGGGTGGCCAAGGAGGTGCTCGCGGAGCTGTGAGGAGCCCCGCCGGGCGGGGTCGGCTTCCCCTTCGGCCTTGAGTGCCCGTTCAACTTTGCGTGCACGCCCGTTCCTGACATGGCGTCAGTTCAGTAATCTGACAGAGCGTCAGTTATTGGCGCTCTCATGAGCTGTCTCAGAGGAGCGGGCGGACCGATGCTTGGATCAACCCACGGCACCCTCACCACCGACTCCCGCCGGGCCCGGGTCATCGCCTGTGGCGAGCAACCCGGGCCCGCCGTCCACGGCAGGCCCGCGGAAGTCGACGACCTCGACGTCAGCGGCCTGCCCCTATACGCCGACGTACTCGATCTGGACCGGTTCTTCCGGCCCGAGACCGTCGCCGTGATCGGCGCCTCGGACAGCGAGGGGCGGCCCAACACCGGTATCACCCGGCAGCTGGTGGCCTGGGCGGGGCGGGTCGGGGCGCGGCTGCACCCCGTCCACCCGAGCCGCCCGTCCGTCTTCGGCATACCCTGCTCCGCTTCCGTCGCCGACCTGCCCGAGCAGGTCGATCTCGCCGTACTGCTGATCGCCGATCCCCTTCCGGTGCTCGAGGAGCTGGCCGAGGCCAAGGTGAAGTTCGCGGTGGTCTTCGCCTCCGGGTTCGCGGAGACCGGGGCGGAGGGCGCGGCCGCGCAGGAGCGTCTGGCGGGGGCCGTACGGCGCTCCGGGATGCGGCTGCTCGGCCCCAACACCAACCTCAACGCCTTCGAGCGGTTCCGGGACGACCTCGACGGACCGGCCATCGCGCTCATCACCCAGTCCGGCCACCAGGGCCGGCCCGTCTTCTCCCTCCAGGACCTGGGCATCCGGCTCTCCCACTGGGCGCCCACCGGCAACGAGGCAGACCTGGAGACCGCCGACTTCATCTCCTACTTCGCCGAGCAGCCCGAGGTCGGTGCCATCGCCTGCTACGTCGAGGGGCTGAAGGACGGCCGGTCCTTCCTGCTCGCCGCCGACCGGGCGGCCCGGCGCGGGGTGCCGGTCGTCGCCGTCAAGGTGGGCCGCACCGAGACGGGCGCCCGCACCGCCGCCTCCCACACCGGCAAGCTGACCGGCGCGGACACGGTGGTGGACGCGGCGATGCGGCAGTTCGGCGTGATCCGGGTGGACGGGCTCGACGAACTCCAGGACACCGCGGCCCTGCTCGCCCGCGCCCGGCCGCCGCGCTCGGACGGCGTCGTCGTGTACTCGATCTCGGGCGGCACGGGCGCGCACTTCGCCGACCTGGCGACCGAGGCGGGGCTGCGGCTGCCGGTCCTCTCGCAGGCCAAGCAGGCCGAGCTGCACGAGTGGATACCGGACTACCTGAGCGTGGCCAACCCGGTCGACAACGGCGGGCATCCGGTCGGCGACTGGCGCGGCCGGAAGATCATCGACGCGATCCTGGACGACCCGGACGTAGGGGTCCTGATCTGCCCGATCACCGGGCCCTTCCCTCCCCTCAGCGACAAGCTGGTCCAGGACCTGGTGGACGCGGCCGAGCACACGGACAAGCTGGTCTGCGTGGTCTGGGGATCCCCGGTCGGCACCGAACCGGCGTACCGCGACGTCCTGTTGGGCTCCTCACGGGTGGCCACCTTCCGCACCGTCGCGAACTGCATCACCGCGGTCCGCGCCTACCTCGACCATCACCGCTTCACCACCGGCTACCGCTCCCCCTTCGACGAGGCCCCCCGCACCACCTCGCCCTCCTTCCGCAAGGCGCAGGCGCTGATGCGCCCGGGCAAGCAGCTCAGCGAGCACGCGGCGAAGCAGCTGCTGCGGGCGTACGGAATCCGCGTACCGCGCGAGCAGCTGGTGACCAGCGCGGCAGCGGCCGTACGCGCGGCGGGCCTGGTGGGCTACCCGGTGGTGATGAAGGCGTCCGGCGCGCAGATCGCCCACAAGACCGAGCTGGGGCTGGTCAAGGTCGGGCTGACCTCAGCCAGCCAGGTCCGGGACGCCTACCGGGAGTTGACCGACATCGCGCGCTACGAGGGCGTGTCCCTGGACGGCGTCCTGGTGTGCCAGATGGTCGAGCGGGGTGTGGAGATGGTCGTCGGCGTCACGCACGACGAGCTGTTCGGCCCGACCGTGACCGTCGGGCTCGGCGGGGTGCTGGTCGAGGTGCTGCACGACGTCGCCGTGCGCGTGCCGCCCTTCGGCGAGGAGCAGGCCCGGGACATGCTCTGCGACCTGCGCGGGAGGGCGCTGCTCGACGGGGTACGGGGGCGGCCCCCGGCCGACCTCGACGCGCTCGTCGAAGTCGTCCTGCGGGTGCAGCGCATGGCGCTGGAACTCGGGGACGAGCTCGCGGAGCTCGACATCAACCCGCTGATGGTGCTGCCCACGGGGCAGGGAGCCGTGGCGCTGGACGCGCTGGCGGTGTGCCGGTGACCGAGGTGCTGCACACGGCCGACGGCCAGGTCTCGTACCTCACCCTCAACCGGCCCGAAGCACTCAACGCCATCACGCCCGAGCAGCGGGAAACCGTCATCGGGCTTCTTGCCGAGGCATCCGCGGACCCCGACGTGAGGGCCGTCGTCCTCACCGGAACGGGGCGCGGTTTCTGTGCGGGAGCCGATCTGCGGGGCGGTTCGGGCGGCGGCGAGCGGGTGGCCGGCGATGTGGCCCGCATGCTCCGCCTGGGCGCCCAGCGCCTGATCGCCGCCGTCCTGGACTGCGAGAAACCGGTGATCGCGGCGGTGAACGGCACGGCGGCGGGCCTCGGCGCGCATCTGGCCCTGGCCTGCGATCTCGTACTCGCTGCCGAGTCGGCGAGGTTCATCGAGGTGTTCGTACGGCGAGGTCTGGTCCCGGACGGCGGTGGGGCGTATCTCCTCCCCCGTCTGATCGGCCCGCAGCGCGCCAAGGAGCTGATGTTCTTCGGCGACGCCCTCTCCGCGACCGAGGCCGAGCGCCTGGGCCTGGTCAACCGGGTCGTCCCGGACGCCGAGCTGGACAAGACGGCCCGCGAGTGGGCGGCCCGCCTGGCCGCGGGTCCGACCCGCGCCCTCGCCCTGACCAAACAGCTGGTCAACGCCTCCCTGGACACCGACCGAGCGACGGCCTTCGCCGCCGAGGCAGCCGCCCAGGAGATCAATATGACGACCGAGGACGCCCAGGAAGGCGTACGGAGCTTCGTGGAGCGCAGAACCGCGGAGTACAAGGGCCGTTGACCTGAGACAAGGGATGGCGAGCCCTTCCTATCTGACGAGTCGTCAGCTTCAATGGAGGGGTGATGGGACACGCAGGAGCGGCAGCCGCCGCCGTCCGCTACCTCAGGGCGGCCGGGACCCCGGCGCCCGTAGAAGCGCTGCCGCGCCCGGAGCTGCGGTGCGTGGGCGAGGACGAGCGGGCGCCGGTCGACCCGGCCGAGTTCCGCAGCGTCCTGGGCAACTTCGCGACGGGCGTCACCGTCGTCACCGCACCCGCCGTCGACGGCGAGTCCACTCCCGCCGGCTTCGCCTGCCAGTCCTTCTCCTCCCTCTCCCTCGACCCGCCGCTGATCGCCTTCATGGTCGGCCGCACGTCGACGACCTGGCCGCGCATCGCCCGCGCGGGCGTTTTTTGCGTCAACGTCCTGGGCGCCCACCAGGAAGCCCTGTGCCGCGCCTTCGCCGTGAGCGGCGCGGACAAGTTCAGGGGGGTCGCGTACGACGCGGCACCGGTCTCGGGCTCACCGCGGCTGACGGGCGCAGCCGCCTGGATCGACTGCACGATCCACGCGGTGCACACCGGGGGCGACCATCTGATCGTGGTGGGGCGGGTGGGCGCCCTCGGCACGGGCGAGGCTCCCCACGGTCCGCTGATCTTCCATCGGGGGCGGTTCGGTCGGCTCGACGGCTCTTGAGACGACGGCCGATCGCCGCACTGACGTGACGCCGTACGCCGCCCCAGGCGCACACCTTGGCCCGCATCACTCGATTGGGCGCACTCCGAGTGATCTACGGCCACACCGGCTAGGGTGTTCATAACGTCGCTGTTATGACGTGGGGTGAAGTAGAGCTGGAGCCGGAGGTGGCGCAGTGGTTTCTCGCATTGACCGCCGGCCACCGCGGTACAGCCGCGTTCTATGTGGATCTGCTGGCCGCACGCGGTCCGCTGCTCGGCGAACCGTACTCGCGGCAACTGCACGGGAAGCTGCGCGAGCTGCGCTTCCACCTCGATACCGACGCGGTGCGCATCACCTACTGGATCGCCTCGGGCCGACGGATCATCTTACTGACGGTGTTCCGCAAGCAGCGGATGCGCGAGACCGCGCAGGTCGACCGCGCCCGGCGGGCAATGGTGCGCTGCATCGAGGAACAGCACACTGTGGACGAGGTGGAGGACATGAGTGAGCGCTGGAGCTGGAACGAGCTGCGAGACGACGCCCTCGCCTCACCGGAAGCCAGGGAGGCGTACGACGCCGCGCGGATCCGCTTCGAGCTGGGCCACGCCGTACGCGAGCGGCGCGAGGCGCTGGGTATGACACAGGCCCAGCTCGCGCAGGCCACGGGTATGCGGCAGCCGGCCGTGGCACGGTTCGAGGCGGGCGGGACCATGCCCACCCTGCCTCTGCTCGAACGGCTCGCCGTCGCTCTCGGCATGCGTCTCCACGTCGGATTCGAGCCCCTCGACCGCGCGAGCTGAGGCACGGCCCTCAAGCTGAAACCGCCACAGGGACGACCGGCCTCCGCCGGATCACCAACGCCATCAGCGCCGCCACCGCGCACAGCGCCCCGGAGGCGTACCAGACCATGTCGTACGAGCCGAAGACGTCCCGCGCGACGCCCCCGAGGAAGGCCACGAGTGCGGCGCCGACCTGGTGGGAGGCGAGGACCCAGCCGAAGACGATCGCGCTGTCGTCGCCGTACTGCTCCCGGCACAGGGCGACGGTCGGCGGGACGGTGGCGACCCAGTCGAGGCCGTAGAAGACGATGAAGAACAGCATCGGGGGGTGGACCGACGGAGCCAGGAGCATCGGCAGGAAGAGCAGGCTGATGCCGCGCAGGGCGTAGTAGACCGCCAGCAGCCGGCGCGGTTCGAAGCGGTCGGTGAACCAGCCGGAGGCGATCGTGCCGGCCACGTCGAAGACGCCGATGACCGCGAGCAGCGAGGCCGCCGCCGTGACGGGCATGCCGTGGTCGTGGGCGGCGGGCACGAAGTGGGTCTGGATGAGGCCGTTGGTGGAGGCGCCGCAGATCGCGAAGGTACCGGCCAGCAGCCAGAAGGTGCCGGTGCGGGACGCCGAGAAGAGGACCTTGACCGCGCGGCGGGCGGCCCCGACCGCGGGCTCCGGCTTCGGCACGAACTCCGTGGCGCCGTACGGCTTCAGGCCCAGGTCCGCCGGGTGGTCGCGCAGCAGCAGCCAGACGAAGGGGACGACCGCGAGGGCGGCGAGGGCCACCGTGACGGCCGCCGGACGCCAGTCGTGCTCCTCGACGATCCAGGACAGCAGCGGCAGGAAGATCAGCTGGCCGGAGGCCGAGGCCGCGGTGAGGATGCCGGTGACCAGGCCGCGGCGCTCGGTGAACCAGCGGTTGGTGACCGTCGCGGCGAAGGCGAGGGCCATCGAGCCGGACCCCAGGCCGACCAGCAGACCCCAGCACAGCAGCAGCTGCCAGGCGGCCGTCATCCACACCGTCAGGCCCGAGCCGAGTGCGATCACGGTCAATGCGACGGCCACGACCTTGCGGATGCCGAAGCGGTCCATCAGCGCCGCCGCGAACGGGGCGGTGAGGCCGTACAGCGCGAGGTTGACGGAGACCGCGGCCCCGATCGTGCCGTGCGACCAGCCGAACTCCTGGTGCAGCGGATCGATGAGCAGGCCGGGAAGTGAGCGGAAGGCGGCCGCGCCGATGATCGTCACGAAGGTGACGGCGGCGACGAACCACGCCCGGTGGACACGGGTGCGGGGGGATCGTCCGGGTTCGGGGGCCGTTTCCACTGCTGCGGGTTCGGTTGTCTGGGTCACGACATAGAGCATCCAGGCCGGAACCGCGCACATCCACTGGCCCGAAGGACAGCATTCGCTAGGATCGGGCCATGAGCAGTGAGCCGGCTGACCCGGAGTTCCGCCCGCACCGCGTGGTCGTCCTCGCCCTGGACGGCCTGCTCCCCTTCGAGCTGGGCATCCCGCACCGCATCTTCGGGCGCCCCAAGGACGCCCGGGGACGGCATCTGTACGAGGTCGTGACCTGCTCGATCCGGCCACCGGGCCCGGTGGAGACCGACGCCGACTTCGCCCTCCAGATCGAGAACGGCCCGGAGGTCCTGGCCACCGCCGACACGGTCATCGTCCCGGCCTCGTACGAACTCGGCCCGGTCTTCGAGGAGGGCGTCCTCACCGAGGAGCTGGCCGCCGCCCTCGCCCACATCCGGCCCGGCACCCGGCTCGCCTCCATCTGCACCGGTGTGTTCGTGCTCGCCGCGGCCGGCTATCTCGACGGCCGCCCCGCGACCACCCACTGGGCGGAGACCGACCAGTTGCAACGCCTCTTCCCGAAGATCGACGTCGACCCGAACGTGCTGTTCATCGACGACGGCGACATCCTGACCTCGGCCGGCGTCGCGGCCGGCATCGACCTGTGCCTGCACATGGTGCGCCGTGACCACGGCACCGCCGTCGCCAACGAGATCGCCCGCCGCACCGTCGTACCCCCGCACCGCGACGGCGGCCAGGCGCAGTACATCCAACGCCCGGTCCCCGAGCCCCAGTTGGCGACCACGATGGGTGCCCGCGCCTGGGCCCTGGGCCGCCTCCACGAGCCGATCCAGCTCCGCGACATGGCCGCGCAGGAGTCCATGTCGGTACGCACCTTCACCCGCCGCTTCCGCGAGGAGGTCGGCGTCAGCCCCGGCCAGTGGCTCACCCAGCAGCGCGTGGAGCGGGCCCGACATCTGCTGGAGTCGACCGACCTGTCCGTCGACCAGGTGGCCCAGGAGGCGGGCTTCGGTACGGCCCAGTCGATGCGGCAGCACCTGCTGACGGCCCTCGGGGTCACGCCCACCGCGTATCGCCGTACGTTCCGCGCCGGGGCGCTGACCGGCGAGAAGGTGAGCAGCCAAAACCCGAAGGTGAGCACCCGGAACCAGAAGGTGAGCAGCTAGAAGGTGAGCACCCCCCTGGCCACCCGCCCCGCCTCCGCATCCGCCTTCGCCTTCTCGAAATCCTCGATCGGGTAGGTCTCGGTCACCAGCTCGTCCAGCAGCAGCCGTCCTTCGCGGTACAGGTCGGCGTAGAGCGCGATGTCACGCTGGGGCCGCGAAGAGCCGTAGCGGCAGCCCAGGATGGACTTGTCGAGGTACATGGAGGAGACCAGGAAGGAGGCCTCCGCGGTCGCCGCGGGCACACCCAGCAGCACCGCCTGGCCGTGCCGGTCGAGCAGGTCGATGGCCTGCCGGATCAGCTCCACCCGCCCGACGCACTCGAAGGCGTGGTCGGCCCCGGTGGGCAGGATCTCCTTCACCCCGTCCGTCGACGTCAGGAAGTGCGTCGCCCCGAACTGCCGGGCGACGGCCTCCTTCGCCGGGTTCGCGTCCACGGCGACGATCCGCAGGGCACCCGCGATCCGCGCGCCCTGGATGACGTTGAGCCCGATGCCGCCGGTGCCGATGACCAGCACGCTGTCCCCGCGGTCCACCCTCGCCCGGTTGAGCACGGCGCCCACCCCGGTCAGCACCCCGCACCCGATCAGCGCGGCGGCCGGCAGGGGAATGTCCTCGGGGATCCGGACCGCCTGCACCGCCTTCACCACGGTCCGCTCCGCGAACGCCGAGTTGGAGGCGAACTGGTAAACCGGCCGCCCGCCTTGCACGAACGGCTGCCCGGGACGCCCGATCGCCTGCCGGCACATCGTCGGCCGCCCCCGGTCGCACTCCGCGCACGTGCCGCAGTTGGCCAGCGTGGAGAGCGCGACATGATCACCCGCCCTCACATGCGTGACCCCGGCGCCGACGGCCTCCACCACCCCCGCCCCTTCATGCCCCAGCACCACAGGTACGGGGAAGGGTATGGTCCCGTCCACCACGGACAGATCGCTGTGGCACAACCCGGCTGCCGAGATGGCGACCTGCACCTCCCCCGGCCCCGGCTCCCGCACCTCCAGGTCGTCCACGACCTCGACCTGCTTGCCGTCGAACACCACACCGCGCATCAGAAGACCCCCTTGGGCTCCCTGGGCAGGCCGAGCACCCGCTCGGCGATGATCGTGCGCTGGACCTGGTCCGAACCGCCGTAGATCGTGTCGGCCCGGGAGAACAGGAACAGCTGCTGCAACGAGTCGAGCTCGTACGGCGCCGTCGGCGACCAGTCCACCGGCCCGACCCCCGCCACGGCCCCGCGCACCAGCATCGCCAGCTCCCCGAGCCGCTGATGCCAGCCGCCCCACAACAACTTGGCCACGCTGGCCGCCCCGGCGTCTGCGGAGCCCCCCAGCGTCCGCAGGGCGTTCCACCGCATGGTCCGCAGCTCGGCCCACTGCCGTACCAGCCGCTCCCGTACGACGGGATCGGCGACCGCCCCCGTCTCCACGGCGGCCCGCACCACCCGCCCCAACTCCTCGGCGAACCCGATCTGCTGGGCCAGCGTGGAAACCCCCCGCTCGAACCCGAGCAGACTCATCGCGACCTTCCACCCGCCCCCTTCGTCCCCGACGACGTGCTCCACGCGCGCGCGTGCCCCGTCGAAGAAGACCTCGTTGAAGTCGCTGGTCCCGGTCAGCTGCCGAATGGGCCGCACCTCGATCCGCCCCGGCTGGTCCATGGGGACGAGGAGGAAGGTCAGCCCGTGGTGGCGACGGGACCCGGATTCGGTCCGGGCCAGCACAAAGCACCAGTCGGCCTCGTGCGCCAGCGAGGTCCAGATCTTCTGCCCGGTGATCCGATACCCCGCCCCGTCCCGCACGGCCGCGGTCCGAACCCCGGCCAGATCCGATCCCGCACCGGGTTCGCTGTACCCCTGACACCACAGCTCGTCACCGGCGGCGATCGGAGGAAGGAACCGGCTCTTCTGATCCGGTGTTCCATGGGCGAGCAGGGTGGGCGCAAGCAGCTTCTCCCCGATGTGCCCCGACCGCGGCGGAGCCCCGGAGCGGGCGTACTCCTCGGCCCAGACGACCTGTTGGGTGAGCGTGGCAGTCCGATTGCCGTACCCGGCCTCCGACCACCCGAGCCCGATCCATCCGGCTTTCCCGAGAGTGCGCTCCCAGACCCGCCGGTCCTGCCCGGCGTCGGCGTGCTCCGACAGCCACGCCTTCGCCTCCGAACGAAACGCCTCGTCATCGGCACTGAACCCAAAGTCCACTGGGGTCTCCTCTTGCCACCGGTCAGGTTGAGCTCCCTAGGGGCGCGGGGAACTGCGCGACAAGCCACAGACAACCCGCACCCGCCAAACCACAAGGCCCCCCGAGCTCTCAGGCGTTCGGCCTGTCGCCCCGCGCAGCGGCCTTCTCCATCGCCGCCAACCGCTCAAGCATCGGCATCGGATCCACCCCCACCGCCCCCGGCAAAACCTCCGCGATCATCTCCGCCGTCCAACCGCCGGAGGCATACGCCGAGCGAAGCTCCCGCGGCTGCGCCCAAACCGCCAGCTTCGGCCCGGCGATCGTGTACACCTGCCCGGTGATCCCCTGCTCCTTCGCCCGGTCGGACAGCAGATACACCACCAGGGCAGCCACATCCTCCGGCTCCCCGATCTCCGTCAGCTCCATGGGAACGTTCGCCGACATCCGCGTACGCGCAACGGGCGCCACCGCATTGGCACTCACCCCGTACTTGTGCAGGCCCAGCGCGGCGCTCCGTACCAGCGAGATGATCCCGCCCTTCGCGGCGCTGTAATTGGCCTGCGAAACCGACCCCTGATGGTTCCCACTGGTGAACCCGATCAACGTCCCCGCCCGCTGCTGCCGCATCACCGCGGAAGCCGCCCGGAACACAGTGAACGTGCCCTTCAAGTGAGTGGCGACCACCGGGTCCCACTCCTCCTCGGACATGTTGAACAGCATCCGCTCACGCAGGATCCCGGCCACGCACACCACACCGTCGAGCCGCCCGTACGACGACAGAGCGACGTCGACCACCCGCTGCCCGCCGGCCATCGTGGACACGTCGTCGGCCACCGCGACGGCCTCCCCGCCCGCCGCCTCGATCTCCTTGACGACGCTCTCGGCGACCTCGCTGGTGGGCGAGGCCCCGTCGACGGCGACCCCGTAGTCGTTGACGACGACCTTCGCCCCCTCGGCCGCCGCGGCCAGCGCCACCGCACGGCCGATACCCCGTCCGGCGCCCGTCACGGCGACGACCTTGCCTGCCAAGAAGTTCCCCACGTCCGGCCCCTTCCCGCGGTTTCTGACGGACCGTTAGATTTTATGACCCGTCAGATACCTGGAGACAAGCCCCGGGGAGAGCCGATGTCGATGCCCGCGGAGTTCGCCGAGATCGCAGGGCGCGTGAACAACTGGGGCCGTTGGGGCGCCGACGACGAGATCGGCACCCTCAACCTGATCACCGACGAGGTCGTCCGCGAGGCCGCCGCGAGCGTCCGCACGGGCCGTCGCGTTCCCCTCGCGCTGCCCCTTCAGCAGGACGGCGTGCAGACCGGGATGATCCCGGGGCGGGTCAATCCGCTGCACGCGATGGTGCAGATCAACCAGGAGCTGTTCGGCCCGGGGTCGGTGGCGTGCAGCGACGACGCCGTGACCATGGGCCTGCAGGCCGCCACCCACTGGGACGCGCTGCCCCATGTCTCGCACTCGGGCAGGCTCTACAACGGCCGACCGGCCGGCACCGTCACCGCACATGGCGGCGCCGAGTTCAGCGGCATCGACAAGGCGCGGCACGTCGTCTCTCGCGGGGTGCTGCTGGACGTGGCACGCGCGCGTGGCGTCGACCGGCTGGAGGGCGGGCACGCGGTCACCCCCGAAGACCTGGAGGCCGCCGAGGAAATGGCGGGTACGCGCGTGCGTGCCGGCGACATAGTGCTCGTACGCACCGGGCAGATCCAGGTCTGTCTCGCCGGGGACAGGCACGCGTACGGCTATCCCTCGCCCGGCCTGTCGATCCGCGCCCCGGAGTGGTTCCACGCGCGCGACGTGGCCGCCGTCGCGAACGACACCCTCACCTTCGAGATCTTCCCGCCCGAGATCGAGGACCTGTGGCTGCCCGTGCACGCGCTCGACCTGGTGGAGATGGGGATGCTGCAGGGCCAGAACTGGAATCTCGAAGAGTTGTCCACAGCCTGTGGAGAAGAGGGCAGGTACACGTTCCTGCTCTCGGCGATGCCCGAGCCCTTCGTCGGCGCGACGGGGACTCCGGTGGCGCCCGTCGCCATCCTGTGAGGTTCGTCGACCGGCGGCGCGGTGCTCCCGCCCCGAGCACGGCACCACGCGCCGCCGACCGACTCCGGCGCACCCGCCCCGACTCCTTGGGCCCTGAGGGAGCCGACGCCGAATCACGATCCGCACTCGTCGAGGGCTCCCGTCACCGAAGCCCTCGTCGTCCCCTCACGGCGAATCGCTGACCACAAGCGTGATCAAACGGACACGATGCGTCAACACCCGTACGGGGATTTATTACTTAAGCCCAATTTGTCGCGGGCGCGCACAGAAGCACATCCCGGCGCATCGCCTCAGCAGGCCGGGGAATGAGAGCGTTCTCTGCGACCGTGCACCGGGGCTGACGGATCTTCGGTACGCGTGCGCCGGTCACACCGCCTCGAACGCCAGGCCCTCGTACGCCGTCGCGCCGCCCACACAGGCCTGTGCGCTCTGCCGGGTCTGCGCGCAGCGGTCGAGTTCGCACCAGATGCGTTTGCCCGCGCCTTCGGGGCTCCAGCCCCAGCGGTCGGCGAGACCGTCGACGAGGGCGAGGCCGCGGCCGCCGGTCGCGTCACCGTCGGGGCACCGGGGCACGGGGGCCCGGTCGCTGGTGTCGGCCACCTCAAGGCGGACGGTGGCCGATTCGGCGGCCACACCGGGCAGGGAGAGTCTCAGCACGGCCGGACAGCCGGTGTGCACAACGGCGTTGGTGACCAGTTCGGAGACGAGCAGGATCAGCGTCTCGGCGAGCGGCTCGTCGGCCTCTATCCCGGACCCGGCGAGGCGGGAACGCGCCCACCGTCGGGCTCGCCCCACCTCAGCGGGGTCGGGCCGGACTTCCAGCTGCACCTGAAGCACCTGCACCGCTCACACCATCCGAACCGGCGGACACATGACCTCGCGCCACGCGCGCGCCGCAACGAGGGCCACGATCGTAGCCATTTTCTGCATGACCAGAACAATGGCCAGTGCAGAGCCCAGAGCAAGGGTCACGGAACGTGAATCCCTTAAGAGACAGCATGGTTGACGTACAGTCACGCCAACAAGCGCTTCGGGCATATTCCAGCGCGAAGGAGTACCCGTGCGGCATACTGTGCGACGCTCACTGCGGGGACTCGAACAGGCCAGTTCCGGCATCACCCCGGGGGCAACACCGGTACGGCTCATGCTCGTAGCCTCTCGCATCCCACAGAAGGTACCGGAGCGGGACGCCGACTCCAGGACGTGACGGGTCACGCATAGGACACAACCCGATATCAACGCTCCGTGATTCCGGTATGCCACAATCCGCGACACCGCGGCGGCGGCTTCCGTGACATCCCAGGCCGGGGCCGTTCAGGCCACCAGATCGGCCGCGAGCAGTTCCTCACTCTCCGTGACGCCGCCGCCACGCTGCGCCCGCACCCACGCCCGCTTCAGATGCAGATGCACCTCGGAGTCCCAGGTGAAGCCCATGCCGCCGTGCACCTGGAGGCAGTCACGGGCACCGCGCACGGCTGCCTCGTCGGCGAGCAGCCGGGCCGCGGCGATGTCGGTGCGGTCGGCGGTGACGGCGGCCCCGTAGACCGCGGCGCGTGCCACCTCGGCGCGCACCAGCATCTGCGCGCACAGGTGCTTGACCGCCTGGAAGGCCCCGATCGGCTGCCCGAACTGCTCCCGAGTCCGGGCGTGTTGCGCGGCCAGCTCGCACACACGCGTGGCCGTACCGAGCTGCTCGGCGGCGGTGAGGAGGTCTGCGACGGGATCGGAGGGTGCCGGCGCGGGCACCCGGTGCAGGGGGGTCAGCGGGTCCACGGACCGCATGGGTACGGCTCCCTCGGCACCGCGCCGCACGACATCGGCCTCGTCCAGCCACTCCACGAGCCGCCCGTCGGCAGCGGCGACAACGACCTCCCCGGTGGCGGCCCCGGGCAATTCACCGGCCGCGAGATGGGTGGCCACGAGCGGCCCGGGAACCAGAGCCCGGCCCGCTTCCTCAAAGGCCAACACGGCTTCCGGCAACCCAAGTCCGGCCCCACCTTCGGCCTCGGACAACCGCAGGGAGAAGAACCCAAGCTCTCCAAGGGCCCGCCACCGGGCACGGTCAAGCCTGGGCTGGGTATCGCCGCCCTTAAGGGGCGCGGGGAACTGCGCGACCAGCCCCCACCGACCCGCAGCCGGTCCACGACCGATCACACCCCGCACGGCATCCTGCAAGGCCCGCTGCTCAACAGTCAGTTGAAACCGCACCGCTCACCTCCCCTTCGGCAGCCCAAGAATCCGCTCAGCCACGATGTTCTGCTGAATCTGCGAGGTACCGGCCGCGATGGTGTACGCCAGCGACGACAACCGGTCGAGCATCCAGGGCCGGTCCAGGTCCAGGGAGTCCGCCCCCAGCACCTCGGCCGCCACGTCGTACAACTCCTGCCGCGCATGCGAATACCGCAGTTTGAAAACCGACCCCCCCACCCCCGGCACACCGCCGGAGGCCTCCGCCTCGCTCACGTTCCACTGGATCAGCCGCCACAGCCCCCGGAACTCCGCATTCAGCCTCCCCAGGCGGCGCCGGAGCGCCGGATCGTCCCAGCGCCCGCGCCGGCGTGCCTCGGCGGCGAGTTCGCCCAGCACCCGCCGGCAGGCCACCACCTCGCCCACGAACGCCGTACCGCGCTCGAACGACAGCGTCACCATGGTCACGCGCCAGCCGTCGTTCTCCTCCCCGATCCGGTTCGCCACCGGCACCCGCACGTCGTCGAGGAACACCTCCGCGAACTCGGCCGACCCGGCGAGGGTCCGCAGCGGCCGTACGGTGACGCCCGGCAAGGACATGGGCATGGCCAGCCAGGTGATCCCGCGATGCTTCGGCGCCGCCGGATCCGTACGGACCAACAGCTCGCACCAGTCGGCCACTTCGGCGTGCGAGGTCCAGATCTTGGACCCGCTCACCACGTACTCGTCGCCGTCCCTGCACGCGCGCGTGCGCAGTGCCGCGAGGTCGGAGCCGGCGTCCGGTTCGCTGAAGCCCTGGCACCAGACCTCCTCGCCGCGCAGGATCGGCGGCAGCCAGCGCTCCCGCTGCCCGGGCGTCCCCTCGGCGGCGATCGTCGGCCCGGCGTGCAGCAGTCCGACGAAGTTCGCGCCCACATAGGGCGCGCCCGCCTTCTCGGTCTCCTCCAGGAAGATCAGCCGGGTGGTCGGGGAGGCGTCCCAGTGGACGTCGGCGTATCCCGCGTCGTACAGCATCCGCTGCCACCCGAGGTCGTACGTCCTGCGCCCGGGCCAGTCCTCCGGGGAGGGCTTCGCCGGCAGCGTCGGCAGCACCTTGCCGAGCCACTCCCGCAACCGCGCCCGGAACTCCTCCTCCTCGGGCGTGTACGACAGGTCCATCAGCGGTCGAGGTCCAGGTCGAGCATGCGGATCGCGTTGCCCCGCATCAGCTTGTAGACCGTCTCGTCGTCGAGGCCCTTCACATGGTCGAGGGCGACCTCCTTGGTGTGCGGGAAGGTCGAGTCGACGTGCGGATAGTCGGTCTCGAAGGTGGCGTTGTCCCGGCCCACCACGTCCAGCGAGGCCACCCCGTGCTTGTCGCGGAAGAAGCAGCAGAACATCTGCCGGTAGTAGTACGTCGACGGGGGCTCCGGGATCAGGTCGCGCACCCCGCCCCAGGCGCGGTGCTCCTCCCAGACGTCGTCGGCGCGTTCCAGGGCGTACGGGATCCAGCCCATCTGGCCCTCGGAGTAGGCGAGTCTGAGGGTCGGGAACTTCACCAGCACCCCGCTGAACAGGTAGTCCATCATCGAGGCCATGGCGTTGTTGAAGCTCAGCGAGGCCTGCACGGCGGGCGGCGCGTCGGGCGAGGCGGCCGGCATCTGGGAGCTGCTGCCGATGTGCATGTTGACGACCGTCCCGGTCTCCTGGCAGACCGCGAAGAAGGGGTCCCAGTAGCCGGAGTGGATGGAGGGCAGGCCGAGGTAGGTGGGGATCTCGGAGAAGGTGACCGCCTTCACCCCGCGCGCGGCGTTGCGCCGGATCTCCGCGACCGCCAGGTCGACGTCCCACAGCGGGATCAGGCAGAGCGGGATGAGCCGGCCGCCGCTGTCGCCGCACCACTCCTCGACCATCCAGTCGTTGTAGGCGCGCACACAGGCCAGCGCGACCTCCTTGTCGTGCGCCTCGGCGAAGGTCTGCCCGCAGAAGCGGGGGAAGGACGGGAAGCAGAGGCTGGCCTCGACGTGGTTGAGGTCCATGTCCTCGAGGCGGGCCTTCGGGTCCCAGCACCCGCGCCGCATCTCCTCCCGGGTGATGCCCTCCAGGGTCATCTCGTCGCGGTCGAAGCCGACGGCGGCGATATTGCGCTTGTACGGGAACTTCAGGTCCTCGTAGATCCACCAGTCGGTCGGCTGGCCCTCCGGGTCCATCGTGATCCGGTACTTCCCGCCGACGTAGGCGAGCTCGCCGATCCCGGCGGTGAGGGGCTGCGGGCCCCGGTCGCGGTACTTCTGCGGCAGCCAGGTCTCGAAGAGGTGTGCGGGCTCGATCACATGGTCGTCGACGCTGATGATGCGGGGCAGTTCGGTCATGGATCCCCCACTGGGCACTCAGTTATCTGATGGACCGTCAGATTCGCTTCATCCAGCAGGCTAGTCGCGCACCTCTGGACCGACAAGGCGCCGAGCCCTACGCTCTGCGCACGATCTGACTGCCCGTCAGTTCGGTATCAGCTCCGTGTCCGCTCCACGAGGGGGCCGCCGTGAACGACACCGCCCACGCACTGAGCGCATCCCGCACCCTCTGGGACCTGGTCGCCCGCCGCGCCGGCCTCACCCCCGACCGGCCCGTCCTCCTCCAGGACGACCGCTCGCTGAGTTTCGGCGAGCTGCGCGCGCGTGCCGAGCGCGTCGCGGCCGGCCTGTACGACATGGGCGTCCGTCCCGGCACGGTGGTCGCCTGGCAGCTGCCCACCCGGATCGAGACCGCCCTGCTGTCCTTCGCGCTGGCCCGCCTGGGCGCCGTGCAGACTCCGGTCATCCCGTTCTACCGGGACCGCGAGGTCGGCTTCGCGCTGCGGGAGTCGAAGGCCGAGTTCTTCGCCGTACCCGGTGAGTGGCGGGGCTTCGACCACACCGGGATGGCGCGGCGGCTCGGTGCGAAGGAGGTGTTCGAGGCGTACGACGTGCTGCCGGACGGAGATCCGGGGGTGCTGCCGCCACCGCCCTCCGAGGGCACCTCCGTGCGCTGGATCTACTGGACCTCGGGGACGACCTCCGACCCGAAGGGCGTGCTGCACACGGACCGTTCGCTGATCGCGGGCGGCTCGTGTCTCGCGCACGCGCTGCGGCTGTCGGCGGACGACGTGGGCTCGATGGCCTTCCCGTACGCCCATATCGCCGGGCCCGACTACACGGTGATGCTGCTGCTGTACGGCTTCCCGGCGGTGATGTTCGAGCAGTTCGCGCTGCCGGACGCGCTGGAGGGGTACCGCAAGCACGGGGTGACGGTGGCGGGCGGGTCGACGGCGTTCTACTCGATGTTCCTCGCCGAGCAGCGCAAGCAGCCCGGACGGAAGGTCATTCCCTCGCTACGGCTGCTCGCGGGCGGTGGGGCGCCGAAGCCGCCGGAGGTCTACCACGCCGTCGTACGGGAGATGGGGGTGCAGCTCACCCACGGGTACGGCATGACCGAGGTGCCGATGATCACCATGGGGGCGCCGGACGACACCGTGGAGAACCTGGCGACGACCGAGGGACGGCCGCCGGAGGGGATGGAGATACGGATCGTGGACGGGGAGGTGCGGCTGCGCGGGGAGGCGGTGTGCCAGGGCTACCTGGATCCGGCGCAGACGGCGGAGGCCTTCGACGAGGAGGGGTTTCTGCGCACCGGCGACCTGGGGTTCGTGACGGACAGCGGGCATCTCGTCCTCACCGGGCGGCTCAAGGACGTGATCATCCGCAAGGGGGAGAACATCTCGGCGAAGGAGATCGAGGACCTGCTGGCCGCCCATCCGGCCGTCGGGGACGTCGCGGTGATCGGGCTGCCGGACGCCGAGCGCGGGGAGCGGGTGTGCGCAGTGATCGAGGTGGGGGCACAGCCGGAAGACGCCGGGGAGTTGACCCTGGACGAGGTCACCGCGTACCTGCGCGCGGAAGGGCTGTCGGTGCACAAGCTGCCGGAGCAGCTGGAGGTGGTGGATGCCCTTCCGCGTAACGAGACCCTGCGGAAGGTACTCAAGTACAAGCTGCGGGAGCGCTACTCGGGGACGGTGAAGTAGCGGGCGAACGCCGGGACGATCTCCGCCTCGCCGACCTTGCCGTCGCCGTCGGTGTCGAGCGCCGCGGCGGCGGTCCGGGCGAGGTCCTCGGCCACGCCCAGGATGCGCAGCACGCGCGCGGTGTCCTCGACGGTGGCGGCCCCGTCGCCGTCGGTGTCGGCGAGGTCGAGGGCCGCGTGCAGGAAGGGGCGGGCGATCTCGGCGAACCGCTCGGGGTTGTCGCGCAGCCGCTTGACCGCGCCGTACACGAACTCCTCGCGGTCGATGCGCTGGTCGCCGTCCCGGTCCGCTATCCCGGCCATGCCCTGCCAGAACGCCTCGGCTCCGCCGTACAGTGCCTGGCCCTTGTCGGAGCGGGCCGCTACGGCGAACTCGGCGAGCAGCGCCTTGGCCGCTGAGCTGAAGTCCTCGCGGTCGATGTAGCCGTTGCCGTCCTGGTCGAAGGTGGCGAACCGGGCGGCGATCCTGCGCTCGTACTCGCTGCTGACCATGTCTTTCAGGCCGCCTTACGTCATCTCGGGTGCGTCTCGTCGGAGCGTACGACGCGGGAGACCGTCCGGGCGCGGGAAAGCGGCGCTTGTGCCAAGACCGGGGGAATTTCGGGACAACTGTGTGGCACACCGAGGTGAGCCGTGCCGGCTCGCACAGCTTCCGCCCAGGTCAGGCCGAAAGCGGATCGGCCTCTTCCGCGACCGCCGATGCCACGTCGGCGTACACGTCGAACAGTCGGCGTACGCCCAGGGCGCCCAGGACGCGGTTGACGTGTGAGCCCTCGACCGCGCCCTGCGCCGGGAGTATCAGGCGCAGCGTTCCCTGGCAGGAGCGGATGAGGCGACGGGCGGCGATGAGCACGCCGACGCCGCTGGAGTCGCAGAAGAAGACCTCGGAGAGGTCGAGGACGAGGCCGTGGCGGCCGTCGGCCACCACGTCGTGCACCCGCTGACGCAGCACCGGCGACGTCACCAGATCCAGCTCGCCCGACACACGGAGCACGGTCCACTCGCCCTGCTCGCCGCCGGTCACATAGAACGCCACCACCATGCCCTTCGCTCGCCGGAGTCCCCGCAAAACGGAAGCCATCCCTACGCTTCCTTGCAGCGCGGCTGCCCAGCGGCCGTTCCCTGAAACACGAGGCGAGAAACGGAAACTGATCGGAAGAGGCTTGTTTTAGTCGACTTCGATCCTGTTCGATCAGGTCTGATCGAAGGTCGAGCGGGTAGGCAGGCACAGAACGCAGGCTGCACACATTGCGACAAAGCGACGTGCACTGTCGTAGGTGCCGACTACATTCGAGGAGACGATGGACGCAGGCCGGGCCGACGGACAGGCAGGGGCGAGGGGGCCGTATGACGAAGAAGGACGCACCGCCCCGCTGGGACCGCAAGATGCAGCAGCGACTCGCACGCGGTGAGGCGGCCGCCCTCGGCGAGCTCTACGACCGGTTCGCCTCCCTCGTGCACGGCCTGGCCCACCGCGTCCTCGGGGACGAGCGCGCGGCCGACGGCATCACGCGTGACGTCTTCGCCCAGGTCTGGGAACACCCCGAGGCGTACGACCCCAAGCAGGGCCCCCTGCGCACCTGGGTCGCCTCGCTGACCCACCGCCTCGCCGTGCAGCGGCTGCGCGCCACCGAGACCGCCGCGCTGGCCCAGGGCTCCGGCGGCTCCGCCGAGGAGCTGGAGCGCAAGGTGCGCCGCGCCTCGGTCGCCGCCCGCGCCGACTACATCGTCACGTCCATGCCCGCCCCGCTGCGCGCAGCCCTGGACCTGGCCTACTTCCAGCGCCGCGACTACCGCCAGACCGCCGCCGACCTCGGCGTCACCGAGGACGAGGCCCGCCGCCGGCTCCGCCTGGGCCTGCAGCTCCTGTCCACCGCCCACGACGCCGGCGCACCACCCGGTCACGGGGGTGCCGTGTGAACGACGCAGGCAGCGCGGACCGCTTCGACCACGAGGGATTCGACGGCGAGGACGACCGCAGCCGCAGGAGCAGCCCTGCGGGCGAGGGCGGCTTCGGAGACAACAGCGGCTTGGGTGACAAGAGCGACCAGTACGACGAGCAGGACAAGGACGAGCAGCAGGAGGGGTACGGCATCCCGGGCGGACCCACGCACGACAACGGCGACGACAGCCCCCAGGACCCCGGCCGGCCGCCCCGCATTCCGATGCCCCGCGCCTCCGTCGAGGACGGCGGGCGGCCGCTGCCCGCCCTGGAGGACCTGGGCGAGGCCGCGCCACGGCCCGCCCCGCTGGTCCTGGAGCACCGCGTTCTGAAGTCGCTCCTCGGTGCCTGGGCGCTGGCCGCCTGCTCGCCGGAGGAGACGGCGGCCGTCGAGGAGCACCTGGGCGACTGCGGCTCGTGCGCCGACGAGGCGCGGCGGCTGCGTGAGGCGGTCGGTCTGCTGCACCAGCCGGAGAGCCTCGACCTGGACCCGGGCCTGCGCACCCGCGTCCTCGACAGCTGCCTCGACCGGCGCCCGCCCCGCATCCCGGTACCCGGCTGGGCGGCTCCGTACGACGCGGAGGCCGCCCGGCTCGACGCCCTGCTCCAGGACATCGGGGACGCCGAGTGGCACAGGCCCGTGCGGCTGCGCTGGTTCGAGGCCGAGGGCCCGATGACCCGTCGCACGACGGTCGCGGGGGTCATCGCCCATCTGCTGTCGGTCGACGGACTGGTCGCGGTCGCCCTCGGCCTCGACGACCCGCTGGGTGACATCGCCGCGGCGGGCCCCACACCCCGGGCCCGCACCGAGGCGTACTGGCGCACCTCGCACTTTCCGCCGGGCCGTTCCGTACGGGCCCCCTGGCGCGAGCAGACCCACGACCTCGTCCGCACGGTGTCCTTCGCCCACGACTCGGGGCCGGCCCGCCCGGCCGTCTCCTACGGCGACTTCGAGCTGCCGCTGCGGGACGCGATGCTGGACCGGGCCTTCGAGTGCTGGGTGCACGCCGAGGACATCGCGGAGGCCGTCGACTACCCGTACGAGCCGCCCGCCCCACGCCATATGCACGGCATGATCGACCTCGCGGCGCGGGTCCTGCCGGACGTGCTCGCGACCCGCCGCCGGGCCGGCCTGGCCTCGCCTCCCCACCACCGGCACCTGGTCCCGGCGGGCGAGCCGGGCCGCAGCCTGCGGCTGGAGATCGAGGGGCTGGGCGGCGGCGAGTGGCTGATCCCCCTCGACTCCCCCGCGGCGGTCGGCTCCGCCGCACACGAGGTGGCCCATGTGGCCCTGGACGGCGCGGAGTTCTGCCGCCTGGCAGCGGGGCATGTGCCTCCGGCGGAGGCGGCGGTGGGGCAGGTCGGTGACCGTGAGGCGATCAGGGATGTGCTGTTCGCTGCGGCCAGCTTGAGCCGGATGTAGGGGGCGGTGCGGATTCGTCGGCGGCTGCGGGTGAGTGGGGGTTTCTCGCGCCCCTTCAGGGGCGCGGGGAACTGCGCGATCGGCCACGACGATCCCGCCCTCGCCCGACGGCAGAAGCCCCCGAGCTGTTAGGCGAACACGACCGTCCGGCGCCCGTTGAGCAGAATGCGCCGCTCGGCATGCCACTTCACCGCCCGCGCCAGCGCCTGGCACTCCACGTCCCGCCCGACGGCAACGAGCTGGTCCGGCGTGACGTCATGCCCCACCCGCTCGACCTCCTGCTCGATGATCGGCCCCTCGTCAAGATCGGCGGTGACGTAGTGCGCCGTCGCACCGATCAGCTTCACGCCCCTGGCATGCGCCTGGTGATACGGCTTCGCACCCTTGAAGCTCGGCAGGAAGGAGTGGTGGATATTGATGATCCGCCCGCTGAGCTGCTTGCACAGATCGTCGGAGAGGACCTGCATATAGCGGGCGAGCACCACCAGCTCGACCTCTTCCTCACGGACGATCTCCAGCAGCCGGGCCTCGGCCTCCGCCTTGGTGTCCTTCGTCACCGGAATGTGGTGGAAAGGAATGTTGTACGAGCCGACCAGCTCGGCGAACTCCGTGTGGTTCGACACCACCGCCGCGATCTCCACCGGCAGCGCCCCGATCCGCGCCCGGAACAGCAGGTCGTTCAGGCAGTGCCCGAACTTGCTGACCATGAGGACGATGCGCATCTTCTCGTCGGCCCGGTTGATCTGCCAGTCCATGTGGAAGGAGTCACCGATCGCCGCGAAGCTGGCCCGCAGCTTGTCCACCGTCACGGGTGCCTCGGCGGAGAAGTGGACGCGCATGAAGAACAGACCCGTGTCGTGGTCGCCGAACTGCTGGCTGTCCTCGATGTTGCAGCCGGTCATGAAGAGATAGCTCGACACGGCGTGCACGATGCCCTGCTTGTCGGGGCAGGAGAGCGTGAGGACGTACTGGTCGTCGGGCGCCGCGGCTCGGGTGGACTGCTCGTTCATGCAGGACAGGGTCCCATAACTGAGCCCCGGTCCGGACCTGAGTCCGCTACGCGGACCTCGTCATGATCCGCAGCACCTCGAGCGTGCGCGGCGGCGCGTCCGGGTCCTCCCCGTCGGCTGTCGCCATCCGCACGTGCGCGTCCCGGGCCGCCCGGACCGCCTCCGGCCAGGCCTGGTTCTCGACGTACGCGGAGACCGGGGCGTCGGGCCCGACCTGGTGCATGATCCGCAGCACCCTCAGCACGGCGGTGTCCACGAGGGCCGCCTCCTGGGAGTCCCGGAATATCGTGCCCACGTACTTCTCGGCGGACCAGTTGTCCAGCCAGGTGTCCTCGACCAGGCGGTACACGGCGTCGGTCACGTCCCCGTATCCGTCGACGCCGGCGAGCCAGACGTTCTGCTGGAACGCCGGGTCGGAGAGCATGTGCAGCGCGGAGCGCACGTTGCTGCGCCAGCGCCACCACGGCATGTCGTTCAGTGGCATGCCGCCCATGGTGGAGGAGCGACGGCCGCGACGGGAAGAGTTCTCCGAACCTTGCACGGTCATCGATCGTACGTTCTCCCGCTCAGGCGTCCTACCGACCCCTGCAATTCACCTTTACGTCACCGGTCGATAACCGAAGGTCACCCCCGGGTTGGCGATGTGGCGGAAGCGTGTGTGCCCATGACCGGCAGGCGACGCAATCGCAGCACCTTCCTCCCCACACGCACCCGGCCGCGCAGAGCCACCGTCCTCTCGGCGGGGGCACTGGTCGCATGTGCCTCGCTCGCCGCCGGTTGCGGGGTCATCCCCGGTACCACGGGGGGTTCCGGGGATGCCCCGATCACCGTCATGACCTGGGCACCTTCGGACACCAACGCGACCAACAAGCCCGGCATGCCGGCCTTCGCGCAGGCCTACGCCCGCTGGATCAACGCCCAGGGGGGCATCAACGGCCGCAAGCTGAAGGTCCTGACCTGCAACGAGCACAACGACAGCGTGGCCGCCGCGAAGTGCGCCCGCCTCGCCGTCAAGGAGAACGTCGTCGCGGTCGTCGGCTCCTACAGCCAGTACGGCGACTCCTACCTCCCCGAGCTGGAGGGCGCCGGCATCCCCTACATCGGCGGCTACGGCGTCACGACCGCCGAGTTCACCAGCCCCATGTCCTACCCGGTCAACGGCGGCCAGCCCGCCCTGCTGGCCGGCCTCGGCAAGGAGCTCGCCGGCGGCTGCGGCCCGGTGGCGCTCGTGCGGCCCGACAGCATCGCGGGCGACGAACTGCACGCCATGCTCGACTCCGGCCTGAAGGCGGGCGGGCACCGTCCCGCGATCGACCAGCGGGCGGCGGACGACACCACCGAGTACTCGGGGCCCTCACGGCAGGCGCTGACGGCCACGACCGGCAACCCGGCGAAGCGGGGGTGCGTGATCCCCGCGCTCGGGGACCGCACCGACACCTTCATGGACTCCTTCCGGCGCGACCGCGAGGCCTATCCCGCTGTGAAGACCGCCGCCACGCTCGACAGCGTCGACCAGACGGTGATCAACGAGTCCGGCGGGCAGTCGGGCCCGTACGAGGGCTCGTACGTCACCGGCTGGTACCCGGTGTCGAGCGATGCGCGCTGGGACGCCATGAAGAAGGTGATCCAGCAGCAGGCCTTCGGCGACAACCGCATCGACGCCTCGGACACCGGGGTGCAGACGACATGGATCGCGTACACGGTGTTCAGGTCCGTCGTGGCGTCGCTGGGCAGCGGCGACGTGTCGTCCGACACGGTGCGCAGGGCCCTCGACGACGGGCTGAAGGTCGACACGGCCGGGCTGACGCCGACCCTGCAGTGGTCCTCCGAGGGCCCGCTGGCCACCATCGGCTTCTCCCGCATGGTCAACGCCGATGTGACGCTGCAGGTCGTGCGTCAGGGCCAACTCGTCGCGGCGGACAAGCGGTTCGTGGACGTGACCAAGACGCTGCAGAGCGCGGACGTGAACTGAGGGCGCACGTCCGCGCGTTCACGTCACAGCTGGGTCGGCTGGCGCGGGGTCAGGCCGTACGTCCTCGCGATGGCGTTCCACAACTGGGCCGCCTTGACCTTCTGCTGGCTGGCGGTGCCGCTCTCGCGGTTGCCGGCCGCGGTCTGGCCGGTGGGGCGGGCCTGGCCCTTCTTGCAGCCCTTCTTGCCGCCGACCTGGTCGGCCCAGGCCGCGTAGTGGTTGTCGGCCGCCGCGGACGCCTGCCAGGCCCTGGTGAGCGCGGCGGTCAGCGCGGCATGGCCCGGGAGCTTGTCGACGGACAGGCCGGACAGCCGGGTGACCAGCTCGGTGCGCTGCTTGGCCGCTTCGCGCAGGTCGGAGGCGGCCTGGCCGAGGTTCTGGCACCCCTTCACCCCGGCCACCGCCCGGATCACCGAGGCCCGGCTGTCACCGCTGTCGGCGAGCAGCTTGTCCAGGGCGACGGCCTGCTGCTTCGCCGGATCGGCGGCCGACGAGGCGGAACCGCCGGTGGCCGGGGCCGTGGCGGAGACCGTTTGGTTCTTGTCCTTGCCGCCGTCCCCGCCGTTGAGCAGCGCGCCGGCGCCGATGCCGAGCACGACGATGCCGACACCGATCGCGGCGATGAGCGGCACCCGTGAGCGGCTGCGGCCGCTGCTGCCGCCGTCGCCGGGCGGGGCGTACGCGGCCTGCGGGGGCGGCGGCGGCTGCTGGAAGCGCGGCATCTGCTGCGTGGCCTGAGCGGGGCTCTCGGCGCCCGGCCCACTGCGGAAGAGGCTGTCGAACTCGGCCGGCGGCTGCCGGTCCCCGCCCTGCGGCATGCCGTACGGCGCCTGCCCGGTCACGGGCGGTATGTACTGGGTGGCCTGGGAGTCGGGCCCGGCCGCGTGCGGCGCATGCCCCAGGAACTGGGTCGCCTCGGAGAGGGATCCACCGCCCACCTCGGGCGGCAACGCGCCCGGCGTGACGGGCGGAATGTACTGCGTCGCCCCTTCACTGTCGGAAACAGCGGTGACGGACGGTATGTACTGAGTGGCCCCCTCGTCCACAGCGGGCGGAAGAGGCGCACCACCGGGGACAGCGGGAGGCAGCGGCGCGGCCGGTCCTCCCTGAGCGGCGGGCGGCAGCGGGGCGTTCGCCGGGGGCTGCGAGGCGGCGGGCTGCCCGCCGTACGACGGGGCCGGGGCGCCCTGCGGGGGCAGCGCTCCGGACGCGGGCGCACCCCACTGGTCGGGGGGCGGCGACTGCTGCTGGTCGGGCGCTCCCCATGCCTGGGCCGGCGCCGTCGGCCAGCCCTGGCCCGGCGGCTGGGCCGGGCTCTGCTGCTGGTCGGGACCCCACGGCGTCCCCCAGGCCTGACCGCCGGGCGGGGCCGGGGCCTGCGGGCCGCCGTACGAGCCGGGCTGCTGACCGTCGTACGAGCCGGTCTGCTGACCGCCGTACGAGCCCGCCTGCGGGCCGTTGTACGGGCCTGACTGCTGCCCGGCGGGGTTGCCGGCAGGCGGTCCGCCGTAGGGGCCGGGCTGCGGGCCGGCCGGAGCCTGGGCCCCCAGCATGCCCGGCAGCAGGGGCTCGCCGCCGTCGGAGGGCAGCACGATGCCTTCGCGCGCTTCGCGCGGCGAGGGCTCCTCGCCCTGTCCACTCTGCGTCACCGGGACTCCTACGAATGGGGGACCTTCGGAATCGTCGGCTCACGCTACCGGGTCCCCCGAGCCGGGTGCCACGCAGCTCAGGGCGCAACCTCCTTCCCTGTGACAGCAGTAACAAAACCGCTCTACAGACCGCTGTATCTGTCACCCATTCCAACCGCCCCCACACGGCAACCGGCTGTTTCCCGCTGGTTCATGCAGCGGCCTGCAGATCGAGCCGCGCCCCGAACTCCCGCACCACCGGCTCGTCCCGGTACGGCTCAAGGCGTTGCTGGAAGTCCTCCAGGTAGTCGGCGCCCCGGTTGGAGCGCAGGGACTCCAGGAGTTCCACGGCCTTCAGTCCCGTGTTGCACGCCTGCTCGATCTCCCGCTGCTGCACCTGCGCGGTGGCCAGCAGCACATACCCGATGGCCCGCCTGCGCGCCTTGGTCTCGGGGAGCCCGGCCAGGGACTCCTGCGCGCGCCGCGCCGCCGCCTCGGCCTGCCCGAGGTCCCGGTGGCAGTGCGCCAACTCGTCGGCCAGATACGCCTCGTCGAAGTGCGTGATCCACGCCGGGTCGTCCCCGGAGGCGGCATCGGCGGACTCCAGCGCCGTGACCGCCCGCCCGGACGCCACCTGGGCCGCCCGCGCATCGCCCAGCAACGCGTGCCCGCGCGCCTCCGCCGCATAGAACATCGCCTCCGCGCGCGGTGTCACGCGCCCACGCGCCCCCTCCTGCGCCGCCCGCGCCAACTGCGCGATCTCCCGCGGGTTTCCGAGCTGCGCGGCGAGGTGGCTCATGGAGGCGGCGAGGACGTACCCGCCGTAACCGCGGTCCCCCGCGGCCTGGGCGAGCCGCAGCGCCTGGATGTAGTACCGCTGGGCCAGGCCCGGTTGCCCGGTGTCGACGGCCATGTAGCCCGCGAGCTCGGTCAGCCGGGCCACCGCGGCGAACAGGTCACGGCCGACGGCCTCCCGGTACGACCCCGCCAGCAGCCCCGAGACGACACTGTTGAGGTAGTGCACGACCACCGGGCGCACATGCCCGCTGCCGTACTGATGGTCCAGGTCCACCAGCGCCTGTGTCATCGCGCGCACCGCCGCCACGTCGGACTGTCCCACCCGCGGTCCCGCCGAGCGCGACACCTGCGAGTCGGGCGAGGAGATCAGCCAGTCCCGGCTCGGCTCGACCAGCGCGGACGCGGCGACGGACGAACCGGACAGGAAGTCCCGGCGCCCCACGTCACTGCGCCACAGCTCGCAGACCTGCTCGATGGCTCCCAGTACCGTCGGCGAGAACTGGAGCCCGACACCCGAGGCGAGGTTCTTCCCGTTGGCCATGCCGATCTCGTCGATCGTGACCGTACGGCCCAGCTTGCGGCCGAGCGCCTCCGCGATGATCGCCGGGGCACGCCCGCGCGGCTGCTGCCCGCGCAGCCATCGGGCCACGGACGTCTTGTCGTAGCGCAGGTCGAGGCCGTGCTCGGCGCCGCACATGTTGACCCGACGGGCGAGCCCGGCGTTCGAGCACCCCGCCTCCTGGATGAGCGCCTGCAACCGTTCGTTCGGCTGTCGCGCGACGAGAGGCCTTGCGGCCATGGCGTACCCCCTGGGAACAATTCCCTGAAGCGAAAAGATCCGGCCGTGAAGATCAATGCCCCGCCGACAGACGTAAAATGCGAGGCTTGCGCGGATTGCCGGGGTAAAGGCGTAAGCCGACCCCAGACGTGGCTACCCAGCTCACGCCGAGGTTCCTCCCGCGCGCCCCCACACATGCATCCATGCGCCCCAGATACGGAATCAATGCTCCTCCCCCGCGCGCGCTACCCCCGTAACTCCAGGTGGATGCGGGAGTTGAGTTCACCGTGGAAGAGACGATCGCCGGCCCCGAAGCCGCTCAGATTCCGAAGCAGCGCGGGGAATCGCTGCAGGAGACCGCCGTCCGCTACGCCGAGGAGCGCCACTGGGACGTCTTCCCCGGCACCTGGCTGGAAGCCGTCGACGGAGTGTGGCACTGCTCCTGCGGCGACACCGCGTGCGCCGCACGCGGCGCGCATCCGGCGGACGACGACTGGGAGGCGCTGGCCACGGGCAGTGCGACCGTCGCCCGCCGGATGTGGCAGAAGCATCCGACGGCGTCGATCCTGCTGCCGACGGGCCGCACCTTCGACGCGATCGAGGTCGCCGAGACCGCGGGGTTCCTCGCGCTGGCGCGCATGGAGCGCATGGAGTTGACGCTCGGTCCTGTGACGTTGACGCCGGATCGCCGGATGCACTTCTTCGTGCTGCCCGGGGCGGCGGTGAAGATGCCCGAACTGGTGCGGAAGTTGGGCTGGTCGCCCTCTTCTCTGGATCTCGTTGCCCTTGGGGAGGGTGCGTATGTGGCTGCGCCGCCTACGCGGTACGGGGCGCGGGGGGCCGTTCAGTGGGCCTGTCGGCCCACGCCCGCCAATCGGTGGCTGCCGGATGCGGAGGAACTGATCTCTCCGCTTGCCTATGCGTGTGGGCGGGATCGGTAGTTCGGCGGGTGCGGGTTGTGCATGGCTGGTCGCGCCCACGCGGCGGAGCCGCAGATCAGCACAGCCCCGCGCCCCTATAGGGCGGCTGCGGCGCCGTAGGGTTGATCCATGACGTCAGCCGCCGTGCGCGTACAGGGACTGTGGAAGCGGTTCGGGCAGCAAGTTGCCGTTGCCGGGATCGATCTGGAGTTGCCCGCGGGGAAGTTCATCGGGCTCGTCGGGCCGAACGGAGCGGGGAAGACCACGACCCTCTCCATGGTGACCGGATTGCTGCGACCCGATCAGGGGAGCGTCGAGGTCGTCGGGCACGACGTGTGGCGGGATCCGGTGGCGGTGAAGGCGCGGATCGGGGTGCTGCCGGAGGGGCTGCGGCTCTTCGAGCGGCTGTCGGGGCGTGAACTGCTCGCGTACAGCGGGCGGTTGCGCGGGCTGCCCGGGGCCGAGGTCGACAAGCGGGCCACACAGCTTCTCGACGTGCTCGACCTGGCCGGCGCCCAGCACAAGCTGGTCGTCGACTACTCGACCGGCATGCGCAAGAAGATCGGCCTCGCCGCCGCGCTGCTCCACAACCCCGAAGTGCTCTTCCTGGACGAGCCGTTCGAGGGCGTCGACCCGGTGTCCGCCCAGACCATCCGCGGGGTCCTGGAGCGGTACACGGCGTCGGGGGCCACCGTCGTCTTCTCCTCCCACGTCATGGAGCTCGTCGAGTCCCTGTGCGACTGGGTGGCCGTGATGGCCGCCGGGCGCATCCGCGCCCACGGCACGCTCGCCGAGGTGCGCGGGGAGGCGGCCTCGTTGCAGCAGGCTTTCCTCGAACTCGTCGGCGCGGGCGGCCGCGACAGCGGGGCGAACCTGGACTGGCTGGGCGGCGGCGCACGATGACGGGCGAAGTCAACCTCACTGCCGTCTTCGTACGGCTGAAGCTGTCGCTGCTGCGCAACGGGCTCAGGCAGTCCGGCGGACGGCGGGCCGCCTATGTCGTCTCGGCCGTCGTCGTGGTGCTGTTCGGGGCGCTGCAACTGCTCGGGCTGATCGCGCTGCACGGCAACGCGCACGCCCTGCCCGTGGTCGCGCTGCTGGTCGCCGTACTGGCGCTCGGCTGGGCGGTGATGCCTCTGTTCTTCCCCAGCGGCGACGAGACGCTCGACCCGACCCGGCTGGTGATGCTGCCGCTGCGGCCACGGCCCCTGGTGCGGGCGCTGCTGGCGGCCTCGCTGGTGGGCATCGGGCCGCTGTTCACGCTGCTTCTGCTGGCCGGCTCGGTGATCGCGGTCGCGCACGGCGGTGCGGCGTACGCCGTCGGTGTCCTCGCCGTCGTCCTCGGGCTGCTGGTGTGCGTGGCCCTGGCGCGGGCCGTCGCGGCTGCCAACATCCGCCTGTTGACCAGCCGCAAGGGCCGCGACCTGGCGGTGCTGAGCGGCCTGGTCATCGCGATCGGCGCGCAGCTGGTCAACTTCGGGGCGCAGCACCTGGGTTCCTCGGGGCTCTCGCAGCTCGACCCGGTGGCGGACGTCCTGAAGTGGGTGCCGCCCGCGTCGGCCATCGGCGCGGTGGACTCGGTGAGCGACGGCTCGTACGGTGTCGCCTCCCTCCAACTCGCCCTGAGCCTTGCCGCGTTGATACTGCTGCTCGCCGTGTGGTCACGCCATCTGACCCGGCTGATGACCTCGCCCGACGGCTCCACCCTCCAGGCCGCCGAACCCGCCGCCCGTGAACGGACCACCGGCGGTCTCGCCCGCCTCCTGCCGGCCGGCCGCACCGGCACGGTCATGGAACGCAGCCTGCGCTACATCTGGCGCGACCCCAAGACCAAGGCGGCCTGGGTGACCTCGCTCGCGATCGGCCTGATCGTGCCCGTGTTCAACGCCCTTCAGGGCACCGGCTCGATCTACTTCGCGTGCTTCGCCGCCGGGATGCTCGGCATCCAGATGTACAACCAGTTCGGGCAGGACACCTCCGCGTTCTGGATGGTCGCCACAACCATCTCCTCCGCACATGACGCCTACGTCGAACTGCGCGGGCGGGCCCTGGCCCTGCTGGTGATCACCCTGCCGTACGCCACCCTCGTGACCGTCCTGACCACCGCGATGCTCGGCGACTGGCCCAGCCTGCCCGAGGTGCTCGGCCTGTCCTTCGCGCTGCTCGGCGCGATGCTGGCGACCGGCGCATGGACATCCGCCCGTTTCCCGTACTCCATCCCCCAGGAGGGCTACAAGAACGTGGCCCCCGGCCAGGCCGGCCTCGCCTGGATCTCCATCTTCGGCGGCATGGTGTCGGCGGCCCTGCTGTCCGCCCCCGTCATCGCCGCGACGATCTGGGCCAACGTGGCCAAGGACGGCGACCAGTGGAGCTGGCTCCTGCTGCCGGCGGGCGCGGCATACGGAGCGGGCATCACCCTGGCGGGCCTACGCCTGGCGGCCCCACGGACAGCAGCCCGCCTCCCGGAGATCCTGACAGCGGTGAGCAAGGGCTGACGGCCCTTGCTGACCCGCCTGACGGCGCCCTTCTGACGCGGGGGCCTGCACCGTGCTAAGGGGCGCGGGGCTGTATCGATATGCGGCTCCGCCGCGTGGGCGCGACAAGCCACATCCGGCCCGCACCCGCCAACGACGGGAACCCCCCGAGCCATGAGGCGCCCCGGCCCAGCCTCACGCAGTGGTGCGCACCGCATCCAGGAACGGTTCGACCGCAGCCCGCCAAGCCGCCGGCTGGTCATAGTGCACAAGATGCCCCGCGTCAGCCACCTCCGCATACTCACCGAGAGGCAACACCCGCACCATCTCCTGCGCCTCGGCCCGCCCCAGCTCCCCGTCGAGGCCGCGCACAACCAGCGCGGGACACTGCACCTGCGCAAGCTCCTCCCAGTGCGCGTCGTACACCCAGGTCTCCCGGGAGCGCAGCATCTGCTCGTAGTCGAAGACGGGCCGCCAGCCGTCGGGCGACTCGTGCATCACCTCGGCGTAGAACTCCCCCCGCGCCGGATTCGGCCGCTCCACCCACGGATCGTCCTCGCCGAACCACTTGCGCACATCGGCGAGCGTGGCGAAGGGAACGGGCCAGGCCTTGAACCAGTCGGCCCACTCGCGCTGCGAGGCGGCCCCGAGCGCGGAGGCCCGCATATCGCAGATGATCAGGCCCCGGACCAGTTCGGGGCGCTTGGCGGCGAGCTGCCAGGCCGTCAGCGCACCCATCGCGTGGCCGATGAGAACGGCCGGGGCGAGGCCCAGCTGCTCGAGCGCGGCCTCGGCGTCCTCGACGTACGCCTCACGGGTGAAGGAGGCCTGCGGGGGCTTCTCGCTCTGCCCGTGGCCGCGCTGGTCGAGGGCGACGGCGCGCTGCCGGCCGGAGAGCCAGCGGGCGGTGGACGCCCAGTGCGAGGCGCGGCCCATCAGGCCGTGCAGTAACAGCACGCCCGGGGTGTTCTCGGGCGCGGGTTGCCCCGGGTCGGTCTTGGGAGGGTCGCCGAACTCCCAGGCCGCGAGGCGTAGGCCGCCCGCCCCGGTCACGTCGATGCGTTGCGCCATCGTCCTGGCACCCCCCTAGCTCCGCTCGGACCGCCTCGCTCCCGCTCGAGCCGGCCGGTCCTGTGAACCGTGTCCTGCCGTGCCGTGCAGCTGCCTTTTCGTGTGAGCTCAGTTCCTGTGCGCTTGGTTGTTATGCGCTTGGTTCTCGTGCGCCCGGTGCTGGTGCGCCCACTCCTGAAGCGCACATTCCGCGTGACGCGTCACCGAAGACTATCGAATGGGTATTCGAAAATGCTGTGTCTGCGGGCAACACCCCTCGTACGAGTGACCTCGCCCGAGGAATGATCGCCGCCGCCGAGGGGAGATCTTCAGCGGGAGGCGGACCGCTCGGGGAAAACGGTCCGAAGGGGATGACCCTGAGAGCTCGGGGCTCCGGGTCAGCACAGGGGAGGACAGGCCCCGGCGCCACACGGCGCCGGGGCCCTCCACACGTCTGCGGCACATCCTCCCGGCCCCCTCAGGTCATATGCCTCACGCGACAGCCTCGCACGCGAAACGCCCGAGCGCTGCGATTTCGACGCACCGGATCCAGGCGCCGAAGACATCGACGACCGGCCCGCAGGACGCCTCAAACTCCCCTGGAACAGGGGAAGTTGACGGTTTCAGCGCTTGGCGACGAACACGTGGGAGGCGACATCCGCCTCCAGCTCGGCCGCCTCACCGCCACTGCCCACCAGCACACCGCCCGCCGACTCCGTCACACTCACCACGGAACCGGGCTGCACACCCGCCCGCCGCAGTGTGTACATCAGCTGCGCGTCCGTCTGGATCGGCTCACCGATACGGCGCACCACGACCGTCTTGCCGTCCGCGCCCGGGTCGAGATCGGCCAGCGACACCATGCCCTCGTCCAGGAACGGGTCCGCGCCGTCCTTCTCGCCCAGCTCCTCCAGACCCGGGATCGGGTTGCCGTACGGCGACTCCGTCGGGTGCCGCAGCAGCTCCAGCACGCGCCGCTCCACGGCCTCGCTCATCACGTGCTCCCAGCGGCAGGCCTCCGCGTGCACCTGCTCCCACTCCAGGCCGATCACATCGACCAGCAGACACTCGGCGAGCCGGTGCTTGCGCATCACGCGCGTGGCGAGCCGGCGGCCCTCGTCCGTGAGCTCCAGATGACGGTCCGTCGCGACGGACACCAGGCCGTCCCGCTCCATCCGCGCCACCGTCTGGCTGACGGTCGGCCCGCTCTGGTCCAGCCGCTCGGCGATCCGGGCGCGCATGGGGACCACACCTTCCTCCTCCAGCTCGAGGATGGTGCGGAGATACATCTCCGTGGTGTCGATCAGTCCGGACATACGTGCCCCTCGATGAGATCTGCCGGAAGCACGACAGCTTCACGGCGCGTGCGCTGGCCCTGGCTTCAATTCTGACGCATACCACTGACAACCGTGCCTCGCCGTTGGAACCACGGCGTTACGCCCCGGCACTCACCCCCCGTATTGACACGGCACTGGTCCAGACCGCACGGTGATCCGCGACACATCCGCGCCCGGCCCCCACACCGCCCCGGAAGGACCCGCATGAGCGACGGCAAACTGGCCGACCAGTTCTTCGACGCCGCGATCGACCTCCTGCAACGGGTCCGGGACGAGGAGGCACAGTCCATCACGGCGGCCGGCGCCCTGCTCGCCGACACCGTCACCGGCGGCGGCCGGCTCTTCGCCTTCGGCGCCGGTCACTCCTCCCTCGCCGCCCAGGACGTCGTCTACCGCGCGGGCGGACTCGCCCTGATGAACCTGCTCGCCGTACCGGGCGTCGTCGGCGTCGACGTGATGCCGGCCACGCTGGGCTCCGCCCTGGAGCGCGTCGACGGCCTCGCGACCGCCGTCCTCGACTCCTCGCCGCTCCGCGCCGGCGACGCCCTGGTGATCATCTCCCTCTCCGGCCGCAACGCCCTCCCCGTCGAAATGGCCATCCACGCCCGCGAGCTCGGCGTGAAGGTCATCGGCGTGACCTCAGTGGCGTACACGACCGAGACCCGGTCCCGGCACAGCTCCGGCACCTATCTGCGCGACCACTGCGACATCGTCCTCGACTCCAAGATCCCGATCGGCGACGCCACCCTCACCCTCGACACCATCCCCGCCCCCTTCGCCCCGGCCTCCACGGTCGTCACCAGCGCACTCCTCCAGGCCGTCATGGCCACGGCAGCGGGCGCCCTCGCCGAGCGGGGCATCGAGCCGCCACTGCTGCGGTCCGGCAACGTGGACGGCGGCCACGAGTGGAACAGCCGCGTGATGCAGGAGTACGGGGACCGGATCTTCTACCAGCAGTAGCGAGCACCCCGCGTCGCCGGCCTGCGGGCAACCGTCCCCACCCCGGCCTGCGGGCAGCATCACCGCCCCAGCCTGCGGGCATGCGTGCCGCCTGGGGCGGCTCCCGACCCAAAGAGAGGCGGCACCCCGCAAGCGCGGGCGAGCGAAACCCACCCCCGCTCACCCCACCGCCGTGCCCCGCCAAGCAGACGCCGGCTACCCCCGCCCCACAACCCCCGCCAAATCCAACGCCGCAGCAATCCGTACGGCGACATCCTCCGCGTACACCGCGTCCACCCGCTCGAACTGACTCCGCCCGCTCCCCCGCAGAAACGTCACGACGCCCAACGTCCGCCCCCGGCTCCGCAACACCGCACACAACGCGTGCACGGCATCCGCCGGCCACTGCCGAGCCGCCGCCCACTCCCGCGCCTGCTCCGCCGGCACCGCACCCACGCTCGCCCGCACGGACCCCGTCCGCTCCACGCACTGCAACGCCGGATGCCCCTGCCCGTACCGCACCGGCAACCCCGCCTGCCCGGTCAGCAGGCTCGGCCCCGGTGTCCCGGACGGCGTCGCGGCGACCCGCACCAGCCGTACGGGACCCTCCTCCGCCCCGTCGGCCACCGCACCGCCCGCCACCCGGTCGATCAGCGCATGGTCGGCGAACCCGGCGAGCGCAAAGTCCAGATGGACGGTCGCCGCCTCACCCGGGTCCTCGCACTCCGCGGCCGCCCGGGCCGCCCGGTGCAGCTGATTGGTCCTGAACCGCAGCAGCGCGGCCTCCTGCTCGCCCTGCTTGCCCTCCGTCACGTCCTGGAAGAGCCAGGCGACACCCAACGGCACCGGCTCCTCCGCGAGCGGCGACGCCAGCCGTACGAAGCCGCAGCGCCAGCACCGCCGCTGATCGCCCTCCGGCGTCCGCACACTCACCCAGATCTCGGCCGGCGCCGGCGGCGCACCCTCCGCGAGCACATGCGTGAGGGCGCTCTCCAGCTCCTCCACGCCCTGGGCGAGCAACTCCCCCAGCGGCCGCCCGAGCGCCGACGTACGCCCGATACCGAGCGCCCGCGCCGCATGGGCGTTCACCACCGCGGGCCGCAGATCGGCATCGACCAGCACGACCCCCCAGCTCGCGTCCTCGAACAACGCCTCGCTCAACGCGATCGACCGCTCCAGATCGATCTGCGCATGCACCTCGCTGAAGGCGCAGTACACCCCCGCGGGCTTGCCGTCGGGCCCGCGCACCGCCGCGGACTGCGTCCGCACCAGCACCCGCCCGCCGTCCTTCGTCAGCAGCGCGAACTCGTGCACCTGCCGCCCCGGGGCCTCCATGGCGGACATCAGCCGCCTCTCGACCTCCTCGGCATCCGCGGGTCGCACAGCCCACCCCGCGAAACCGTGCCGGCCCACCGCCTCGGCCGCGGTCCACCCCAGAATCCGCTCGGCCTCACGATTCCAATGGGTGACGACCCCGCCCGCGTCGAAGGCACACAGCGCCGCATCCATCCCGTCGAGCAGCGCGGCCAGCAGATCGGAGCCGTCAGGGCCCACCGGACCGGCCCGCTCGGGCTCATCAGGCCCTAGCTCGTCGGTGGTCCCACTACGCCGGGAAGCACTCACCTGGACCCCCTGCCAAGCTGCGTCCGCACGTACGGCGCGTCGGTTCGCTCACTCGCAATCATCTAACTGGAACGTGACGCAGCACACACCGAGTTCCCCCAAGATTGAGGGAATCGTTGCAACACCCGCCGATCCCTATGATCCGGCCATCACCAGCCGAAGATCAATCCACAGATCGCTCTCACCATCCAACACATACCGCTCGGTCTCCACGAAACCGCACTTCTCGGCGAACCGCAGCCCGCCCTCGTTCGCCGCCAGCACACACGTCTCGACCACCCCGGCACCCAGCACACGCGCGTGCGCCAGCCCCTTCTCGTACAGCGCCCGCCCGAACCCCCGCCCCCGGAACCCGGGCAACACCCGCGCGATCACCGTGGCCACACCCTCGTCACCCGCCGGCGGCCGCACGGTCGAACACCCGACGAGAACATCCCCCAGATACGCGTTCGCCAGCCGATTACGCCCGAGCCGCTCCCGCGCCTCGTCCAGGGACATGGCGGCAGGCGGCACGACCGCGTTGTGGACGAACCGCCACTCCTCCAGCATGGCCTCGGAGCCCACGGCCTCGATCCGCAGCGCCGGGCGCCGCGCGTACACCTCGATCTCGATCCTCATCCGGGGATCCGCAAGCCCGACCACCATCATGGTCGCCGCCGGCCGCACCTCCCCGAACGCCCTGCGCAGCACCGGCCAGCACGGCTCGAAGTCGTCCCTCTCGGGCAGCAGATACCGCACCCGCACGACATCGCCCAGCCCGCACCCCGCCTCCGCGAGCGCCGCCCCGATGTTCCGTATGCACTGCTCGGCCTGCTCGACGACGTCGTCCGAGATCGTCATGGCCGTGTAGTCGAACCCCGTGGTCCCGGACACATGCACCCAGTCCCCGTCGACCACGGCCCGTGCGTAACCGATCCGCTCCTCGAAGGTCGATCCGCTGAGGATCGCGCGTCGCTCCGTCATGGTCGAAAAGCTAGGTCACCGGCCTCCGGCAAAAAAGTGGTTGATCGTGCGCCGAGCGGTTCCTAGGGTGTGGGCTACACGAGAAGGGAGGTGGTTCGGCAGATGTATGAATACCGGACGCGTGAGGTGACTGCGGGCTAGCGGCTCGCCACCACACCGAGTGCGGTGCCGGACCAGCACGGGAGAGAACCGTGCAGCCGGCCCAATCCCAAGCAGTCACCCGACCCGCGAGCTCGCCGGTACGTCCGGCCGGCTCCCCCGCCGCAAGGCAGGGGAACCCGAGCTCGGGGGTCGTCTGCGTTCTCGGGGGGGGCGGGAGATCTGCGGCAGTGAGCAGCACCACGTACAGATTCTTCGGCGAGCAGTACCCTGAGCACATGCTTCTGCTCGTTCGACGCCGCCATGTGGACTACGTCCGCGTCACGAGCACGGGCTGTCGGCGCTCCGCCTGACCCAGCCCCCTTCGTCTTCACCCTTTTCGGCACCGGGCCCGCCCCACCCTCGGCGGACGCCCCTGCCCTGCACACCCTGCGGACGCACACCATGACGCACAGCGCGACGATCCCGTCGTACCAGCAGCTCCCGATCATCGACCTCTCGGCCGCCGACCGCGGACCCCAGGCCCGTGCACTGCTCCACGCCCAGCTGCACAGCGCCGCCCACGACGTGGGTTTCTTCCAGCTCGTCGGACACGGAGTCGGCCCTGACGAGACCGGCGAACTCGTGCGGGCCATGCACGCCTTCTTCCGGCTTCCGGAGGCCGACCGGCTCGCCCTCGACAACATCAACTCGCCGCACTTCCGCGGCTACACCCGCACCGGCGACGAGCGCACCGCAGGCGCCCGCGACTGGCGTGACCAGCTCGACATAGGCGCCGAACGCCCCGCCCGGACGCCCGGCCCCGAGGAGCCCGCCTACTGGTGGCTGCAGGGCCCCAACCAGTGGCCCGCCGCCCTGCCCGAACTGCGCACCGCCGCGCTCGCCTGGATCGACCGGCTGAGCGCCGTCGCCCAGCGCCTGCTGCACGAACTGCTCACCGCGATCGGCGCCCCGGCCGACTTCTACGACCCGGTCTTCGGCGCCCACGCCCACCCGCACCCCAAGCTGGTCCGGTACCCGGGAACCGCTGGTGACGGCGCCGACCAGGGCGTCGGCGCCCACAAGGACTACGGTTTCCTGACCCTCCTGCTGCAGGACCAGGTCGGCGGCCTGCAGGTGCAACGGGAGGACGGCGTGTTCCATGACGTGCCGCCCCTGGAGGGCGCCTTCGTCGTCAACCTCGGCGAACTGCTGGAGGTGGCGACCAACGGATACCTCGTCGCCACCAACCACCGGGTGGTGAGCCCGGCGGGTGCCACGGAGCGCTTCTCCGTGCCCTTCTTCTACAACCCTCGCCTGGACGCGCGCATCAAGCCCCTGCCCTTCCCGCACGCCTCCACCGCACCCGGCGTGACCGACGACCCGGCGAACCCCCTCTTCGCCGAATACGGCTACAACGAGCTCAAGGGCAAACTGAGGGCCCATCCCCTGGTGGCGGAACGACACCACGGGAACTTGCTGACTCCGGCGTGAAAAGCGCCCCATAAGGGGCGCGGGGCTGCATCACCATGCGGCTCCGCCGCATGGGCGCGACAAGCCGCCTCCGACCCGCAGTCGCCCGCGCTCCCAAGCCACCCCACTCAGTGGGCGATGCCCTCGTAGCCCTCGATCTCCGAAGGACGGCGCACGCCCGGACCCACGTACCGCGCGGACGGTCGCACCAGCCGGCCCGTCCGCTTCTGCTCCAGGATGTGCGCCGACCAGCCGGCCGTACGGGCGCATGTGAACATCGAGGTGAACATGTGCGCGGGCACCTCGGCGAAGTCGAGCACGATCGCCGCCCAGAACTCGACGTTCGTGGCGAGGACGCGATCCGGGCGCCGCGCGTGCAGCTCCGCCAGCGCGGCCTTCTCCAGTGCCTCGGCGACCTCGAACCGCGGTGCGCCCAGCTCGCGGGCCGTACGCCGCAGCACGCGCGCGCGTGGGTCCTCGGCGCGGTACACGCGGTGTCCGAAGCCCATCAGCCGCTCGCCCTTGTCGAGGGCCTGCTTGACGTAGGCCTCCGCGTCGCCGGTCCGCTCGATCTCCTCGATCATGCCGAGGACCCGGGAGGGCGCGCCGCCGTGCAGCGGGCCGGACATCGCTCCTACGGCCCCGGAGAGCGCCGCGGCGACATCCGCCCCGGTGGAGGCGATGACGCGGGCCGTGAAGGTGGACGCGTTCATGCCGTGCTCGGCGGCGGAGGTCCAGTAGGCGTCGACGGCGGCGACGTGCTTGGGGTCGGGCTCGCCCCGCCAGCGGATCATGAAGCGCTCGGTGATCGAGTGGGCCTTGTCGATCTCCCGCTGCGGAACCATGGGCCGGCCCTGGCCGCGGGCCGACTGGGCGACGTAGGAGAGGGCCATGACGGCGGCTCGGGCGAGGTCGGCGCGGGCCTGCTCGGCGTCGATGTCCAGGAGGGGCTTGAGACCCCAGACGGGTGCCAGCATGGCCAGCGCCGACTGGACGTCCACGCGGATGTCGCCGGAGTGCACGGGGATCGGGAACGGCTCGGCGGGCGGCAGGCCGGGGTTGAAGGCGCCGTCGACGAGCAGCCCCCACACGTTCCCGAAGGAGACGTGACCGACCAGGTCCTCGATGTCGACGCCCCGGTACCGGAGGGCGCCGCCCTCCTTGTCCGGTTCGGCGATCTCCGTCTCGAACGCGACGACTCCCTCGAGTCCGGGTACGAAGTCGGACATCAGGCGGCTCCTCGTGATGTGTACGACGGATGGGTACGGCAGATGTACTGCAGAAACGGCGGCTCGGCCGCTGGATCCCCGGTCGGTTCGTGCGACTCGCGGTCCTGGGTGGCCACCCTGGTCATGCCCCGCGCGGCTGGTCGCTCAACCAGAACGCACCCAGCACGATATCCCTGAGTGCCATTTTTGGGGAGGCTTCGCGGCACTCAGTGCCACGGTCGCTCGTCGTATACGACGAGTGCCCCTGCCGAAATCATGACGGACACCATGCGGAACGGCACCTGCGCATACGGCAGGATGACCGGGTGACCGACCGAGACGCCGTCCCCCTCGAGCCCGCCTCCATGCGCAAGCAGTACCGGGCCGAGGGCCTCGCCGAGTCCGATCTGGCCGCCACTCCGGTGGCGCAGTTCGCGCGCTGGTTCCAGCAGGCCGCGACGCAGGCCCATCTCTTCGAGCCGAACGCCATGGTCGTCTCCACGGCGAACGCCGAGGGCCACCCGACCTCCCGCACCGTACTGCTGAAGCACTTCGACGAGCAGGGTTTCGTCTTCTACACCAACTACGACTCCCGCAAGGCCCGCGACCTGGCGGAGAACCCGTACGTCTCGCTCCTGTTCCCCTGGCATCCGATGGCCCGCCAGGTCATCGTCACGGGCATCGCGCGCCGCACCGGCCGCGACGAGACCGCCGCCTACTTCCGCACCCGTCCGCACGGTTCGCAGCTCGGCGCCTGGGCCAGCGCCCAGTCGAGTGTGATCTCCACCCGCGCCGACCTGGACGCCTCGTATGCCGAGCTGGCCGCCCGCTACCCGGAGGGCGAGCAGGTCCCGGTGCCCCCGAACTGGGGTGGTTTCCGGGTCGCCCCGCAGGCGGTGGAGTTCTGGCAGGGCCGCGAGAACCGGCTGCACGACCGGTTGCGGTATGGGGCGGAGGCGGACGGGGGGTGGCGGGTGGAGCGGCTCAGTCCCTGAGTTCCCGGTCCAGGATGGCCGCCCACTGGGCGACGACCCGCTCCCGGCGCCCGGTGTCGTCCGTGAGCAGGTTGGCGAGACCGAGGCCGCGGGCCATGTCCAGGAGGCCCTGGACGGTTTCGCGTACGCCGGGGCGGGATTCGTCGGCGGCGAGGAGGTCCACGGCGATGCGGTGGGTCTCGCGGCCGACGTGCGCCTCCAGTTCGGTGACGCGCGGACGGAGCTGTTCCTCGTTGGAGGCGGCGACCCACAGATGCAGCGCCGCCCGGAACAGCGGGCCGGTGTAGAGGTCGACGAGGGCCGACACGACCGCCCGTCGGTCTCCGGCCGCTCCCTGCGGGAACAGGGCGCGCAGCGCCGTCGAGCGTTCCTCGGCGACGTATTCGACGGCTGCCGTGAAGAGGTCCTCGCGGGTGGGGAAGTGGTGTTGGGCGGCGCCGCGGGAGACGCCGGCGCGTTCGGCCACGACGGAGACCGTGGAGCCTGCCCAGCCGTGTTCGGCGAGGCAGGCCACGGCGGCTTCCAGGAGGCGCTGCCGGGTGGCCCGGCTGCGGTCCTGCTTGGGTACGCGGTCGGCGCGGTCGACGCCGTTGTCGGTGGTCACAGCACCCATGTGGGATCCCGTCGTTCCAGGAAGGCCGTCATCCCCTCGCGGGCCTGCGGGGAGGCGAACAGCCGGGCCGAGAGCGCGGTGAGGTCGGCCGCGTCCCGGTCGAATGTTTCGAGCACCTTAGCTGTGAGCAGCGCTTTCGTCTCGGCCAGGCCCTGCGGGGCGGCCCGGCGCAGTCCGTCCAGGATCTGTTCCAGTACGGCGTCCACGTCGTCGCCGGTGGCGGTCAGGAGGCCGATGCGGGCCGCCTCGGTCGCGTCGAGACGTTCGCCGGTGAGGTAGTAGCGGGCGAGGGCCCGGGGGTCGGTGCGGGGCAGCAACGGCAGGGAGATGACCGCGGGGGCCACTCCGATGCGTACCTCGGTGAACGCGAAGGTGGACTGCGTCGAGGCGGCGGCGATGTCACAGGCGGCCAGCAGGCCCAGGCCGCCTGCGCGCACATGGCCGGTGACGCGGGCCAGGACCGGTTTGCGCAGCTCGACGATCTGCCGCAGCAGTCCGACCAGGGCGTCGGGGGCCGGAGGGTCGCGGAGGTCGGCGCCCGCGCAGAACGTGTTGCCGGTGTGGGTGAGGACGATCGCGCGTACGTCGGTGTCCTTGGCGCAGTCCGTCAGTGCGTCGGCCAGCTCTCCCACGAGCGCTGCGGAGAGTGCGTTGCGGTTGGCCGGGGAGTCGAGGCTGAGGGTCTCGATGCCACGCGCGCGTGTGCGTCCGATCAGCGTCATGTGCGCTCCTGGAGTTCCCGGAGTTCGCGGCGGAGGATCTTGCCGGAGGCGGCCCGCGGGATGCCGTCGATGAAGGTGACCCGGCGGACGCGTTTGTAGGGGGCGACGCGTTCGGCGACGTACATCATGACTTCTCCTTCGGAGAGGTCGGTGGCGGTGGGCCGGCGGACGACGTAGGCGTGCGGGACTTCGTTGTTGTCGTCGTTGTAGACGCCGATGACGGCCGCGTCGGTGATGCCCGGGTGGGTGAGCAGGAGGGCTTCGAGTTCGGCGGGGGCCACCTGGAAGCCCTTGTACTTGATGAGTTCCTTGACGCGGTCGACGACGAACAGCCAGCCGTCGCTGTCGACGTGGCCGACGTCTCCGGTGTGCAGCCAGCCGTCCGGGTCGATCATGGCGGCGGTGGCGTCGGGGCGGCCGAGGTAGCCCTTCATGATCTGGGGGCCGCGGATGAGGATCTCGCCGGACTCGCCGGCGCCGAGGTCCTTGCCGGGGTCGTCGAGGGAGACGATGCGCATCTCGGTGCCCGGGATGAGTTTGCCGACGGTGCCGGGGGGCGCCTCGTGCATGGCGTCGAGGGGGACGACATGGGTGCCGGGTGACAGTTCCGTCATGCCGTAGGCCTGGCCGACGGGTGGCAGGCCGAGCCGCTCGGAGCAGGCGGCGGCGAGCTGGGCGTCCAGGGGGGCGGCGGCGCTGATGACGTGCTTAAGGGACGAGAGGTCGTACTGGGCGACCAGCGGGTGCTTGGCGAGGGCCAGGACGATGGGCGGGGCCACGAACAGGCTGGTGATGCGGTGGTTCTGGATGGCCGCGAGGAAGGTTTCGAGTTCGAAGCGCGGCAGGACGACGACCGTGGCGCCCTGCCTGAGGGGGGCGTTCATGAGGGCCGTCAGGCCGTAGATGTGGAAGAAGGGCAGGACGGCGAGGATGCGTTCGCCGGGGCCGGACGGCATGACGGGTTCGAGCTGGGCGAGGTTGGTGGCGATCTGGCGGTGCGTGAGCATGACGCCCTTCGGGATGCCGGTGGTGCCCGAGGAGTACGGCAGTGCGGCGACGTCCTCCGCCGGGTCGATGGCGACCTCCGGTTCGGGAGCGGCGGAGGCCAGCATGTCGATCAGCGACCGGTGTCCGGGCGCGCTGTCGCAGACGAAGATCTCCTCGACGCCGCCCGCGAGTTCGGCGGCCCTGCGTGCCGTTTCCAGCAGGGGTGACACGGTGACGATCCAGCGGGCCGCCGAGTCCTTCAGCTGCTTGGCGAACTCCTCGGCGGTGGCCAGGGGGTGCACGGTGGTGACGGTGGCACCAGCGCGCGTGGCCGCGTAGAAGGCGGTCGGGAAGGCGACGGTGTTGGGGCTGTGCAGGGCGAGCACGTCGCCCTTGCGTACCCCGGCCTCGGCGAGCGCGGCCGCCATGCGCCGGTGGAAGCGGTCCAGTTGCTCGTACGTGAGGGTGGTGCCGTCGGTTCCGTCGATGAGGGCGGGCGCGTCACCGTACTCGGCGGCCCGGCCCAGCACTGCTTCGTGGATGGGGAGCTCTACGGGCGAAACGTCTGCGTACTCGCTGCGGAACACGGTTCCTCCAAGGCGGCCACGACGGTCTAGTACGACTTGGGAAGGCCCAGAGTCTGGTGGGAGACGTAGTTGAGAATCATCTCCCGGCTCACCGGAGCAATACGAGCCACGCGTGCGGCTGTTATCAACGAGGCGAGTCCGAATTCACGGGTCAGGCCGTTTCCGCCGAGGGTGTGCACGGCCTGGTCGACGGCCCGGACACAGGCCTCGCCGGCCGCGTACTTGGCCATGTTGGCGGCCTCACCTGCGCCGACGTCGTCTCCGGCGTCGTACAGGTGGGCTGCTTTCTGCATCATCAGGCGGGCGAGTTCGAGGTCGATGTGCGCCTGGGCGAGGGGGTGGGCGATGGCCTGGTGGGCGCCGATGGGGGTTTTCCAGACGGTGCGGTCGCGGGCGTAGGTGATCGCTTGCGCGAGGGCGTAGCGGCCCATGCCGATGGCGAAGGCGGCGGTCATGATGCGTTCGGGGTTGAGGCCGGCGAAGAGCTGGAGCAGGCCTGCGTCCTCGTCGCCGACGAGGGCGTCGGCCGGGAGGCGTACGTCGTCCAGGGTCAGCTCGAACTGCTTCTCGGCTGCGTGGAGTTCCATGTCGATCTGGCGGCGGGTGAAACCTTCGGCGTCGCGGGGGACGATGAACAGGCAGGGTTTCAGGTTGCCGGTGCGGGCGTCTTCTGTGCGGCCGACGATCAGGGTGGCGTCGGCGATGTCGACGCCGGAGATGAAGACCTTGCGGCCGGTGAGGAGCCAGTCGCCGGTGTCGGGGTCGCGGCGGGCCGTGGTCGTGATGCGGTGCGAATTGGAACCGGCATCTGGTTCTGTGATGCCGAAGGCCATGGTTCGGGTGCCGTCGGCGAGGCCCGGGAGCCATGTGCGTTTCTGGTCCTCGGTGCCGAAGCGGGCGATCACTGTGCCGCAGATCGCCGGGGACACGACCATCATGAGGAGGGGGCAGCCCGCGGCGCCGAGTTCTTCCAGGACGATGGAGAGTTCGGCGATTCCGCCGCCTCCGCCGCCGTGTGCCTCCGGCAGGTTGACGCCTAGGTAGCCGAGCTTTGCTGCCTCTGACCAGAGGGTTTCTCGGTCGAAGGTGCGGCCGTGGCGTTTGCCTAGGGCGGCGACCGCTGAGCGGAGGGCTTTTTGTTCTTCGGATTCGATGTGGGCCATCTCGACTCCTTCGGGGTGCGGGTTGTGTGTGGCTGGTCGCGCTCACGCGGCGGTAGCCGCATATTGATGCAGTCCCGCGCCCCTACGTCTCCTCCACCACTGCCAGCAATGAGCCGACCGTCACCTGTTGGCCAGGTACCACCTGCAGAGCCGTCAGCGTGCCGGTGACCGGCGCTGTGATCTTGTGCTGCATCTTCATTGCCTCCAGCCACAGGAGGGGCTCTCCGGCCTGTACCGGCGCTCCTGCGGCCAGCCCCTCGGCGACCTTGACGACCGTGCCCGGCATGGGCGCGAGGAGGGAGCCCGGGGCGTGCTGGGTCGTCGGGTCGGGGAAGCGGGGCAGGGCGGTCAGGCGCGTGGTGTTCACGTACACCTCGTCGCCGTACCGTGCCACCTCGAACTTCCGCTGTACGCCGTCCACTTCGAGTACGACGAGACGCGCGTCCGCGTGGACGACCCGTACCCCGTCCGCCTCCAGGCCCGCCCGCGTGTGGCGGTAGCGGACCTCGTGTTCCTCGCCCGCCATGGCGTACCGCTTGGTCTGCGGCTGGGAGGGGAGGTTGCGGAAGCCGCCGAAGCGGGAGGGGTGGGAGCGGGCGTCCGCGAGGGCGGCGGCCAGGGGGGCGCAGGGGTCACCCGTCCCCATGCGGGTCAGTTCGGGGAGGTGGTGGTCGTAGAAGGCCGTGTCCATGGCGGCCGAGGTGAACTGCTGGTGGCGCAGGGAGCGGACGAGGAGGTCGCGGTTGGTGGTGGGGCCGTGGATCGTGGTGCGCTCCAGGGCGCCGGCGAGTCCGCGGACGGCCTCCGCGCGGGTGGGGGCGTGGGCGACGGCCTTGGCGAGCATGGGGTCGTAGTGGACGCCGATGTCGTCTCCGTCGCCGTAGCCGGTGTCCAGGCGGATGCCTTCGGCGGCGGTCAGGCGGTGCAGGGTGCCGGTCTGCGGGGTCCAGTCGTTCGCCGGGTCCTCGGCGTAGAGACGGGCCTCGATCGCGTGGCCACGCGCGCGTGGGGGGTCTTTCTCCAGGCGGTGGCCTTCGGCGACGCGGATCTGCAAGGCCACCAGGTCGATGCCGAAGACCGCCTCCGTGACGGGGTGTTCGACCTGGAGGCGGGTGTTCATCTCCAGGAAGTGCGCGCGGCCGTCGGCGACCAGGAACTCGACGGTGCCCGCGCCCTCGTAGGCGACGGCGCACGCGGCCTGTGTCGACAGCGCGTACAGGTCCTCGACGAGGCTGTCCGGGAGGCCGGGTGCCGGGGCCTCCTCGATGACCTTCTGGTGGCGGCGCTGGAGGGAGCAGTCGCGGGTGCCCAGGGTCCAGATCGTGCCGTGGGTGTCGGCGAGGACCTGGACCTCTACGTGACGGCCGTGCTCCAGGTACGGCTCGACGAAGACCTCTCCGTCGCCGAAGGCGCTCGCGGCCTCGGCCCGTGCGCCCTCCAGGGCGGCGTCGAGGTCCTCCAGGCGGCGCACGATGCGCATCCCGCGCCCTCCGCCGCCCGCGGCCGCCTTCACCAGGACCGGCAGATCGGCCTCGGTGATCCGCCCTCGTTCCAGGGAGGCGATGCCCATGAGCTCCTTGGCGCGCGTCTTGGACGCCATCGCCTCGATCGCCTCGGGGGGCGGTCCGATCCAGGTCAGGCCGGCGTCGATGACGGCGCGGGCGAAGTCGGCGTTCTCGGAGAGGAAGCCGTAGCCGGGGTGGACGGCGTCCGCGCCGGAGGCGACGGCCGCCTTCACGATCAGGTCGCCGCGCAGGTACGTGTCCGCGGGCGCCGCGCCGGGCAGCCGTACCGCCGTGTCGGCCACGCGCGCGTGGAGGGCGTTTTCGTCGGCGTCGGAGTGCACCGCGACCGTCCGGATTCCCAACTCACGGCAGGTGCGGAAGACACGGCAGGCGATCTCGCCGCGGTTCGCCACCAGAACAGACGTAATCATGAGCCTCACATCCGGAAGACGCCGAAGCCGCCGCGCGCACCCTCGTACGGAGCGGTGTGGATGGCGGACAGGCACAGGCCCAGGACCGTGCGGGTGTCGCGGGGGTCGATGACGCCGTCGTCGTAGAGCCGCCCGGACAGGAACATCGGCAGCGACTCGGACTCGATCTGCTGCTCCACCATGGCGCGCAGGGCGGCGTCGCCGTCCTCGTCGTACGGCCGGCCCGTCGCGGCCGCCGACTGCCGGGCGACGATGGACAGGACGCCGGCCAGCTGCTGCGGGCCCATGACGGCCGACTTGGCGCTGGGCCAGGCGAACAGGAAGCGGGGGTCGTAGGCGCGGCCGCACATGCCGTAGTGACCGGCGCCGTAGGAGGCACCCATCAGGACCGACAGATGGGGCACCTTCGAATTGGAGACCGCGTTGATCATCATCGCGCCGTGCTTGATGATGCCGCCCTGCTCGTACTCCTTGCCGACCATGTAGCCGGTGGTGTTGTGCAGGAACAGGAGCGGGATGTCGCGCTGGTTGGCCAGCTGGATGAACTGGGCGGCCTTCTGGGACTCCTCGGAGAAGAGAACCCCTTGGGCGTTCGCCAGCACCCCCACGGGATAGCCGTGGAGCGTGGCCCAGCCCGTCGTCAGACTCGCCCCGTACAGCGGTTTGAACTCGTCGAAGTCGGAGGCGTCGACGATCCGGGCGATGACCTCGCGCGGGTCGAAGGGGGTCTTGAGATCCTCCGGAACGATGCCCAGCAGCTCGTCGGCGGAGTACTTGGGCGGCTCGGCCGGTCCCGGATCGCCGTACGCCTTGCGGTGGTTGAGGCGGGCGACCACCCGGCGGGCCTGGCGCAGCGCGTCCGGCTCGTCGACGGCGAAGTAGTCGGCGAGACCCGACACGCGCGCGTGCATCTCGGCGCCGCCCAGCGACTCGTCGTCGCTCTCCTCGCCGGTCGCCATCTTGACCAGGGGCGGGCCGCCGAGGAAGACCTTCGCGCGTTCCTTGACCATGATCACGTGGTCGGACATGCCGGGGATGTACGCGCCTCCGGCGGTCGAGTTCCCGAAGACGACGGCGACGGTCGGGATGCCGGCCGCCGACAGCCTCGTCAGGTCCCGGAAGATGGCACCCCCGGGGATGAAGATCTCCTTCTGGGAGGGCAGATCGGCGCCGCCCGACTCCACCAGGCTGATGCAGGGGAGGCGGTTGGCGAGCGCGATGTCATTCGCCCGCAGGGCCTTCTTCAGCGACCAGGGGTTGCTGGCGCCGCCGCGTACGGTCGGGTCGTTGGCGGTGATCAGGCATTCGACCCCCTCCACCACGCCGATGCCGGTGACGAGCGAGGCGCCCACCGCGTACTCGCTGCCCCAGGCGGCGAGCGGGGACAGCTCCAGGAAGGGCGTGTCCGGGTCGAGGAGCAGTTCGATGCGCTCGCGGGCGAGCAGCTTTCCGCGCCTGCGGTGCCGTTCGACGTACTTCTCGCCGCCGCCCGCAAGGGCCTTGGCGTGCTCGGCGTCGAGGTCGGCCAGCTTGGCGAGCATGGCCTCGCGGGCCGCCCGGTAGTCCGGGCCGGTGGTGTCCAGGGTGGTCGGCAGAACGGTCACAGGAGGGCCTCCGGGATGTCCAGGTGGCGGGAGCGCAGCCATTCGCCGAGGGCCTTGGCCTGCGGGTCGAAACGGTGCTGGGCGGCGACGCCCGCGCCGAGGATGCCCTCGACGACGAAGTTGAGGGCGCGCAGGTTCGGCAGCACGTGCCGGGTGACGGGCAGCTCGCGGCACTCCGGGAGCAGCTCGCGGAAACGGTCCGCCGTCAGCTCGTGGACGAGCCACCGCCAGGCCTCGTCCGTCCGCACCCACACGCCCACATTGGCGTTGCCGCCCTTGTCGCCGCTGCGGGCGCCGACGACCAGGCCGAGCGGGGCGCGCCGGGTGGGCCCGTCCCGGAGCGGTTCGGGCGACTCGGGGCTCGGGAGGTCTTCGAGTACGAGGGTGTCCTGTGCCGGAGCCACAGGAACCCGGCGCCCGTCGTAGAGGACTGCCACGTGGTCGACGGCACCATGGGGGACGTACACATCCTCGAAAACCCCATAAGGCGCGCCCTTTCCGGGTGGCGCCAGCACATGGAAGCCGGGGTAGCTGGCCAATGCCAGCTCTACGGCCGCTCCGCTCAGCGCCCGCCCCACGAGCCGCTCGTCCGGGTCCCGCACGACGAGCCGGAGCAGCGCGCTCGCCGTCTCCTCGGTCGGGGCGTCGGGACGGTCGGTGCGGACGAGGTCCCAACTCGCCTCATGCGGCCGGGACTTGGCGTCTGCGAAGGCGGCCTCCATCTGTTCCCGTACGAGGGCCGCCTTGGCCTCGATGTCGAGGCCGGTGAGGACGAAGGCGACCTCGTTGCGGAAGCCGCCGAGGCGGTTGAGGCCGACCTTGAGGGTGGGCGGCGGGGCCTCGCCGCGCACGCCTTCGACGCGGACGCGGTCGGGGCCGTCCTGGGTGAGGCGGACGGTGTCCAGGCGGGCCGTCACGTCCGGTCCCGCATAGCGGGCGCCGGCCGTCTCGTACAGCAGCTGCGCGGTGACCGTGCCGACGTCGACGAAACCGCCGGTGCCGGGGTGTTTGGTGATGACGCAGCTGCCGTCCTCGTGGATCTCGGCGAGGGGGAAGCCGGGTCTCCGGAGCTCACCCGCGCGTTCACTGAAGAAGGCGTAGTTCCCGCCGGTGGCCTGCGCCCCGCACTCCAGCACATGCCCGGCGACGACGGCCCCCGCGAGCCGGTCGTAGTCCGTCCGGGCCCATCCGAAGTGGGCGGCGGCGGGCCCGGTGACCAGCGCCGCGTCCGTCACGCGCCCGGTGACGACCACGTCCGCGCCCTCCCGGAGGCAGGCCGCGATGCCGAAGCCGCCGAGATAGGCGTGGGCGGCGAGGCTGTGGGGGTAGCGGGCTTTGAGGTCGTCGCCCTCGACGTGGGCGACGCGAACGGGGATGCCCAGCCGGTCGGCCAACTGCCGTACAGCGTCGGCGAGTCCGGCGGGGTTGAGGCCGCCGGCGTTCGTGACGATCTTGACGGAGCGTTCGTGGGCGAGGCCGAGGCACTCCTCCAGCTGGCGCAGGAAGGTGCGGGTGTATCCGGCGGCGGGGTCCTTCAGGCGGTCGCGGCCCAGGATCAGCATGGTCAGCTCGGCGAGATAGTCGCCGGTCAGCACGTCCAGCTCACCGCCGGTGAGCATCTCGCGCATGGCGTCGAAACGGTCGCCGTAGAAGCCGGAGGCGTTGCCGATGCGCAGGGTCGCCGTCATGCGGTGCCGCCGCCCTTCGGCGGGCGTCCGTCACCCGGCGGGCCCGCGAAGGCCTGGGCGATGTCCAGCCAGCGGTCGGCCTCGGAGCCCTCTGCGTGCAGGGCCAGGTCGGTGCGGTGGGCGCGCTGGGTGACCAGGCGGCAGAAGTCGAGGGCGGGGCCGGTGACGCGGCCGTCGGCGTCCTCAGGCCCGTACACCCACAACTCGCCGCTCGGGGCGGTCAGTTCGACACGGAACTCCTCGAACGGCGGAGTCAGTCCGTGCACGCCGAAGGCGAAGTCGCGGGTACGGACGCCGAGGCGGACGATGTGCCGGAGCCGGTCGGTGGGGGTGCGCGCCACACCCAGCGCGTCCGCCACGTCCCCGCCGTGCGCCCAGGTCTCCATGAGGCGGGCGGTGGCCATGGAGGCGGTGGACATCGGGGGGCCGTACCAGGGGAAGCGGGCTCCGTCGGGTGCGGCCCGGAGTGCGTCGGCCAGAGCCTTGCGCCCGGCCCGCCAGTCCGCGAGCAACTGCTCGGGCGGCTTCCCGGCGCCCTCCTCCGCGCCGTTGTCGACGAAGTCGCCGGGCTGGGCCAGCGCCTTCTCGACCTCGCGGGCGAAGGCGTCCTGGTCGGTCACGGCCAGCACCGAGGAGTGGTCGGTCCAGGCGAGGTGCGCGATCTGGTGGGCGACGGTCCAGCCGGGCGCCGGGGTCGCGAGCGCCCACTGCTCCGGGCTCAACTCGGCCACGAGCAGGTCGAGTTCCTCGCTCTCCGCGCAGAGATCGTCGATCACGGGCGTCGGGTCAGCCATGGGGCGAGCATGGCAGCGCCACCAGAAACAAGCAAGCATGCTTGCATTAATTTGTTTTCCACAGGCCTGGGACCTGTTTGCAGTCGAGTGACTACTCTTAGTGAATGGAGGTGGTCGCCGTGCATATCCGCGAACTTGATCCCAGTGCGTCACCGCTGGACTACTACGGCTTCGAGCTACGGCGCGCTCGGGAGGCGGCGGGGCTGACCCAACAGGCGCTCGGTTCGATCGTGTTCTGTACGGGGTCGTTGGTCGGCCAGGTCGAGACGACGCTGAGGGTGCCGACGCGGGAGTTCTCCGAGCGGGTGGATGCGGCGCTGGGGACGGACGGGACGTTTTCGCGGTTGGTGGGGCTGGTTCTGCGGAATCAGTTGCCGAGTTGGTTTCAGCCGTATGCGGAGATGGAGGCGCGGGCGGCGTACATCTCCACGTATCAGTGCCAGTTGATCTATGGACTGCTGCAGACGGAGGAGTACGCACGGGCTGTCATCGGCGTGGAGCACACGGAACGGCTCGATGAGTTGGTCGCTGCGCGCCAGGACCGACAGCACATCCTGCAGCGGAAGGAGCCGCCTGTGCTGTGGGTCGTATTGGACGAGGCCGTGCTGTACAGGGAGATCGGCGGCCGAGAGGTCATGCGTAACCAACTGGCGTATCTCCTCAGCCTGTTCGGCCGCCCATGGCTGGAGATCCAGGTGCTGCCGTTCTCTGCGGGACAGCATGCAGCGATGATGGGCTCGTTCAACCTCCTGCGCTTCGAGAACGACCCGGATCTGCACTACTCCGAGAGCTACGACCAAGGGCACATGACGGCCAATCCGGCAGTGATCAAGGAGCGTTCGGTCGGTTACGCTCGCTTGCAGGCCGCTGCCCTCTCGCCTAGGGACTCGGCCGCCCTGATCGCCCGCGTGATGGAGGAACGCTATGGGGAGCAACCTGGACGTGACGCGAGTGCAGTGGCGTAAGTCGTCGTACAGCGGCAGCAGCGGCGGTGATTGTGTGGAGGTCGCCGACCTCACCCCCCACAGAGCCGCGATAGCCGTCCGCGACTCCAAGAACCCCCCGGCAGGGATCCTCACCCTCAGCCCCGCCGCCTTCTCCGCCTTCGTCCGAGGCACCGCCGAGAACCCCCGCGCCTGAGTACAGGTGCTCATGCGTGTCGCCGCCCGGCGCGGCACGCTGCACGCATGACCGACACCCTCGTACGCCCGGCCCGCCGACTCCCCTGGTCGCGCAGAACGCGGCTGGGCGTGGACCTCGCCCTCGCGATCCCGCTGTTCCTGCTGGAGGCCGGGTGGCTCGTGCTGGACTGGATATACGGCTACGGGCTGGAGGTATGGGCGGCGCAGGGCGACCAGGCGCGGATCGACGCGGCAGCCCTCGCGCACATGGAGCGGTTGCGGGAACTGCTGATCGCCGTACTCGTCCTGGCGGTCGTCGCGGGCGTCTTCCGTGCCCGCTGGACGGTGGTCGCGCACCTGCTGGTGGCGCTCCTGGCCGGCGGAGCGCTGACGGCCGCGCAGCGCGAGTGGAACCACGACCACTCCCCGCCGCCCGGTTGTGTCCGCTACAGCGCGGGCTGTTGAACGTGAATTGCTGGACGCGAAACGCTGAACATAAGGCGCGCTACGCCCGGCGCGCCGCCACCCCTTCAGCTGAGCGGATCAGGGGTCACTTGCCAGATGGTGATGAGTTCCGAACGCGGAGTGATCATGTAGACGAAGAAGCCGCTGGCCACGAAAGCGTGCTTCGCCCCCTCGTCCGCTCCCTGATAGTCCGGCCCGTGGAGATAGAGGGCTTCGGCGGCCCGGACCAGTTCATCGGCTTTCTTCTCCACCTCGGCCAGGAACGCGGGCGGCGCCCCGGCCGCCACGGTTTCCTCGTCCGGGACGTACTCCCAGTGCCAGTTCACTCTGCGCGCACCGCTTCGGCCGCGGCGCGATAGATGTCGCTGGCGACGGTCAGGTGTTCGCGGGCCGCAGTCGGCTCTGCCGCGATGTGGCCGAGATACTCGGCGCGGTGGTACGCCTTTGCCGCCCCGGGATGTCGCTCGATCTCGATCAGGGCCGCCCAGTGGGCAAGGTACGCGTGAACGGGCCCCAACGAGCCGTGTGCGACGGCTTCCGCAAGTGCCTGGTCCTTGGCTTGGTCGTACGCGGCCACCAGCTGAGGAGCAACGACGGCACAGGCAGCGCGCAACGCTGCCGGGGTGCGCTCGGGTCGGGGGATCAGCGGCGCGTCTCCCGACGCCTCGGTGTGCTGCAGACTCATGCGCCGTTCTCTCCTCGACCCGCGTCCTCGTTCCCCACCACGAGCCCGACTCTAATGCCGCCGCACACAACCATGCCCCGTCAACCTTCAGAAATCCACCTCTGGCGCCTTCACCCGCCCCCGCCCCACCTGCGTCCGCACCGCCCCCATGCTCGCCCCGATGACCAGGGCGATCGCGGCGGCCTGCCAGGCGGAGAGGGACTGGCCGAGGATGAGGAATCCGGCGGTCGCGGCGAGGGCGGGCTCCAGGCTCATCATGATCGCGAAGGTGGATGCGGGGAGGCGGCGCAGGGCCAGGAGTTCCAGGGTGTACGGGAGCACCGAGGACATGATGGCCACCGCCGAGCCCAGCGCGATCGTCGTCGGGTCGGTGAGCTTCGCGCCGGATTCGGCGATCCCCAGCGGGAGCATGAGCAGCGCCCCGACCGCCATGGCCAGCGCCAGCCCGTCCGCCTGCGGGAACCGTCGGCCCGTACGCGCACTGAAGACGATGTACGCCGCCCACATGGCGCCCGCGCCCAGCGCGAAGGCGACGCCGAGCGGGTCGAGGCCGTCGAAGCCTCCGCCGCCGAGCAGGAAGACGCCGGTGAGGGCGAGTCCGGCCCAGACGACGTTGAGCGCACGGCGGGAGGTCAGGACCGACAGGGCGAGCGGGCCGAGGACCTCCAGGGTGACCGCCGGGCCGAGCGGGATGCGGTCGACCGCCTGGTAGAAGAGGCCGTTCATCGTGCCCAGGGTGATACCGAAGACGATCACCGTGCCCCAGTCGGTGCGCGAGTGGCCGCGCAGCCGGGGCCGGCAGACCAGCAGCAGCACCACGGCCGCGGCGAGAAGGCGCAGGGTGACCACGCCGAGCGCGCCCGCCCGCGGCATCAGGTTCACCGCCAGGGCGGCGCCGAACTGCACCGAGACGCCCCCGGACAGGACCAGGCCGACCGGGCCGAGGGAGCCTCGTCGGTGCGGGGCCGTCGGGGTGTGCACCGCTGACGGAGAGGTGGTGGCGCTGGGGCTGGTCACGGGCGGTCCAGGTGCTCGGCTGCGGATTCACGACTTGTTCATCGAGATGTACTGCCAGGTCCAGGGTAGTAGACTCAGTCAGGCGTGTGAACCCGTTTTGCAGCTGTCCTGAATGGTGGACACGGCAGCCACAGATGCCGGGCCAGGGCTCCTTCTCGTGGAAGAAGGGCGGCCGTCGGGGAAACCGCTCCTACAGTTCCTCCGCCAAGCTCTCCGCCAACACCTCGGCCAGATGCCTCCCACGCACCCCGGCCAGCTGCTCCAACTGCGTCCGGCAGGAGAAGCCGTCCGCCAGTACGACCGTCCCCTCCGCCGCGCCCCGCACCCCCGGCAGCAGCTGTTCCTCCGCGCAGGCCGCCGACACCTCGTAATGGCCCTTCTCGAAGCCGAAGTTGCCCGCCAGACCGCAGCAGCCGCCCGCCAACTCCCCAGTCAGCCCCGCGGCTTCGCGCAGACGGCGGTCCGCACTGTCACCGAGGACGGCATGCTGGTGGCAGTGGGTCTGGCCGGTGACCGGACGGTCGAGCCGCGGTGGGGTCCAGTCGGGGGCGAGGCGTTCCAGGGCCTCCGCGAAGGTCATGACCGAGGCGGCGAGGCGGGCGGCGCGCGGATCGTCGTGCAGCAGCTCCGGCAGATCCGTGCGCAGGGCAGCGGCGCAGCTGGGCTCCAGGACGACCAGGGGCGCGAAGGTCTCGGCCGCGACGGGGGCGACCAGGACGTCGAGCTGGTCGAGGGTGCGGCGCAACACCTCGCGGGCGCGGTCGAGTTGGCCGGTCGAAAGGTACGTCAGCCCACAGCAGACGGGGTGGCGCCGGGCCGGCCGCAGACGGAGGGTGTACGAGATGACGCCGTCCTCCTCCTGGGTCTCCTTGCTGTGCCGGGGCAGCTTCGGCAGCGGGACCGGCGTCAGTCCGGCCGCCTCCAGGACCCGCACGGCCGCCTTCCCCACCTCCGGCGAGAGGTGCTCCGTGAAGGTGTCCGGCCACAGCAGCACAGGCCTGCCCATGGGCTCTTCGTACGCCAGCCCCAGCTCGCGGATCATCCGCCGTTCCCGCGCCCTTGCCCGGCGCCCGAACCACCGGCTGAACGTCTCCGGCGCCACCCGGGGAAGCTCCCGCTCGGGCGCGATCCCGCCCAGCCGTTTGGCGAGCGCCGCGGGCGGGCCCACCGAGGCGAGGAAGTTGACCAGCCGGGCGGTGCGCGTGCGGGCCACCAGCCGCAGCCACACCGGCAGCCGTCCCATGCTGTAGTGCGCGGCCGGGCGGCGCCGCCCCGCGTAGTGGTGGTGCAGGAACTCCGCCTTGTAGGTGGCCATGTCGACCCCGACCGGGCAGTCGGAGCGGCACCCCTTGCAGGACAGGCACAGGTCGAGCGCGTCCCGCACCTCCGCCGACCGCCAGCCGTCGGTGACGACCTCGCCGGCCAGCATCTCGTGCAGCAGCCGGGCACGCCCGCGCGTGGAGTGCTCCTCCTCGCCGGTCGCCCGGAAGGACGGGCACATGACGGACGCCCCGGGCGCCGAGGTCGTACGGCACTTGGCGACGCCGACGCAGCGCCGGACCGCCGCCGAGAAGTCGCCGCGGTCGGCCGGGTAGCCGAAGGCCACGTCGACGGGCTCGCGCGGCAGCACGGAGAAACGGAGGTTCGCGTCGAGCGGGGCCGGACGGACCAGCATGCCGGGGTTGAGGAGGTCGTCCGGGTCCCAGACGCCCTTCACCCGCCCGAAGAGGGCGACCATGTCCTCGCCGTACATCCTCGGGAGCAGTTCCGCCCGCGCCTGCCCGTCCCCGTGCTCCCCGGACAGCGATCCGCCGTGCGCCACGACGACGTCCGCGAGCTCCTGCGAGAACCGCCGGAACCGCCCGACGCCCGCCTCGCTCAGCAGGTCGAAGTCGATACGGACATGGATGCAGCCGTCCCCGAAGTGCCCGTACGGGGTGCCGCGCAGCCCATGGGAGGTCAGCAGCCGCCTGAAGTCCCTCAGATAGGCGCCGAGCCGCGCGGGCGGCACCGCGCAGTCCTCCCAGCCCGGCCAGGCCTCGCTCCCGTCCGGCATCCTGGTCGCCGTACCACTGGCGTCCTCCCGGATCCGCCACAGCGCCCGCTGCCCGCCCGGATCGGTGACGACGAGCGAGTCGACGACATCGGCGGCCCGCACGATCGCCTCGGCACGCGCGCGTGCCTCCGCCTCCGTCTCCCCGCCGGTCTCCACGAACAGCCAGGCCCCGCCCCGCGGCAGCCCGGCCGTGGACGGCACCAGATCGGCCGCCATCCCCTCCACCGTCAGCGGCCCTCCCCCACTCTCGGCTTCGCTCGAGCGGGGGGACCCCCATGGCAGCAGCCCGGCCGCGGCCTCCGCCGCCGCACTCTCATCGCCGTACGCCAGCACGGCCAGCGCACGCGCGCGTGGCGCCTCGACAAGCCGTACGACGGCCTCGGTCAGCACCCCCAGCGTGCCCTCGCTCCCGCAGAAGGAACGGGCGACATCGGCCCCCTTCTCCGGCAGCAGCGCGTCCACCGCATACCCGGAGATACGGCGGGGCAGCTCCGGAAACCCGGTCCGCAGCCGAGCCAACTCCCCCTCGACCAGCCCCCGCAAGCCGTCCGGCGCCCCGGCCCACCCCTGCCCGAGCCGCAGCCGCTCCCCGCGCCCGGTGATCACGTCCAGCTCCCGCACGCTGTCCGCGGTGGTCCCCCACGCCACCGAGTGCGAGCCGCACGAGTTGTTGCCGATCATGCCGCCGAGCGTGCAGCGGCTGTGCGTGGAGGGATCGGGCCCGAACCGGAGCCCGTACGGCGCGGCGGCCTCCTGGAGCCGGTCCAGGACGAGCCCCGGCTGGACGACGGCGGTACGGGCCTCGGGGTCCAGCGACACGATCCGGTCCATGTGCCGGGTGAAGTCCAGCACGACACCGGTACCGGTCGCCTGTCCGGCGATCGAGGTGCCGCCACCACGCGGCACGACGGGCACGCCGTGCGCCCGGCAGACCTCCAGCACGGCGGCCACGTCGTCGGCGTCCCTCGGGGCAACCACCCCCAGCGGGACACGCCGATAGTTGGACGCGTCCATCGTGACCAGCGCCCGGGCGGCAACGTCAAACCGCACCTCACCCCGGACGACCTCGCGCAAACGTGCCTCGAGATCCACCATGGGGCCAGCCTCTCAGCCCGTCCGGCGTTTGAGGACGAGGCCGTTCAGGCCGAAGGAGGGGGTCTGGGGGCGCAGCCCCCAGTTCCGACGCGCACGACACCGCCGTCTCACCCGACGGACGAGGTTTCACCCATGTTTCCCGAAACAGCTAACCTCACCCCGTGGCTGAGATCCAGATTCCCGCTGACATCAAGCCCGCCGACGGACGTTTCGGCGCGGGCCCCTCCAAGGTGCGGACGGAAGCGCTGGACGCGCTGGCCGCGACCGGTACCTCCCTCCTCGGCACCTCCCACCGCCAGGCCCCGGTCAAGAACCTGGTCGGCAAGGTGCGCGAGGGCATCAGTGAGCTGTTCTCCCTGCCCGAGGGCTACGAGGTGATCCTCGGCAACGGCGGCTCCACCGCGTTCTGGGACATCGCGACGCACGGCCTGATCGAGAACAAGTCGCAGCACCTCAACTTCGGCGAGTTCTCCTCCAAGTTCGCCAAGGCGGCCAAGCTGGCCCCCTGGCTGGCCGAGCCGACCGTCATCGCGAGCGACCCGGGCACGCATCCGGAGCCGGAGGCCGAGGCGGGCGTCGACGTCTACGCCTTCACCCACAACGAGACCTCCACCGGTGTCGCCATGCCGATCAAGCGCGTGGCCGGCGCCGACGAGGGCGCCCTGGTCCTGGTCGACGCCACCTCCGGCGCCGGCGGCCTCCCGGTGGACGTGTCCGAGACGGACGTCTACTACTTCGCCCCGCAGAAGTCCTTCGCCTCCGACGGCGGCCTGTGGATCGGCGTCTTCTCCCCGGCAGCGATCGAGCGCGCCGAGCGCGTCCACGCCTCCGGCCGTCACGTGCCCGAGTTCTTCTCGCTCCCCACGGCGATCGACAACTCCCGCAAGAACCAGACGTACAACACCCCGGCCCTCGCCACCCTCTTCCTGCTGAACCAGCAGCTGGAGTGGCTGGGCGGCCAGGGCGGCCTGGACTGGTCGGTCCGCCGCACGGCGACCTCCGCCCGCACCCTCTACGGCTGGGCCGAGGACATCAAGTACGCCAACCCGTTCGTCACCGACCCGGCCAAGCGCTCCCAGGTCATCGGCACGATCGACTTCACCGACGAGGTGGACGCGGCCGCCGTCGCCAAGGTGCTGCGCGCCAACGGCATCGTCGACACCGAGCCCTACCGCAAGCTGGGCCGCAACCAGCTGCGCGTCGCGATGTTCCCGGCGATCGACCCGGCGGACGTCGAGGCACTGACGAAGTGCATCGACTACGTGATCGAGAAGCTGTAACTCCCGCGTCAAACCCCATAGTTCCGCAGCTTGTTGCAGGGCCCTGTCGGTGACAGGGCCCTGTGCGTGGGGTACGGCTGGGGCATGAACAGACCGACACCGGGCACCGTGCAGGTCGCGGTGCGCCACATCCTCAGCGACAGGACGACGGGCTTCCTGACCAGGACCCGCAGGATCACCTGGCGGGACAGCGTCTACCGGGTGCGCCGGCCTGCGTCGGGCAAGCACACCGTCGAGCTGACCTGCCCCGAGTGCGAGGCGTCCCTGCTGGCACAGGTCCGCGACGAGGGCCACACCCGAAGGACCGCGGCCATTCTGCTGGTGCTGGCCGCCCTGTCCGTGCTGGTGCTGCTCATGGCGTTCGGCTACGCCGTCCACGAGGGCGGAAAGACTCTCCCCGAGGGCCAGTCCCTCCCCACGCTCTTCCCCATCAGCGTCGTCTCGATCTTCGTCACCTTCGTCGCCGCTCCTGTGCTCTTCCTCCGGAGCCGCCGCTACAACGGCGTCAGCATGCTGGACGCCCCCAAACCACGCCGGCTGCACGGGATCATGCCGGTGCGCGGCTGAGCTCCGACCACGACGACGAGGGCGCCCGGCTAGCTACCGGGCGCCCTGCTTGTTCGGTCCTGCAGTGCTGATTCAGCCTTGTCTGCTCAGCCGCGGAAGCCGAGGAGATCGTGCAGACCGGCCCCGCTCGGCGCCGTGGCCGGCTGTCCGGCGGTCGCCGCGGACATCACCGAGGCCGCGGCCTCCGGCTTGGGGTCGGGGGTCTTCTTGCAGACCGCGTCGGCCACACCGCTGCCGCGCGGCACCGTGCCGTCGGTGAGGTACTTCACCAGGTACTTGTCGAGGCAGGCGTTGCCGCTCAGCGAGATGCCGTGGTTGCCGCCGCCCTGCTCCACGACCAGGCTGGAGTGCTTGAGCAGACGGTGCACGGTGACACCGCCCTGGTACGGGGTGGCCGCGTCGTCCGTCGCCTGGAAGAGGAGCACCGGCGGGAGCTTGGAGTTGGCGACGTTCACCGGCTTCAGGGTCTTCGTGGGCCAGAACGCGCACGGCGCGTTGTACCAGGCGTTGTTCCAGGCCATGAACGGGGCCTTGGAGTACACCTTCCAGTTGTCCTTCTGCCACTGCTTCCAGTCGCGCGGCCAGGAGACGTCACGGCACTGGACGGCGGTGTAGATGCTGTAGCCGTTGTCACCGGAGGCGTCGATGGCCGCGATGCTCTCGTACGCCTTGACCAGCGGGGCGGTCTTCTTGTCGTTCACGTAGGACGCGAACGCCTCGGCCAGCGTGGGCCAGTAGCCGTTGTAGTACCCGCCGGGGATGAAGATGTCCTCCAGCTCGGAGGCGCCGACCTTGCCGCCGGCCGGCGTCTTGGCGAGTTCCGCCCGCATCGCGTACCACTTGGCCTCGATCTTGGCCGGGTCGGTGCCGAGCTTGTACGTGCTGTGGTACTTGGCGATCCAGGCCATCAGCGCCTTGTGCCGGGCGTCGAAGGCGTAGTCCTGCCCGATGTTGTCGTCGTACCAGACTCCGTCGGGGTCGACGATGGAGTCCAGCACCAGGCGGCGCACCCGGTTCGGGAAGAGCTTGCCGTAGACCTGGCCCAGGTAGGTGCCGTACGAGTAGCCGAAGTAGTTGATCTTCTTCGCGCCGAGGGACTTGCGGATCGAGTCCATGTCCTTCACGGCGCTGATCGTGTTGATGTACGGCAACACGTCCTTGTACTTGGTGCCGCAGGCCTTGGCGAAGGACTTGGCGCGCGCGAGGTTGGCCTTCTCGATCGCGGCCGTGCTGGGCACGGAGTCCGGGCGGACCGGGTTGAAGTAGCCCGGCACGCAGTCCAGGGCGGGCTTGCTCTTGCCGACGCCGCGCGGGTCGAAGCCGATGACGTCGTACTGGCTCGCGACCTGCTTGGGGAGCGCGGACGCGACGAAGCCGGCGAGGGTCAGGCCGCTGCCGCCGGGGCCGCCGGGGTTGACCAGCAGCGGGCCCTGGTAGTGGTGTGCGGTGTGCGGCACGCGGGACAGGGCGAGGGTTATCTTCCGCCCCTCGGGCTTGGCGTAGTTCAGGGGCACCTTCACCGACGCGCACTGGAGGGTCGGGTAGTCGTCCGTGCCGCACTTCTTCCAGGTGAGGCTCGACGCCTGCGCGGACTGCGGGACGTCGGCCTGGGCCGGGACGGCGGTGAGCGAGCCGGCGAGGACGACGGTCGCACCGCACAGCACGGCTGTACTTCTTCTCATGAAGGTCCTTCAGAGCATGGGGGGTTGGGCAAGTATCAGAAGGTTGGCGGTCCTGGCGTGATCTTTGCGGAAAAGTGTGCCGCCGGAGAACATCCCGACCGAAAATTTGAACCAGCTGTGATCCGACGGCCCCGGCCGCGTGGACGACACGGAGGGGGCACCCGGCACTCGGCCGGGCGCCCCCTCGCTCATGCCACCGTACGGATCGCGCCGTTCATGTCGCCGTGCAGGTCACGGTCGGCACGCTCCCGCCTCCCGGCGCCCCGCCGAACCCGAGGCTCGCCGAACCGCCCACGGCCACCGTCCCGTTGTGAGCGGCGTTCGTGGCGGTCACCGTCGTCCCGGACTGCGTGTACGACGCGTTCCACATGTTCGTGACCTTCTGTGACCCGCTCCAGGTCCAGGTCACCTTCCATGCACTGATCGCGGTGGTCCCGGTGTTGGTCACCTTCACCTCGGCGTTGAAGCCGCCGCCCCAGTCGCTGCTGACGGTGTAGGCGGCGGTGCAGGCAGCCGTGCCGCCGCCACCCCCGCCCCCTCCTCCGCCGCCGCCCGGCGGGAAGCCCGGTGCCTTGACACTCGCCAGATACCCGTCCTTGACGGTGTCCACGGTCTGCCAGTCGTCCTTCAGAATCCCGCCCGTGTCACCGGAGTTGGGGTTCCAGGACCAGAAGGTCCAGTGGAAGGAGTCCGAGCCGTACGTCGACGTCGGCCGCAGATAGTCCACGAGGGCCGCCAGCCACTTCTGGTCGACGGTCGACTGGAGCGTCGTACCGAACTCGCCGACCCACACGGGCGCGATGTTCTGCTTGAAGATGTAGCCCCAGTACTTGTCCCAGACGCCCGGCATGTTGGCGGGGAACGCCGGATCGCTGAACCAGGGCTGCTGGGCCACGCTGGTCGCGTAGTCATGGGCCGAGTACACGACCCGGTTCGCCACGTCGAGCCGGACCGGGTACTGGGCGACGCCCATCAGGTTGCCGCCCCACCACCCCGACACCCCGGCGTACGTCTGCACACCCTCGACGAAGATCAGCAGGTCGGGGTTGACCGAGAGCACCGCGTTGCCGGCCCGCTCGGCCGCCAGCCGCCAGTCGGTGGCCGTGTCGCCGCAGCCCCAGCAGGCCGGATCGTGGGGCTCGTTGTGCAGGTCGATGCCGATGACGGTGTCCTGGCCTTTGTAACGGGCCGCCAGTGCCTTCAGATCGGCGATCCATGTCGACTCGGGGACGGCCGCCGTGTACCAGAGCGCCGACTGCCCGCCCGAGTCCGGCCGGTGCCGGTCGAGGATGACCTTGAGGCCGTCCTGGCCTGCGTACGCCACCAGCTTGTCCATGACCTGGAGGGAGCTGAGCCCCTGCAGATCGGCGTTCTTGCCGCTGCTGAAGTCGATGCTGTTGGGGACAGTGGACGACTTGAAGATGTCGTCGCTGTAGGGCAGCCGGATGGTGTTGTAACCCAGCGATTTCATCTGGTCGATCATGGACTTGTAGTCGCGGGACCAGAGTCCGTGGACGACGTGGTTGCCGGTCTCGAAGCCGAACCAGTTGATCCCGGCGATCCGTACCGGCTGCCCGGCCGCGTCGAGGATCTGGCGGCCGCTGGTGTGCCAGTGGCCGGCGCCGGGGGCGGCGGCCGCGTGTGCTGTCGAGGCACCGAGCCCCAGCGGTAACAGGAGCGCCGCGGCAACGGCGCACAGCGCTCTTCGCAGGCTGCGGAACATGTCGCTGCTTCCTCTCGGGAGGCGCGGGCCCGGAACGAGTGGGAGCGCTCCCACAACCCGGCACCTCCATGGAAGCCATGTCACATGAACACGTCAAGGACTACGACGTCGGTCAGCGGCGCAGCAGCCGCCGGATCCCGAAGACCACCGCTGCCGCGACGGCGACGGCGAGCGCACCGACTTTGAGGTTGCCGCCCACACCGCCACTGCTCCCGCCCGAGGCACTGGAACTCCCGCTCGCGGAGGGCGGCTTGGAACCCCCGCTCCCGCCCGGCGCGTCCTGCGCCTGCACGGAGCTGTCGGCGCCCTCGCTGCCGTACAGGAGCTTCGAGCCGTCGACGGAGTAGGTGACGGACTCGCCCTGCCCCTGCAGCGGAACGTTCAGCCGCCCCTTGCGTGTGATCCTGCCGCCGTTCCAGTCGTAATAGATCCCGCCGAGGTAGCCGCGTACGGCGAGCTGCTTGCCGTTCGGGGAGAGCGCGGCGTCGGTGGCCCAGAGGTCGACGGTGGCGACGGGCCTGAAGTAGTTCGTGCCGGAGGCGGAGAGCGTGGCCGGCCCCTCGTACAGGTGCCCGCCGTTCTCGTTCTTGTCGATGATGTAGGCGCGCCCGGTCCTCGGATCGACGACGAGCGACTCGGCGTTGCGCGCCCCGTCCGAGTACTTGACCACGTACTGCGTGGCCCGCACGGTCTGGTCGACCAGTTTCTTGGGCTCGGGCAGCCGGTAGATCCACACATACGGCCACTTGCCGCCGAGGTTGTCGCCGATGTCGCCGACGTAGATCTGGTTGTCGGGGCCGATGGAGATGGCCTCGACGTCACGGGGTGAACCGATGCCGCTGAGGGTGACGCGGGCGACCGTCTTCCCGGTGCCGCTGTCGACGGCGTAGAGGTACGGCCCGTCGTCGCTGTCGTTGTGGGTCCAGTAGATGCCGGGGTGCAGACGGGAGGCGGCCAGGCCGCTGGACTCGGTGATGCGCGAGTCCTTGATGGTGAACCCCTGGTCACCCTTGCCGTCGCCGTCGGCGGCGGATGCGGGCACGGCGAAGGCGCCCACGAGAAGGACCCCGGCGAGGAGAGCGAACGGTCGGCGCATGCCCCAAGCCTGCCATCCCGGCCCGGTGTTCACCGGCGGGGCGCGGGGAGGGGGCGGGAAGGGGCGCGTGGCAGGCCTCACACCCCACCCGTCCCATTGGTCCCTCCCTGAACCCTCCCCGATCGTCCATCATGAGCGGATGCTTAGGTTCATGCCGGTCGGTGACTCCATGACGATCGGAAGCGCGGGCGAGCACACCTGGCGTTACCGGATGTGGGAGCACCTGCGCGAGACGTACGGCGCCCCGTTCGCCCTGGTCGGCCCGCGCGAGACGCTCTACGACAAGGCGGCGGACGCGCCGGTGTCGTACGAGTACGCCGAACCCGACTTCCCGCGCGCCCATCTGGCGGGCTGGGGCGAGGGCTGGCTGCACATGGCGCCGCTGATCGGGGAGGCGGTGCGCTCCTGCCGCGCGGACGTCCTGCTGGTCTCCCTCGGCCTGATCGACCTGGGCTTCTACACGAACGCGGAGCAGACGGCTCAGAACGTGCACGGCTTCGTGGCGGCGGCCCGCTCGGCCAACCCGCGCATCCGTATCGTCGTCCTGCCGGTGATCCCGAACGTCCGCGCCACCTCGGACGTCCCCTTTGCCGGGCAGGTGACCCGCTTCAACGAACTCCTGGCCAAGGCGGTCGCCGACCTCGACGAGCCCCGCTCCCCGCTCCTGCTGGCCTCGCCCCCGCCGTCGTACGACATCGATCTCGACACCTACGACGGCACGCACCCGAACGCGAGCGGTGAGCACAAGATCGCGGGGGCGTTCGCGGACGCGATGTACCAGGCGTGGGACTTCGGGGAGCCCTACGAGGGCTGACCCTCGAAGGCGCCGGGATCGGGCATGTGTTCCTCTCCGCGTGTCCTGGTCACCGTGCGTATCGTTGTACTGCGCGGCTGCACCTGTCCGTGGGGCAGCCGGGGAGGAGCGCCACGATGACCGTCCTTGAAGACAGGATCGAGATGGCCGAATACAGCGGCAAGCTGACTCTGGACAGCCTGTTCGAGTCGCTTGAGCGGGCCACCCCCGAGGGCTACAAGGTCGAGATCGTCGAGGGGACCGTCTTCATGGCGCCGCAACGGGATATCCACTGGAAGATCATCCGCAGGATCGTCCGGGCTCTCGAGGATGAATTCGGCATGGACGTCAACGTCCTGTCGGACGTTCGCATCGACTTCCCGGGCAGTCTGAACGGTTATGCCCCGGATGTGGCAAAGATCCGGGAGGGCGCCAAGAAGGACTCCAAAGGCCTCTGGTCCCACCAGGACGTCGAGTTCGTCGCCGAGGTCATCTCGAAGGGCACGGCCCCGAACGACTACGGCCCCAAGAAGACCGCCTACGCCGTCGCCGAGGTCCCCGTCTACCTCATCGCCGACCCCTACCAGGGCAAGTGCCACCTCTACACCCAGCCGAAGGACGGCGAATACGTCGTCGAACTGTCCGTCGCATTCGGCGGCGACGTCGACATGACCACCACCCTTGTGGGCCTCACCCTCAAGACCGAAGAGTTCCCCCGCGACTGAACCCGGCGACTCCCGCAGGCAGCGGAAAGCCTGCGGGAAATGCCGGTGACCAAAGATCGCGCCGTCGGCAGACTGCCCCCATGACCTCCCCCACCCCTGACGCCAAGGCCGACCTCCGCTTCTACCTGCAGTCCGCCCGCGATGCCCTGCTCTGGAAGCTCGAAGGGCTCTCGGAGTACGACATCCGCCGCCCGCGCACACCGACCGGCACCAACCTCCTGGGCCTGGTGAAGCATGCGACCCGCGTGGAGTTCGGCTACCTCGGCGACACCTTCGGGCGGCCGTTGTCCGGCGGGCCGCTGCCCTGGACGGCAGCGGACGGTGAACCCGACGCGGACATGTGGGCCACCGCCGACGAGTCCCGGGAGTACGTCGTGGACCTCTACCGCCGGGTGTGGGCACACGCGGACGCGACGATCGACGCGCTGCCGCTGGACACGGTCGGCAGGGTGCCGTGGTGGCCCGACGGCAGGGACGAGGTGACCTTGCATCACGTCGTGGTCCGTGTGATCGCCGATACGCACCGGCACGCCGGGCACGCCGACATCCTCCGCGAACTCACCGACGGCGCGGTGGGGATGGAGAAGGGCAACGACAGCATGCCGTCGGGCGACGCGGCCTGGTGGGAGAGCCACCGGGACCGGCTGGAGCGTGCGGCGCGGGAGGCCGACGGTAAGTCGGCCTGATCCCCGGTCAGGTTCGGGACGACGCCGTGCCCCCGCCGCTGGGGCGCGGCTTCGAAGTGGTCGAACCACTCTTGGACGCTGGGGATTTGGCACTTGAGGGCGTCTGGCGATGACGGTGGCGGGAGATGTTCCTGCGTGGGGGCCGGGTCAGCGTGATCTGGCGGACCAGTTGCTGGAAGCAGGCCAGGGACGCGAGCGTCGGCAGGGCCGCCGCGGCGACCCCGGTGAAACTCCTGTCGGCCTCGGCCACGCAGAGTGACATCGCAAGGAAGGAGAAGAGCAGAACGACGAACCAGGAGTGCACGGCCCTGCGTTGGTGAAGGGCGCTGCGCAGGATGGAGAGCGAGGCCACCATCCAGGGGCCGTAGACCAGAAGCGGCCACCAGGTCAGTATTCCGCCCTGCGTGGCCGAAGCGACGTGCCGCAGAGGTGCGTAGGCCACCATGCCGCCGAACACGCTCACCATCGAGACGATCACGGCGGCGAGTGCGGCGATCAGAAAGCTGACGGTCTGCAGCCATGTGAAGCGGAAGCGCAGCCGGAACCGCACTTTCCGGTGCCGGACGGTTCGGCGCCGGATGGGGGGCAACTCGGCGGTGATCCTCGCCAGGTTGTCCATCGACTCGCCCGTGTAGTCGACATCGGACGGCGGCGGCTCGCGACGAGGCGGTGGCGACACGCTGCCCGCCTGCTCCGCCGTCACGGCGTTCTGCAGGAGGGACGTGAGTTCCTCGACCGGGTCCCAGCCCTCCACCAGGGGGCCGGTGGCGTACATGTCCTCTGCGGGGCCCCGGTGCCGGCCGGTGGCCAGCCCGGTGGGGTAGTCACCGGGATACCGTTCGTGCGGGGTGAAGGACAGATCCAGGTATTCGTCGTTCATGGAGGTCCGTCCCCGTCATGTAACCGCGTGGCAGCCGGACCGTCCCTGATCGTTCCACCGCCGCCCGAGTTCCTCCTGCGCCGTGTCCAGGATTCCCAGGAACTCACTGAACAGGGTCCCGGTGACCTGCAGTTCGATCCGCGCACCGTCCCCGTGCAAGGTGCCGCAGGCATCGGCTGCCGAGTAGGCCGCGGCGGGAGTGAAGGTGTAGCGCCCCACGCTCACAGCACGGGCGGGAAGATCCTCCGCAGTCGCTCCGGAACGGTACGGGTTAAGGAACCTTGCTTTCGCCATATTCCGCTAACGCCGCGTCCCCTCCTCCGGATGCGCGGCAAACGAGTGAGGCCAATTCGACGAAAACATCGACTAGAGCGTTTGTAATCCAGCAGTTTGTCTTTTGAATTCTTCTCCCACAGCGAAGATCATTTGGGGGGGTAGATCATTTTCTGCGGAATCCCTTGCCTAGAGCGCACTCAAAGTCGTTGGCTGGGTGGTCATGAAGTACACGCAGCTCGGACGCACCGGACTCAAGGTCAGCCGACTGGTCCTCGGCACGATGAACTTCGGACCGCAGACGAACGAGGCCGACAGCCACGCGATCATGGACGCGGCGCTGGACGCCGGCATCAACTTCTTCGACACCGCCAACGTGTACGGCTGGGGCGAGAACAAGGGCCGTACGGAAGAGATCATCGGCAACTGGTTCGCCAAGAGCGCGACCCACCGCGACAAGGTCGTCCTCGCCACCAAGGTGTACGGCAACATGGCCGCCGACGGTGAGGTCTGGCCCAACCACGACAAGCTCTCCGCGCTGAACATCAGGCGCGCGGTCGACGCCAGCCTGAAGCGGCTGCAGACCGACCACATCGACGTCTACCAGTTCCACCACGTCGACCGCCGCACCCCCTTCGAGGAGATCTGGCAGGCGATCGACGTCCTGGTCCAGCAGGGCAAGATCCTCTACGTCGGGTCCTCGAACTTCCCCGGCTACAAGATCGCCCAGGCGAACGAGATCGCCGCCCGCCGCGGCGGCACCATCGGTCTCGTCAGCGAGCAGTGCCTCTACAACCTGGCCGAGCGCCGCGCCGAGATGGAGGTCATCCCGGCCGCGCAGGAGTACGGCCTCGGGGTCATCCCCTGGTCACCGCTGCACGGCGGCCTGCTCGGCGGCGTGATCAAGAAGGAGGTCGAGGGCGGGCGCCGGGCGAGCGGCCGGGCCGCGGACGCCCTCGCCAACACCACGATCCGCGCCCAGATCCAGGCGTACGAGGACCTGCTCGACAAGCACGGCGTGGAACCGGGCGAGGCCGCCCTGGCCTGGCTCCTGACCCGCCCCGGCGTCACCGGCCCGATCGTGGGCCCGCGCACGGCCGGGCAACTGGAGTCCGCGATCAGGGCGGCGGAGCTGGAACTGAGCGACGAGCTCCTGGCCGGCCTGGACGAAATCTTCCCGGGCCCGGGCCCGACCCCGGAGGCCTTCGCCTGGTAGCGCCCTGAGCAGGAGCGCCCCTATAGGGGCGCGGGGAACTGCGCGACAAGCCACATACGGCCCGCACCCGGCAACGAACGCGCAGTTCCCCGCCGCTCCCCCGCAAAGCCCTACCTACCGAGGGCAGCCGTCACCGCAACCACGACGAACAAAAGAACAAGCGCACCGGCCATGATCCGGTTCCGGGTTTTCGGGTCCACGCATCGAGCCTAACCGGCGCCCCCGAGCCCCCAACGGGCGACCGCCTCATAACGCGGCTGCTCCCCCGGCTGCCCGGACCTCGGCAGCCTGCTCCGCACCAGCACCAGCTCGCCCACCGTCCATGTACGGCTGGTGAACTCCCCGAGGGCGGCGACATACGGCCGTACGTCCACCGCGTCCCGGCTCCGCGCCACCGTCAGATGCGCTTTGTACCGCCGGTGCTCCCCCATGTCCACGCCCGCCTTCCGCCCGGCCGCCTCGGTGCGGTCGGCGAACAGCCGCAGGGCCGGCAGATCCCCCTCCGCGCCCACCCACAGCGCCCGCCCGTGCCCGAACTGGCCACCGCCCCGCAGGGCCAGCTCGAAGGGCTCGGATCGTCGTGCCGTCCGCTCCAGCCGGGCCGACAGCTCCGGTACGAGGCCGTCGTCGACCTCTCCGTAGAAGGCGAGCGTGAAGTGCCACCCTTCCCGGGCCGTCCAGCGCAGCGCCTCCGCTCGCGGCAGCTTCTTCAATTCCGCCACCTCGGTGGCGAGTTCGTCGACGACCCCCTCGGGGGGCAGCACGGCGGCGAAGAGTCTCATGAGGCCAGTCTGCACACCGCGCCGCCAACCCGGCGTGTCCCGGTCACCGTGCGTATCGTTGTACTGCGCGGCTGTCCGTGACCGAGCGGCAGCCGGGGAGGAGCGCCACGATGACCGTCCTTGACGACAGGATCGAGATGGCCGAGGAGCGCGGCGAGCTGACGCTGGACGTCCTGTTCGAGTGCCTTGAGAAGATGCCCATCCCCGAGGGTACGAAGATCGAGATCGTCGGGGGGAACATCTTCATGTCACCGCAGCGGCAGAACCACTGGGAGATCATCTTCGGGATCCTGGAGCAGCTGCGCGCCAAGTACCCACGCAAGCGGCTGGCGTCGGACGTGCGGATCGACTTCCCCGGACATCTGAACGGCTTCGCCTCCGACGTGGCGGCCATGGCCGAGCGGTCGGTCAAGGACAGCAAGGGCCGCTGGCGCTACCAGGACGTCGAGTTCGTGGCCGAGGTCGTCTCCAAGGACACGGCGGGCAACGACTACGGCCCGAAGAAGGACACCTACGCCGCGGCCGAGGTGCCGGTGTACCTGATCGTGGACCCGTACACCGGCGAGTGGCACCTGCACACCCTGCCGAAGGACGGCAAGTACCACAGCGACGTCAGCTTCTCCTTCGGGGAGGACATCGACCTGACCGGCACTCCGGTAGGCCTGGTCCTCAAGACGGACGAGTTCCCCCGCGACTGACCCGGCCGGTCGCCTCACGCCGCCGCGGCCAGCTCCTCCCGCCGCTCCCGTGGCACGAACCGCACCTGCGGGTGGCCACGGTTCCAGCCGACCGACAGCCGCAGTCCGCCGACCCTGGCAAGGATCACGCCGATGGTGACGGCCGCCGCCGTGGCGATCGCGCCGCCCACGGCCAGGCCCGCCCGAACGCCGTACGCGTCCGTGACCCAGCCCGCGATGGGTGCGCCGATCGGGGATCCGCCGAGGAAGACCATCATGTAGAGGGCCATCACCCGGCCGCGCATGGCGGGGTCGGTGGCCATCTGGATGCTGGTGTTGGCGGTGACGTTGATCGTCATGCCGAACATGCCGATCGGGGCCATCAGCAGGGTGAACAGCCAGAGAGAGGGTGCGGTCGCGGCCACCAGTTCCAGGGCGCCGAAGGCCGCCGCCGCCCCGATCATCACCCGCATCCGGGCCGTGCCGCGCCGTGCGGCCAGGAGTGCGCCCGCCAGGGAGCCGACCGCCATCACGGTGTTGAAGGCGCTGTAGGACCCGGCGCCCGCGTGGAAGACGTCGTCCGCGAAGGCCGAGAGGTAGACCGGGAAGTTGAAGCCGAAGGTCCCGATGAACCCGACCAGGACGATCGTCCAGATCAGGTCGGGGCGCCCGGCGACATAGCGGAGTCCCTCCCGCAGCTGGCCCTTTCCGCGCGGTGCCCGCTCCACGACGTGCAGCTCGCGCGCCCGCATCAGCAGCAGGCCGGCGACCGGGGCGACGAAGGACAGGCCGTTGAAGAGGAAGGCCCAGCCGGTGCCCACGCCGGTGATCATCAGGCCGGCCACGGCGGGGCCGACCAGCCGGGCGGACTGGAAGTTGGCGGAGTTGAGGCTGACCGCGTTCTGCAGCTGGTCCGGGCCGACCATCTCGGAGACGAAGGACTGGCGGGCCGGGTTGTCGACGACCGTGGCGAGGCCCACGGCGAAGGCGGCGAGGTAGACGTGCCAGACCTGGACGTGGCCGGAGAGGGTGAGCGCGGCGAGCGCGATACCGGTGACGGCCATCGAGGTCTGCGTGAAGAGCAGCGTGCGGCGCCTGGGCAGGCGGTCGACGAGGACCCCGCCGTAGAGGCCGAGGAACAGCATCGGCAGGAACTGCAGAGCCGTCGTGACGCCGACGGCCGTGGCGGAGCCGGTGAGGCTCAGGACCAGCCAGTCCTGGGCGATGCGCTGCATCCAGGTGCCTATGTTGGAGACGACCTGGCCCATGAAGAACAGGCGGTAGTTCCTGACCCTCAGCGAGCTGAACATCGAGGACTTGCGGGAGATCGGGGGTGAAGCGGGGGTAGTAGGTGTCGGTGCGGGGGCGGAATCTGCTCCGGATCCCGTACTCAAAAGGGTTCGCCTCCTCGTGACTGCGACTGCAACGGACGCCGGAGGAGCCGCTTACAGGTGGGCCAGCTTCTCCAGCACGGGGGCGGCGGCGCGCAGTTTCGCCCACTCGTCCTCGTCGAGGCCGTCGACCAGGTTGGCCAGGAACGCGTTCCGCTTGGCGCGGCTCTCCGCGAGCATGGCCTCGGCCTGTTCGGTCTTGGTGACGACCTTCTGGCGCCGGTCCTCGGGGTGCGGCTCCAGCCGGACCAGCCCCTTGGCCTCGAGCAGCGCGACGATGCGGGTCATCGACGGCGGCTGCACGTGCTCCTTGCGGGCGAGCTCGCCCGGTGTGGCGCTACCGCAGTTGGAGAGGGTGCCCAGCACCGACATCTCGGTGGGGCTGAGCGACTCGTCGACCCGCTGGTGCTTGAGTCGACGGGACAGCCGCATGACAGCTGATCGCAGGGAGTTCACGGCGGCAGCATCGTCGCCATGGCTGAGGTCCGACATGTTCTTTAGAATAACTCATTACTCTCGCTAAAGACCAGGCGGGACGCGCCGAGCGTCCGTGACACGCGCCACTGAAGGGGAACATCACTCATATGGGTGATCGAAACGCGGAACGTGACACACCGCGCCGAAGAGTGCCGCGACCCTCGTAGGCATGGGGACCAGTGTGCTCAGCCTGCGGATAGACGGAGAGCTGCTCGAACGGCTCCGGCACCACGCCGCCAAAAGAGGAATGAGCGTCCAGGACTATGTCGTCCGGACGCTCATTCGGGATGACTTCGACGAGCGCTTCCAGTCCGCCGTGGAGGAGACCGAGAGGTTCTACGGCGTCACGTGAGACCGAGCGCGGGCATCAGGTAGTAGAAGCCGAACACCGCCGCGACGACGTACATCGCCACCGGGACCTCCCGGCCCCGGCCGGCCGCGAGGCGCAGCACCGCGAAGGTGATGAAGCCCATGCCGATGCCGTTGGTGATCGAGTAGGTGAACGGCATCATCACCATCGTCACGAAGGCCGGGATGGCGATCGTGTAGTCGGCCCAGTCGATCTCCTTGATGGAGCCGGCCAGGATCAGGAAGCCCACCGCGAGCAGGGCCGGGGTGGCCGCCTGGGACGGGACCATGGTGGCGACGGGAGTCAGGAACAGGGCGATGGCGAACAGACTGCCGGTGACGACGTTCGCGAAGCCCGTACGGGCGCCCTCGCCGACGCCCGCCGTGGACTCCACGAACGCGGTGGTGGCCGAGGAGGAGCTGGCGCCGCCGGCCGCGACCGCGAGGCCGTCGACGAACAGGACCTTATTGATGCCCGGCATATAGCCCTGGGCGTCGGTCAGCTTGGCCTCGTCGCTGACGCCCATGATCGTGCCCATCGCGTCGAAGAAGCACGAGAGCAGCACGGTGAAGACGAAGAGGATGCCGGTCAGCACACCGACGTGGGAGAAGCCGCCGAACAGGCTGACCTTGCCGATCAGGCCGAAGTCCGGGGTGGCGACCGGGTTGCCGGGCCACTTGGGCGTCGTGAGGCCCCAGGTGGGGATCTTCGCCACGGAGTTGATGATCACCGCGAGGACGGTCATCGTGACGATCGAGATCAGGATCGCGCCGGAGACCTTGCGCACGATGAGCGCGAGGGTGAGCAGCGCGCCCAGGATGAAGACCAGGACCGGCCAGCCGTTGAGGTGGCCGTCGGCGCCGAGCTGGAGCGGGACGGTGGTCTGGGCGACGTCCGGGATCCGGGAGACGAAGCCCGAGTCGACCAGGCCGATCAGCATGATGAACAGACCGATGCCGATGGAGATCGCCTTGCGCAGGCTGTAGGGCACGGCGTTCATGACGCGCTCGCGCAGTCCGGTGGCCACCAGGAGCATCACGATGAAGCCGGCCAGGACCACCATGCCCATGGCGTCCGGCCAGGACATCCGGGGAGCGAGCTGGAGCGCGACGACCGAGTTCACACCCAGACCGGCGGCGAGCGCGATCGGCACGTTGCCGACGACGCCCATGAGGAGGGTGGTGAACGCCGCCGTCACGGCCGTCGCCGTGACCAGCTGGCCGTTGTCGAGCTGGTGCCCGTACATGTCCTTCGCGCTGCCCAGGATGATCGGGTTCAGCACGATGATGTAGGCCATCGCGAAGAAGGTGGCGAAACCGCCGCGGATCTCGCGCGGCAGGGTGCTGCCCCGCTCGGAGATCTTGAAGTAGCGGTCGAGGGCGCCGGAGGCGGGCGCCTTCCCCGGGTGTTCGGGGGTGGGGACCTTGGCGGGGGCCGAGGTGGACATTGGAGGTTCCTACGAGCAGAAGTGGACGTGCGCAAACGGTTTCAGTATGAACATATGACTCCGGTGGCGCTATCTCCGCGCGTAGACCCGTCCGCCTCGTAAGCTGTGCGCATGGCGAAGTGGACCCCCCAGCACGAGGCGCCGGAGCCCCTTGAGGGCCCCGTGGTCGCCACCATCACCGGCGGCACGATCCTCTGGTTCGTCCTCTTCCTGGTGCAGCTTCCGTTCTACGGCTGGTTCGACGACCACGGGCATCTGTGGTGGCTGTGGACATGCCTCGCGGGGGGCGTGCTCGGGCTGTACGGCGTCTGGTTCGTCCGGAAGCGGGACGCGGCAATCAAGCGGGCGGCGGCACTGAAGTCGGAGTCCGCCGAACAGCCCGTACCCGAGTAGGCCGTACAACCACCGCACGAGTCGACTCATCCCCAGGTCGGATCTTCCGGGCACTCGGCGGGTGAAGGCGTAAATCCGCACGTACCGTCGAATGCATGACGCACATCGACGCGGGCGCGGAGCTCGACCCTGTGCACCCCGTTCCCGTTCCGGTGCCGGCGCGGGGGCTGACCGCGGCCGAGGTGGCCGAGCGGGTGGCGCGGGGGCAGGTCAACGACGTTCCGGTGCGCAGCAGCCGGTCGATGGGCGAGATCGTCCGGGCGAACGTCTTCACCCGGTTCAACGCGATCATCGGCGTGCTCTGGCTGATCATGCTGTTCGTCGCGCCGTTCCAGGACAGCCTGTTCGGATACGTGATCATCGCCAACACCGGAATCGGCATCATCCAGGAGTGGCGTGCGAAGAAGACCCTCGACTCGCTCGCGGTGATCGGGGAGGCGCGGCCCACGGTGCGGCGGGACGGGGTGGCCGGCGCGATCAGTACGTCGGAGATCGTCCTTGACGACGTGATCGAGATCGGGCCGGGGGACAAGGCCGTGGTCGACGGGGTGTGCGTCGAGGCCGACGGGCTGGAGATCGACGAGTCGCTGCTCACCGGTGAGGCCGACCCGGTGGTCAAGAAACCCGGGGACCAGGTCATGTCGGGCAGCTTCGTGGTGGCCGGCGGGGGCGCCTTCAAGGCCACCAAGGTGGGCCGCGAGGCCTACGCCGCCCAACTCGCCGAGGAGGCCTCCCGCTTCACCCTGGTCCACTCCGAGCTGCGCACCGGTATCTCGACGATCCTCAAGTACGTGACGTGGATGATGATCCCGACCGCGCTCGGCCTGGTCGTCAGCCAGCTGGTGGTGAAGCAGCACGGCTTCAAGGACTCGGTCGCGCGGACGGTGGGCGGCATCGTCCCGATGGTCCCGGAAGGGCTGGTGCTGCTGACCTCGGTCGCCTTCGCGATAGGAGTCATACGACTTGGCCGAAAACAGTGCCTCGTCCAGGAGCTCCCCGCCATCGAGGGCCTCGCCCGCATCGACACCGTCTGCCTGGACAAGACCGGCACCCTCACCGAGGGCGGCATGGACGTCACGGAGCTCAGGCCGCTGCAGGGCGCCGACGAGTCGTACGTCCGCAAGGTCCTCGGCGCCCTCGGCGAGTCCGACCCGCGGCCCAACGCCTCCCTCCAGGCGATCATCGACGCCTACCCGGACGTCGAGGACTGGCGCTGCACGGAGTCCCTGCCCTTTTCCTCCGCCCGCAAGTACAGCGGTGCCACCTTCAGCGAGGGCAACGGCGAGTCGAGTACATGGCTGCTGGGGGCGCCCGACGTGCTGCTGGCCGCCGGCGATCCGGCACTCAAGGAGACCGGACGGCTCAACGAGCAGGGCCTACGGGTGCTGCTGCTCGCCCGGGCCGGCCGCGACCTGGACGATCCCGAGCCCGCGAACGGAGCGAGGCCCACCGCCCTCGTCGTCCTCGAACAGCGGCTGCGCCCCGACGCGGCGGACACCCTGCGCTACTTCGCCGACCAGGACGTCCGCGCCAAGGTCATCTCCGGCGACAACGCCGTGTCGGTCGGCGCGGTGGCCGCCAAACTGGGGCTGACCGGCACGACCGTGGACGCCCGGCACCTCCCCTCCGAGCAGGAGGAGATGGCGAAGTCCCTGGACAAGGGCACGGTGTTCGGGCGGGTCACCCCGCAGCAGAAGCGGGACATGGTGGGCGCCCTGCAGTCCCGCGGGCACACGGTCGCGATGACCGGCGACGGCGTGAACGACGTGCTGGCCCTGAAGGACGCCGACATCGGCGTGTCCATGGGCTCGGGTTCGGAGGCCACCCGGGCGGTCGCGCAGATCGTGCTGCTGAACAACAGCTTCGCGACGCTGCCGTCGGTGGTCGCGGAGGGCCGGCGGGTCATCGGCAACATCACGCGGGTGGCGACCCTGTTCCTGGTGAAGACGGTCTACTCGGTGCTGCTGGCGGTGCTGGTGGTGTGCTGGCAGGTGGAATACCCGTTCCTGCCGCGCCACCTGACGCTCCTGTCGACCTTGACGATCGGCGTCCCGGCCTTCTTCCTCGCCCTCGCCCCCAACAAGGAACGGGCGAAACCCCACTTCGTACGGCGGGTGATGCGGTACTCGGTCCCGGGCGGGGTGGTGGCCGCGGTGGCGACCTTCGTGACGTATCTGATCGCCCGTCACCACTACACGGGGCCGGGCCAGTTGGACGCGGAGACCAGCGCCGCCACGCTGACCCTGTTCCTGATCTCCATGTGGGTCCTGGCGATCATCGCCCGCCCCTACACCTGGTGGCGGATCGCCCTGGTGGCCTCGATGGGCGTGGCGTTCCTCTTCGTGCTGATCGTGCCGCAGCTCCAGCACTTCTTCGCGCTGAAGCTGGTCGGCGAGACGATGCCGTGGGTCGCGGTCGGCATCGCGGCGGTGGCGGCGGTCGCCCTGGAGGTGCTGTGGAAGTGGGTCGACCGCCGCGTTCCTGCCTAGACCTGCTCAGTCACTACTGACTACTGACTACTGCACGTCGACGAAGTCGCCCGTGGCGTTGACCGCCGGGGTGGTCAAGGTGCCCGCGAAGGAGTAGCGGTAGTAGCCGTCGACCGTGGCGGTGGTCGTCGTCTTCAGGTCACCCGTGGTGCTCGTCTTGATGGTCTTCAGCGTGGTGTAGGTGCTGGAGCCCTTCTTGCGGAACTGCAGCTTCACCGGCTGGGTGCTGTAGCCGTGGTACTTGTTGTCCTCCCAGTTGGCCCGGGAGAGCTTGCCGACCACGGTGATGGTCTTGCCCTTCTTGACCGGCTCCGGGGTGGCGTTGACCGTCAGCCTGGAGTTGCGCTGGACGAGGGTGCTGCCCAGGTCGCCCTGCACGGAGAAGTCCCCGGTGCTGTACTGCAGCGCGATCGCGCCGGCCGACCACGTGCCCGCGTCCGAGTTGAGGAGGTCACCGGCGGTGCCGTCCTCGTTCTGCGGGAAGATGTCGATGTTGCCCGTGCAGGTGGCGGTGGTGTCCGAGGTGGCCGTGCAGGTGGCGGGCAGTTCGCCGCCGAGCACGTTCTCGGCGCTGTTGATCGAGCTGCCCTTGTAGATGAGGGGGCCGCTGTCGAAGTCGCTGGAGTTGATGTCGTAGTTCGCCCCGTGGGTCAGCGTGTAGGTGACCGTGGTGGCGACGTGGTTCGTGGTGCCGACCTTGACCGCCTTGGCGATCTTGAGGTCGGAGAAGGTGACACCCAGGTCCGCGGCGGCGGCGTCGCTGCTGAACGCGGTCTTGCCGGAGTGCGCGGCGAGAATCTTCGCGGCCTCCGTCTTGAACGACGGGGCGTCGGCGGCGTGCGCGGCCGGCAGGGCGAAGGCGGAAAGGGCCAGGGCGCCGGAGACGGCGGCCACGGTGGCACGTATGCGCATGTGTTCCCCAAGTGGAGAAAGTGATCGTGGAGCCTGTTGGCTCATGGGGTGAGATCCGTGACGGTTGTGAAAAGTTGTACGGACGAAGACGATTTTTGGCGGGGATTGCAAATCCCTTGCCAAGCCGGAAACCGGCCGCCCCGGAGTTCCCTCCGGGGCGGGATACCGAAGCCGCCATGAGGTTCCTCGTCACCCGCTACGCCCGGGACGAGGACACACCGCGGTCGGTCACCGACGTCTCGCCGGTGGGCGCCGACGCCTTCGCGGGGCTGCTGGAGGTCCCCGCGGCCCGGCTCACCGACGTGTATCCGCTTCAGCGCAAGCACGCGGACGGGTTCCGCCGGCTGACCGGCCTCGCCCTCGACCTGGACCGCTTCGAGTACTTCCTCGAAGTGGAAGCGGACTGACAGGGCGGGCCCGTCAGTCGAACCAGCGGTCCCGCGCCAACTCCTCCGTCCGGGACGGGTCCTCCAGCAGGGCCGCCACCTCGAAGCGGCGGGGCCACTGGCCCGCTGCCCAGGCGAGGCCGGCGGCCACGCCCTCCAGGGTGGCCGCGTGCAGCACCCCGTCCGCCGTCAGCCGCCAGTCCAGCTCCACGCCGTCGACGACGAGTTCCTCGTGTTCGACGTAGGTCGCGGGGGTGCCTGCGCCCAGCAGGACCCGTACCGAGTCCGGTACGTCGTGTTCGGTGCCCTCGGAGGTGACTTCGCCCGTCACGGACTCGCTCAGGCGCCGCACCTGGAACAGTTCGGCCAGTTCGGCGGCCCGGGACGGGCGTACCGGCAGCAGGGGCACGCCCTCGGTGAAGGGCAGCAGGTCCGGGGAGTCGACGACCACGGCGTCGGCGGCGTCCACGACCTCGACCCGGCCGTCCACGACGGCCCGCAGCTCGTCCGGCAGGGTCACCTGCTCGGGGTCCAGGTCGGCCAACGCCCCGTAGAGGGCGTGCAGTTGGGCTCCCGTGACCTCACGCTCCGGATCGGCCAGGCGGTCCAGGAGTTCGGCGGCGCCGCCCGGCTCGTCGAGCAGGGCCGGCACCGAGGTCCGTACGCCGAGCGCCCGCAGTACCTGTTCGTCCTCGAAGCCGGTCGCGTCGGCCTCGTCGTACAGGCCCCGCAGGAGGGGGTCGCCACCGGAGGCCAGCAGGCCGGCGGGACGGCGGCCGTCGAGGACCGGGTGGCCGCGCAGCCACCAGGCCGTGTAGGGCCGTACGACCTCGTGCGTGCCGTCGGGCAGCAGGATCCGCACCGGCTGGGTGAGGGCGTCGCGCAGGGGTGGCTGGGCGAGCAGGGCGAGGGCCTGCGGCCACTTGTCGTCGTCGACCAGGTCCAGGTCCCGTACGGCGACCAGTTCGGTGGCGACCGGCGGTACGGGTGTGTCCGGGAAGCGGTCGAGGACGTCCTCGCTCCACACGTCCACGGCGTCCAGCAGCCCCGCGTCGTCGGGTTCGGCGTAGTCGCCTTCGCGCGGCTCCAGTTCGTCGGGGTCCAGCACCACGTCCGTGGCCCGTACCAGGGCGAAGTTGGCGAGGACACCGCAGGCGGCCAGCGGTTGTTCGCCCCACTTCTCGGCCAGTTCGGCGTCCACGGTGGCGAGTTCGTCCGCCCGCATGACCTGGTGGAAGGGGCTGCCGGGGAGGACGAGTTCACCGGCGGGGGCGAGTTCGCCGTCCTCGTCGGGGAGGGCGAGGGCGCCGAGCCACGGCTCGTCGCCCGGTTCCAGACCGGCGTCCCGTACGAGCGCGAGAACCGTGTCGGCCAGCTCCTCCGCGTCGGGCGCGTCCTGCTCCCAGTCGAGTGCGCCGTCGTCGTCGAGGGAGGCGGCCACGGCGGCCCGTACCTGCGGAGTGGTGAGGACGGCGCGGGGTGTCGCGGGGAGGGCGCCGAGCTTCTCCAGGAGGGGGTGGGCCGCGTCCGGGTGGGCGACCTTCAGGCCGAGCCGGGCGAGCACCTCCGGGTCGATGCCTGCGGCGTCGGCGGTGGGCAGGAGCACCTGGCGGGGGCCGATGGTGGTACGGCCGTCGGCGAGCGGCACGGGCAGCCCGGAGAGGCGGTCCGGGTCGACGCCGGCGAGGCTGTCGTAGAGCCGCCGCCACCAGCCGGGGTCCTTCTCAAGACCGGCGAGGCGGTCGATCGCGTCGGTGAGCGGGACACGGGCGACGCCCAGGGTCCGCAGCTCCACGCGCCGTTCGAGCCCGGCGGGCAGGAGGGTCGGGAGCACCTCGGCGAGGACCTGCACCGTGTCGTGGCCCGCGCCCTCGACGATCTCGGCGTCACGGGGGCGCAGGGACTCCGGGAGGTCGGAGTCGTGGTCGTGGTCGTGGTCCTTGCCGGGTTCGGCGGCGGGCGGGAGGAAAGAGGTGCGCGGGAGGCGGTCGAGGATCGCCTGGCGCAGTGCGCCGTCCAGCTCGCCCTTGCCCAGCGGGCCGGGGACGAGATCGATGATGCCCCCGGTCACCGGGCGCCAGTCGGCGAGGAGTTCGGCGTACGCGTCCGCCGCGCGCTGCACGAGGAAGTCGGTGAGGGGGCCGGGCGCCGCGTGCCGGCGGGTGGTGTCGAGGGGGAAGGAGGCGATGAGCAGGGCGGGGACGCCGAGGGGCTCGTCGCTGGGGGTGGGGGCGTGGACGACGGCGCTGGTGCGGGGGCGGGCAGGGGTGCTGTCGGTGGCGTCGACGGGTACGGCCCAGGTGAGGGACCAGTGCGGGCGGAGGCGTTCCTCGACGGGGCGGTCGGCGAGGAGGTCGGGGGTGAGGGGGCCGTGGGCGGCGGACGTACGCCAGTGGGTGGTGCCGCTGAGGGAGTCGTCCACGACGGTGAAGGAGCCGTTGGTGCGGCGGCTGAGGGTGCGGGGGCTGTCGCCGTTGATCTCGACGACGACCTCTTCGAGGCCCGGGAGGGCGAGGAGGAGTGCGTCGTCGACGGCGCCGAGGAGGCGTTCGGCGAGGTCGGTGGCGGCGGTGTCGCGCAGCGGCAGGATGACGGCGGTGTCGTACGGGTCCGGGGCGGTGCCCTCGGCGGCGAAGGGGAGCCGCAGGAGCGGGACGTGGCCGTCCCGGCGGCGGATCTCGTCCCCGAGGCCGGGGCTGTGCCGTGCCGTGTCGGCGGCGAGTTCCCGGGCCTCGGCGAGGGACCAGCGGACGCCGCCGTGGCGGCCGACCAGGGCGGGTTCGTCGGTGACGGCGAGTACGGCGGCGAAGCCGACGCCGAAGCGGCCGACGGCCGTGTCGTGGGCGTCGCGTTTGGCGGAGGCGCGGAGGGTGGACAGCGACTCGACGCCGGTCGCGTCCAGGGGGGCGCCGGTGTTGGCGGCGACGAGGACGCCGTCGCGGAGGGTGAGCCGGAGGCGGCCGGGGACGGCTGCGCGGGCTGCGGCGTCGGCGGCGTTCTGGGCGAGCTCGACGACGAGGCGGTCGCGGTAGCCGCCGAGGACGAGGTCCTCCTCGGCGTTGGCGTCCTCGCGGAAGCGGGCGGGGCTGGTGGCCCAGGCGTCGAGTACGCCTCGCCTGAGGCGGGCGGTTCCGAAGGGGTCCGCGCCCTCGGGTGCAGGCCGCACGAACTTGCTCACGTTGGCTCTCCTCATCGGCCCTCATCGGCGTGAGCTCGAAGGTACCGCGAGTTGTTCTCCGCCCCCGCCGCCCCTACCCGTCCCGACCCCAGGGGCGCTGCCCCTTCGACCCCACCGGGGCTCCGCCCCGGACCCCGATCGGCCTGAACGGCCTCGTCCTCAAACGCCGGACGGGCTGATTACGGCCGGTGCGCATCT